>NZ_AP022584.1:914641-1219522 GCF_010731675.1 Mycobacterium marseillense
AGGTGCGTCATCAGTTGCATCGGGTCGCGATAGAAGATCATCGGCTCTTCGCCGCGTTCGCCGATGTTGATCGACATCACCTCGGGCTCCACCGCCGGGAGCGTGTCGAGGCCAAGGTCTTTGGTGAGCTGGCTTGCCATGGGGAACTGCACCGAACCGGCGATCTCGTATCGGAAGCCGTCGATCAATTCGACCGTCGCCGCCATGCCCCCCGCATAGGTGTTGGCTTCCAGGCAGACCGTGCGCAGGCCCGCGCGTTGCAGGATGGCTGCCGCGGTCAGCCCGTTATGCCCGGCCCCCACCACGATCGCGTCGTAATCCGTTGTGCTCATGCTCCTCGCCTCCATCGGGTTACCCGAATGCAGAATATGTCAGTACTGACATAATGGGAAGATGTCAGTGTTGACCACTTCGGCTGGGCTACGATCTCCCTGAGATGAGCGCCCCGGGCAACCGTCATGAACAACGACGACGATCGACGCATGAGGCGCTTCGCCGCGCGGCGTTGAAGAGCTTCGCCCGCAAGGGTTTTGCGAATGTCACCGTCACCGAGCTGGCGCGCGAGGCCGGCGTCACCGAGCGCACCTTCTTCCGCCACTTCCCCACCAAGGAAGCCGTCCTGTTCCAGGACTACGAGACGCAGCTGGAATGGCTGGCCGAGGCGCTCGCGCAACGCCCGCCGTCGGAGTCGTTGTTCGATGCGGTGCTGGCGAGCGTCGCCGCATTCCCACACGACCTCGAAGTGGTTCGCCAGGCGGCCACCGCGCGCACGGAGTTGATCAGCGCCGAGCGGATCGCCGGTCACCTACGGGTGGTGCAGTCCTCATTCGCCGGCGTGCTCACCGACTTCGTCCGGAAGCGCAATCCGGAGGTGGCGGACATCGACCTGGCCGCCGAGGTCGCCGGCTCCGCGCTGGCCTCGGCGCTCGTTGCGGCGGTGGAGAATTGGGGCCGCAACGGTTGCGCGGGCGACCTCGGCGCCGACGTCGCCGCAAGCCTTGATCTGGTGCGCACCGGCCTGGCGCGGCTTGCCTGAACAATCGAGGGATTTTCGCGGCCCTAACCTCGGTTGCAGTAGCTGCCCGACCCGCGTTCCCACCCGAAGTGAGTAACACCATGCCATTGCCCACGCGTCTGACGGAGTTCTTCGATATCGAGCACCCCGTCCTGCTCGCGCCGATGGCCCTGGTCTCCGGGGGCCGGCTGGCGGCGGCAGTGACCAGAGCTGGCGGCCTGGGACTGCTTGGCGGCGGCTATGGCGATGCCGAATGGGTGCAGCGCGAATTCGACCGCGCCAACGGCGCCCGGATCGGGTGCGGGTTCATCACTTGGAGCCTGGCCCGCAACCCGCATGTGCTCGACCTCGCGCTGGACCGACAGCCGGCGACGATCATGTTGTCCTTCGGTGACTTACGGCCGTTTGCCGATCGCATCCACGCGGCCGGCGTCCCGCTCACCGCCCAGGTGCAAAACCTCGACCAGGCGCGCCGGGCCGTGGATGCCGGCGCGGAGGTCATCGTGGCGCAGGGCAGCGAAGCGGGCGGCCACGGAATGCGCGGGCGGGCGACCTTCACGTTGGTGCCCGACGTGGTCGATCTCGTGGCCGAGCGCTCGCCCGGCACGTTGGTGGCGGCCGCCGGCGGCGTCGGCGATGGTCGTGGGTTGGCGGCCGCGCTGGCGCTGGGCGCTGACGGCGCGGTCGTGGGGACCAGGTTGTGGGCATCGCCGGAGGCATTGGTGTCACCGCGCGCGCAGCGGCGCGCCGTGGCGGCCGGCGGCGACGACACCGTGCGCACCCGCGTTTATGACGTTGTGCGCCGCCTCGATTGGCCCGCCGGATATGACGCGCGGGCGCTCGGTAACGCGTTCCTCGACACCTGGCACGGTCACGAGGCCGAGCTGTCGGCCCAGCTGCCCCAGGCCGTCGCCGACTACGAAAAGTCCGTAGCTACAGAGGATTTCGATACCGCGGCCATTCTGACCGGTGAAAGCGTGGGACGCGTCCGCGACGTCCGTCCCGCCGCCGACATCGTCGCCGACATGGTCGCCGAGGCGGCGCGCATCCTCAACCGCGCCGCCGGGACCTAGACAGTCGAGCTCAGGGTCTGGTTTGCTCAGCTCGATACCGCATTTGCCCGGCAGGATTCGCCGACACGTAAGGATCCCATGGACATCGCCACCGTCGACGAACTGCTGAGCACCACCCGATCGGTGCGCAAACGGCTCGACCTGACCCGGCCGGTCAGCCGCGAGGTGATCCTGGAGTGCATCCAGCTGGCGATGCAGGCGCCCACGGCGAGCAACACGCAGGACTGGCGTTGGCTGGTGATCACCGACCCGGACAAACGCGCGGCCATCGCCGAGATCTATCGCAGCATCGGTGCCCAGTACCTGGCGTACGCGGCCGACAACGCGACGGATCCGCAGACGCAGCGGGTGTACCGGAGCGCGATGAGCCTGACCGAAACGCTGGGGCAGGTCCCGGTGCACGTCATCCCCTGCCTCAACCAGCGCATCGACACCGCGGAACCGGGCATCGCCGCAGCGGCGTGGGCGTCGATCATCCCGGCCGGCTGGAGCTTTCTGCTGGCCTTGCGCTCGCGCGGGTTGGGATCGGTCTGGACGACGATGCATCTGTTCAAGGAGCGGGAGGTGGCCGAGTTGCTCGGCATTCCCGACACCGTCACGCAGGCCGCGCTGTTTCCCGTCGCGTACACGATCGGCACCGACTTCCGACCGGCCGCCCGGCCACCGGCGGCGACCATCACCTTCTGGGATGGCTGGGAACAAAGCTGATGCAGTCCTACACCGTGCGATTCCACATCGACGCTCCGCCGCGGAAAGTCTGGCGGGTGCTGCATCCACCGGCACCGCCGAACGCCCCGCGCCCTCGGATTCTCACGTGGCCGACCGGGAGCATGGAAATCCTCAACGAGGGCAATGAAGCCGGCGAGGGCCTGGTCCGCACCTGCGTCTTCGAAGTGCCCAAATACCTGCTGACCCGCGGCCGGGCGCGTTCCTGGGAAACCGTGACCGAAGCCGAGCTCAACAAGCTGTCGCGTTACGTGGCCGTCGGCGCCCCGCTGTGGTCGCGCGCCGAGGGGTATCACCAGCTCGAGGAGCAGCCCGACGGAACCACCGTGCTGACGTTCCACGAGACGTATCGCGCCTACAACCCGGTGCTGCGCTTCTTCCTCGAGCGCCCGGTATACGCGAAAATCTCCCGCGACAACCTCGCGACGTACGAACACGCGCTTGGTCACGCGGGCAAGGTCCGGCGGCTCGTCTAGGCGTTTTTTGCTGCCCGGCCCATTTCACAACGACATGAATTAGGCACTTGGCCCCGGTACCCTCGATTTCTATGGGTGGAGTAGCTACTGCGGCACGTGTGGCTGCCGCGGGTTTGATGGCCGCGGGGTGGGCCGCGTCGACCGTCGTTGCCAGCGCCGATCCGGACGAGACACGGGGACCCGCGCCGGGCCCCGCCGCGTCGCCGGCACCGGCCGCGTCGCCGGCACCGGCACCGGCACCAGCACCAGCACCAGCACCAGCCCCTCCGGCGGCACCGGCGCCCGCAGCGTCCCCCGGGGCGCCGCCGGCACCCGCTCCGCCAGGGCCGAAAACCACCATCGACAAGGACGGCATCTACGCCGTGGGGACCGACATCGCCCCGGGCATCTACAGCTCCGGCGGCCCCGTCGACAACGGCACGTGCTACTGGAAACGGACCAGCAACCCCGACGGCGCGCTCATCGACAACGCCATGACCAAAAAGGCGCAGGTCGTTCAGATCGACCCGGGTGACAAATCCTTCAAGACGTCGGGCTGCCAGCCCTGGCAACTGACTCCGGACGCGGTTCCGCCCTCACAAACGCCGCCCGCGGGCGTGCAGGGCACGCTCGGCATCCTCAACGGGTTGTTGGGCGGGAACGCGCAGCGCCCCGCACAACCCTCGCCCGCTCCGCAAGCACCGGCACCTGCACCCGGCGCGGCCGCGCCCGCTGCTCCGGCCGCGCCCGCTGCCCCGGCCGCCCCGCAGGCGCCGGCGGCCGCGCCCGCGACCCCGGTAGCCCCGCAGGCGCCGGCGGCCGCGCCCGCGACCCCGGTAGCCCCGCAGGCGCCGGCGGCCGCGCCCGCGACCCCGGTAGCCCCGCAAGCCGCGCATTCCTAGATCGGCCCGCCACGCCGTGGCCAGTACGCAGCAGGTCGTCGTGGTCGGCGCCGGCGTCAGCGGATTGACGTCGGCCATCTGCCTGGCCGAGGCGGGCTGGCCGGTGCGGGTATGGGCGGACACGATGCCGACGCAGACGACCTCGGCGGTGGCGGGCGCCGTCTGGGCTCCCCCACGCCCCGCGGAACGCGCGGGCGAGACGCTGCGGTGGACCGAGCACTCGCTGCAGGTGTTCCGCGATCTAGCCCGGGATCCCGATTCGGGTGTGTTGCTGGCGCCCGCGCTGGCTGTCGGCGAACTGACCGCCGCCGAGGCGATGTCGTCGGCGGCTTCGCTGATCCCCGACCTGCGACCGGCCGACCCGGCCGACGTCCCGGCGGGTTTCAAAACCGGGTTTCGCGCCACCGTGCCGATGATCGACATGCCGCACTATCTCGACTACCTGACCCGGCGGCTCGCGGCCGCCGGCTGCGAGATCGAAGAACGTCCCGTCCGATCCCTGGCCGAGGCCGCCGACGCAGCCGAGATCGTCGTCAACTGCACCGGCTTGGGCGCGGACACGCTCATCGGCGACCACACTGTGCGGCCGCTCTTCGGTCAGCACGTGGTGCTCACCAACCCCGGTCTGCGGCAACTGTTTCTGGAACTCAACGAAGGCCCCGAGTGGACGTGCTACTTTCCGCATCCACACCGGGTGGTGTGCGGCGGAATCAGCATCCCCGGTCGCTGGGACACGACTGCGGAACCCGAGGTGACCCAACGCATCCTGCGGCGCTGCCGACGAATCGAGCCACGGCTCAACGAGGCCGACGTGATCGAGGTGATCACCGGCCTGCGCCCCGACCGTCCGTCGGTCCGCGTGGAAGCCGAGGCCCTGGGGCGGGCGCGCTGCATCCACAATTACGGTCACAGCAGCAACGGCGTCACCCTGTCCTGGGGCTGCGCGCAAGACGTGCTGAGCCTGGTCGGCGGCCGCTGATTTCAGGCGCCGGTGCGGCGAATGATCAAGGACAGCAACCAACTGACGATCGACAAGACGATCGCCGCCCAAATGGCGGTCCACCAAAAGTGGTCGATCTGCAGCCCCCAGTGGGTGGTGTGCTCGGTAATCCACGCGGTGATCCAGAGCATCAGCGCGTTGATGACGACGTGGAACAAGCCGAGCGTCAGGATGTAGAGCGGGATCGACAAGATCTGCACGATCGGCTTGATGAATGCGTTGACCAGACCGAAGATCACGGCGACGACGAAGATGATGCCGAGGCGCTCCAGCCTCGTGCTGCCGCCCACGAAGTTCAGGCCGTGCACGAACAGGGTGACGATCCACAACGCAAAACCGGTCAGTGCGGCGCGCACCAAAAATGGGCCCATGCCCGTAAATCCTGCCACCCGGGCGGCCGGAAAAGTAACTAAATCGGCGCGGCTTAGTTTCTGACGGGGCGCCCGGCTTCGCTCGCCGGTGCTCGCGTTTCACTCGCGCATGATTACGGATATCGGAAACGGATAGCGAAATCTCTTGTGTCACGGTGGTTTCAGTGGTCACAATGCGGGGGCTTTTGTCGGTGGGCCTCGATAGTTTCGCTCCTATGAGTTCGGGCGGCATCATCGATCGCGACGCGATCAGCGCGGCCTTTGCTGCCCTGGATGCCGCGCTCGATGGCGTCGGGGCGTTGTGCTTTGATGCGTTGGCCCCCCGAGAGTGTCTGGCGCTGTTGGAGCGCTGCGAACGCGTGCGCCGGCGCCTGCCCGTCCCCGAGCATCAGTTGATCAATCACCTTGCCCGCCAAGCCAGCATCGAAGAACTCGGCGGAAAGCTGGATCAGGCGATCGCCGACCGGACGCGGATCAGCCCCAACGAGGCCCGCCGGCGCATCCAAGAGGCCGCCGATCTAGGTCAACGCCATGGCCTGACCGGTGAACCCTTACCGCCGGTCCTGGCCGCCACCGCCGCCGCCCAACGCCGCGGCGAACTCGGCGCCGGCCACGTCGTGGTGATCCGCCGCTTTCACCACCGCCTGCCCGGCTGGATCGACCAGGCCACCCGCCAACGCGTCGAAGCCGACCTGGCCGGTCACGCCGCCTATCACCGGCCCGACGAACTCGACGGCCTGGCCCACACCCTGCAAGACTGCCTCAATCCCGATGGCATCTTCACCGATGAGGACCGGTCCCGCCAGCGCGGCCTGATCCTGGGTAACCAACAAGCTGACGGCATGTCGCCGTTGCGGGGCCTGATTTCGCCAGAACTGCGCGCCACCCTGGAAGCCGTGGAGGCCAAACTGGGTGCCCCGGGCATGTGCAACCCCGGCGACCAGACCCCCTGTGTGGATGGCACGCCCAGCCAAGCCGCCATCGATGCCGACACCCGCTCGCGCGCCCAACGCGGCCACGACGCCCTGCTGGCCGCGCTGCGCGCGCTGTTGGCCTCCGGGAAGTTGGGCCAGCACAACGGGTTACCGGCCTCCATCATCGTCACCACCACATTGGCCGAACTGCAGGCCGCCGCCGGGCGCGGCTTGACCGGTGGGGGCACGATTTTGCCGATGAGTGATGTGATCCGCCTGGGCCGCCACGCCAACCACTACCTGGCGATCTTCGACAAAGGCAAGGCCCTGGCCCTGTATCACACCAAACGGCTGGCCTCACCCGGGCAGCGAATCGTGTTGTACGCCATGGCCCGTGGCTGCACGGCACCGGGCTGCGGCACCAAGGGCTACTACTGCGAAGTCCACCACGTCACCGACTACAGCAAGTGCCACACCACCGACATCAACGACCTCACCTTCGCCTGCGGCCCCCATCACCGCATGCTCCAACCCGGCGGCTGGAGCACCCGCAAAAACGCCAAAGGCGAAACCGAATGGATCCCACCACCCCACCTCGACCGCGGCCAACCCCACACCAACACCTACCACCACCCCGAAAAACTCCTGCGCGCCGACGACGACGACGAAGCCGACAATCACGGGGCCGCATGACACTTCGTAGGTCGCCGCTAGTTCAGGTTGTAGAAACGTTGCGCGTTGCGCCCGCCGATCTTCTCCCGGGCCTCCTCGCTGATGTCGGCGCGGGTGCGAAGGTGCTTGGTGCTTTCCGGCCACTCGCCGTCCCAGTGCGGGTAGTCGCTGGCGAACATGATGAAATCGGCGCCGAGCACATCGATCACGCCAGGCAGAATCGGTTCCTCCGGTTCACACGTCACCCAGATGTTGCCCGCGGCCAGATAGTCGTGCGGATCGCGACGCCAGCCATGCTCCACCCAGTCGCCGCGCTTCTCGTAATGCTCGTGCAGCCGGTCGATAAAGAACGGAACCCAGCCCGCGCCCGCCTCGAGGAAGGCCACCCGCAACTCCGGGTGGCGCTCGAACACGCCGCCGGAGACCATCGCGGTCATCGCGGTCATTTGGTCGAACGGAAAGCTGATGCAGTGCACCTGAATGTAATTCGTGAAACGGTCCACGCCGATCTTGGGCAGATGGACGCCGGGGGCGCCATGCACGCCCAGCGGCATCTGCAGCTCGACGGCGGCGGCATAGAACGCATCGAGGTCGGGATGGTCGAGGTTGCGCGACTTGAGCGCGGGCGGCACCAAAGTCGCCACCAGCCCAAGGTCTTTGGCTTCGGTCATGACGTCGATCGCCAGTCGGCCATGCTCGATCGGAGTCACCGCGACGCCTCGGAGTCGTCCGCCCGAGGCCACGCAGTACTCGGCGATCCACTCGTTGTAGAGCCGGGCGAATCCGGCGGCGAATTCGGGATCCTCGAGACTCGGCGCGCACAGGCCCAGGCTGGGATAGAGCACCATCGTGTCGATGTGATCGCGGTCGGCGTCACCCAGCACGCCTTCGGCCGACCGGCAGTTGATATCGGGTGCCTTGCTGATCCCGTGTTCGGGCGGACACCCCGCACCGGGTCCGCGGTCCTCCGGGTAGTTGCGGCCTTCGAGCGTCAACCCGAGCCCGCGTGTGCTGGGCCTGACGTGGTCCGGCCAGCGCTTGATCGCTTCGACTGCCAGTGAAGAATTTTCGGCGACATGGCCGTCGGCGTCGATGATCCGCATGTCTCCGAAACTTACTCCGGCACGGTGCGCGGCGAAACAGGTCGCGCGGGCGCGCTCGGTAGGCCACGATGCTGACGTGACCACACACCGTCCTCGACAGAAGTTGACCGCCGATCAGCGAAACTCCTTCGTCGCCGCCTTGCTGGGCTGGACGATGGACGCCTTCGACTACTTCATCGTGGTTCTCGTCTACGCCGACATCGCAAAGACGTTCCACCACAGCAAGGCCGAGGTCGCGTTCGTCACCACGGCCACCCTGATCATGCGCCCGGTCGGCGCGTTGCTGTTCGGGCTGTGGGCCGACCGCGTCGGCCGGCGGCTGCCGCTGATGGTCGACGTCATGTTCTATTCCGTCGTCGGCTTTTTGTGCGCGTTTGCGCCCAACTTCACCGTGCTGGTGATTTTGCGCCTGCTCTACGGCATCGGCATGGGCGGTGAATGGGGACTCGGCGCCGCGCTTGCCATGGAGAAGGTTCCAGTCGAGCGACGCGGATTCTTCTCCGGGCTGCTGCAAGAGGGCTACGCGTTCGGCTACCTGCTGGCGAGCGTCGCCTCGCTGGTGGTGATGGATTGGCTCGGACTGTCGTGGCGCTGGTTGTTCGGCCTGAGCATCGTCCCCGCCCTGATCAGTTTGATCATTCGCTACCGGGTCGAGGAATCCGAGGTGTGGGAGGCCGCGCAAGACCGGACGAAGCTCACCAGCACCAGAATCCGCGACGTGCTGCGCAACGGCGCGATCATCCGGCGCTTCATCTACCTGGCGCTGCTGATGACAGCGTTCAACTGGATGAGCCACGGCACGCAGGACGTTTACCCCACCTTCCTGGGCGCCCACACCAATCAGGGCGCCGACCTGTCCAGCGCGACGGTCAAGTGGATCGTGGTGGTCTACAACGTCGGCGCCATCATTGGAGGCCTCGTCTTCGGAACGTTGTCGCAACGATTGAGTCGGCGTTACACGGTCGTCTTCTGTGCGATTTTGGCGCTGCCGATCGTGCCGCTGTTCGCATACTCACGCAGCGCTGCCATGCTGTGCCTGGGTTCGTTTTTGATGCAGCTCTTCGTTCAGGGCGCCTGGGGCGTCATTCCCGCCCACCTCACCGAGATGTCACCGGACGCCATCCGCGGCCTCTACCCCGGGGTGACCTACCAACTCGGAAACCTGTTGGCGGCGTTCAATTTGCCGATCCAGGAACGTCTCGCCGAATCCCACGGCTACCCGTTCGCGTTGGCTGCGACCATCGTGCCGGTACTGGCCGCGGTCGTGGTCCTGACGCTGATCGGGAAGGACGCGACGGGAATCCGCTTCGGCACGACGGAAAGTGCTTTCCTCGCAACGGAAGTGGCGCAATAGCTAATTCGCGTCGCCCAGCAGGCGCCGCAGCAGGTGCATGGCCACCGTCGTCGAGCGTTCCCGGATATCGGACCGGTTGCCGGGAAGGCGCAGGGTGCGGGTATCGGTCCGGCCGGCGGCCTGCACGCTGAAGCAGACCGTCCCCACCGGCTTTTCTTCGGTGCCCCCGCCCGGCCCGGCGATCCCGGTGATCGCGACTGCGGTGTCGGCGCCGAAGCGCTGCAGCGCGCCAGCGGCCATGGCCTCGGCCACCGGCTCGGACACCGCACCATGCGCTTCGATCAGCGCCGGATCGACGCCGAGCAACTCCGCTTTGGCCTCGTTGGAGTACGACACCACCCCGCCGGCCACATAATTTGACGATCCGGGCCGGTCGGTCAGCCGCGCCGCCAGCAGTCCCGCGGTGCACGACTCCGCGGTCGCGATCCGGTGCCCGGCGAGAAGCTGCGCAACCAGATCGTCGACACGCGAGCCGTCCTCGGAGTAGAGCTGATGCCCGTGCCGCTCGCGCAGCAGCTTGGTCAGTTGCGCGTACGAGTCGGCGGCGTCCGGCTCGTAGCGGGTGACCATTTCGATCTCCCCGCGCCGCAGGCAGGTGGTGATCTCGAGCCGGTCGAAGCCGGGCACGGCTTTTTCGGCGTCGCGCAGGGTCTCGGCCAGCCCCGATTCGGGCAGTCCGAACATCCGCAGCATCTCCTGCCGATAGATGGTGCGGCCGACGATCGCGTCCTGCGCCGCCGGTGTCTGGATGGCCGTGTGCCACATCGGCTGCAGCTCGCGCGGCGGCCCCGGGAGCACGATCACCGTCGGTTTGCCGGGCACCACGACGCCGGGTGCGGTGCCGACCGGGTCGAGCACCTGCGCGCCGGCCGGGACCATGGCCTGTTTGCGGTTGGCGGCCCGCAGCGACTCGAAAGTGCCGGGATCCAAGGCGGATTGGAACGCGGGGTTGCGCCCCATCAGCTTCTTGAGGATGTTCGCGATCTTTTCTTCGACCTCGGCGTCCAACACCAGCTCGCGTCCGCAGAAGCGCGAGACCACCTCGACGGTCATGTCGTCGGCCGTGGGCCCCAGGCCGCCGCTGGTGACGATCAGGTCGACGCCCTGATCGGCGAGGAACCGAAGCTGCGCTTCGATGTCGGCGGGGCGGTCGCCGCAGATCGTGATGTGCGCCAGTTCGACGCCCAGCTCCAGGAGGCGATCGGCGATCCAGGGGCCGTTGGCGTCTTGGACGCGTCCGGTGAGGACCTCGGTTCCGGTGACAACGATGCCTGCGCGTGCGCTCACCGGCATGAGCCTACGCATGGACTTCAGCGACGGTTTTGGGAGACTTGGAGCCGATGATCGAGTTAGAGGTGCTTCAGGCCGACGTGACCACGCTCGAGGTCGACGCGATCGCCAACGCCGCCAACACGCAGCTGCGGCACGGCGGCGGCGTCGCCGCGGCCATCTCGCGCGCGGGCGGGCCCGAGGTGCAGCGCGAATCGACCGTGAAGGCGCCGATTGCGCTCGGCGAAGCGATAGAGACCACGGCGGGTGACATGCCGGCGCGGTACGTCATCCACGCGGCGACCATGGAACTCGGGGGCCCGACGTCGGCCGAGATCATCGGGGCCGCCACGGCTTCGACCTTGCGCAAGGCCGACGAACTCGGTTGCCGCACGCTGGCGCTGGTGGCCTTCGGAACCGGTGTCGGCGGTTTCCCGCTCGACGAGGCGGCCCGGCTGATGGTCGACAGGGTGCGGCGGCACCAACCGGGCTCGTTGCGCAAGGTGGTGTTCGCCGTGCACGGCGACGCGGCGCAGGAAGCGTTTCGGGCAGCGGTGCGGAGCTAGCTCTCGGAGAGGTAGCGCTCGACCGAGGCGACCTTGCGCGTCATGGCGTCGCTGGCCCCGGTTCGCCAGTCGGCCTTGATCACCGTGCTGACCCGAGGCGCACGGGCGGCCACGGCCTCGACGGCGCGCTGCACCACCGCCATGACTTCGTCCCACGTGTCGCCCTCGATCACCGTGAACATCGCATCGGTCTTGTTGGGCAGGCCGGATTCGCGAACCACCCGGACGGCCTCGGCGACGATCTCGCCGACACCCTCGCCGACCCCCATCGGGGTGACCGAAAACGCGACGAGCACGGACACCCTGTCGAGCGTACCCACCTCGTCGCGGCGGGTCTGGCACCATCGAGGCCCATGCGGGTGTTGGTGCAACGGGTCTCGTCGGCGACGGTGTCGGTCGACGGCGCGGTGGTGGGCGCGATCCGACCGGATGGCCAGGGGCTGTTGGCATTCGTCGGCATCACCCACACCGACGATCGCGACACCGCGCGTCGGCTCGCCGAGAAGCTCTGGAACCTCAGGATTCTCGCCGAGGAACGGTGCGCGGCCGACACCCGCGCGCCCATCCTGGTCATCAGCCAGTTCACCCTGTACGCCGACACCGCCAAGGGCCGCCGGCCTTCGTGGAATGCGGCCGCTCCCGGGGCGGTGGCCGAGCCGCTGGTGGCCGAGTTCGCCGCAGCGCTGCGAGGGTTGGGCGCCGAGGTGCAGACCGGAGAGTTCGGCGCGGACATGCAGGTCGAGTTGGTGAACGACGGCCCGGTCACGGTGCTTCTCGAACTCTGACGCCGCCCGCAGGTACGTTGGGAAAAGCTGACCATTCATGGCCGACGTGACGGGAGGGCGACCGTGGGCACGGCACCTGAATTCGGATCGCTGCGCTCCGACGAGGACACCTGGGACATCGTCAGCAGCGTCGGCTACACCGCGCTGCTCGTGGCGGGATGGCGCGCCCTGCACGCCGTCAGCCCGCAGCCGTTGGTGCGCGACGAGTATGCGCAAGTCTTCATCGCCGCCTCGCGCGACCCGTACCTGGCGGGGGTGCTGGCCAACCCGGGCAGCACCGAGGACGAGATGGCCTTCCCGCGGCTGTATGGCGTGCAGACCCGATTTTTCGACGACTTCTTCGTTGCCTCCGGCCAGGCGGGCATCCGGCAGGCGGTGATCGTCGCCGCCGGGCTGGATTCGCGGGCCTTCCGCATCGAATGGCCGGACAGCACAAGGGTTTTCGAGCTCGATCTGCCGAAGGTTCTCGAATTCAAGTCGCGTGTGCTCAGTCAGCAGGGGGCAACGCCGAAGGCGCAGCGGATCGAGGTCGCCGCCGATCTGCGCACCGACTGGTCGCGGCCGTTGGAGGCTGCCGGGTTCGACGTCGAGAGCCCGACCGCCTGGTCTGTCGAGGGGTTGTTGCCCTACCTGACCGACGAGGCACAACACGCCCTGTTCACCCGGATCAGCGGGCTCAGCGCGCCGGGCAGCCGGATCGCCATCGGTGCGTTGGGCTCGCGGCTGGACCACGACCAACTCCAGGCCCTGGAGGCGAATCACCCCGGGGTTAACGTGTCGGGCAACGTCGACTTTTCGGCCCTGACGTACGAACCGCAGTCCGACCCCGCGGAATGGCTGACCGCCCACGGCTGGGCGGTCGAACCCGTCCGCAACACGCTCGACTTACAAGCCGGCTACGGGATGACCCCGCCGGAGGTCGACGTCAAGATCGACAAGTTCATGCGGTCCCAATACATCACGGCGACCCGGTGATGTCTTAAGGCTTCAGCAGGATCTTCACATCGTCGCCGGACCGCGATTCCGCGGTCGCGTAGCCCCTGGCCGCGTCGTCTAAAGGCATTGTCGTGGTGAAGATGCCGTCGACATCGAGGCGGCCGGACTGCAGCAGCGGGATCAATTCGGGCCAGGTTCGCTGCACCGGCGCCGTGGTCATGCGCAGCGTGATGCTGCGGATCAGGCAGCCCAGGGCGTTGAGCGGAAACGGATTCATATCGTGCACACCGACGACCGAGACGGTGCCGCCCGGCCGGACGGTGTTGAGCGCCTCGGTCAGCGATGCGTCGGTGGCGACGGCGTCGATCACCGCGTCGACGCCGCGGCCGCCGGTGGCGGCCAGTATTTCCTGCAGCGCCGGTGCTTTGACGGGAGTCGCGCCCCACGCGGCGGCGCGCTGCAACCGGCCGTCGACTTGGTCAACCGCGAAAACGTTTGCCGCGCCCTGAAAAAGCGCGCTGCGCAACGAGCACAGGCCGACTGCTCCGAGGCCGATCACCGCCACGGTCCCGCCGAACGGAATGTCGGCGCGCTGCGCCGCGGCCCAGCCGGTGGCGAGATTGTCGGTGAGCAGCAGCGCCTGCTCGGTGCTGATGCCCTCGGGCATCTTCAGCAGCTGAAAATCGGCGGCGGGCACCGCGAGCAGATCGGCCTGAGCGCCGCCGAGCACGCCGCCACCGAAAATCTGAAACCCGGAGTGGCACATGACCGGATCGCGGGTGGCGCACCCCGCACAGGTCCCGCAGCCGGCGACCGACGACACCATGACCTGATCGCCGACCTTGACGTTGCGCACCTGCGGCCCGGCGTCCACGACCGTGCCGACGGCTTCGTGGCCGAGGGCGATGGGGTCGGGCATCGGGAAGTCGGCCTCGTAGAAGTGCAGATCCGAGCCGCAGATTCCGGCGGCGGTCACCTCGACGATCGCTGCGTCGGGACCCGGGAGCACCGGGTCGGGGCGGGTGTCAACCCGGATGCTGCGGGGCCCATCGACGACTACCGTGTGCATATCGGTGTGCTCACTCTCCTTGTCGCGCTTGTTCTTTGCGGCGAACAACGAATTGCGACCAGTCGGGTTCGCGCACCGCCGACCAGTACTCGTTGAGACGCCACGGGCTGACGGTGTGAATCTCGCCGTCGGCGTTCTTGAAATACGAGTGCTTGACCGCCGGGTGTGACCACACCATCTTCTTGATCTGGATCTGTGTCCGTCGGTGCCAGTCCGTGGCGGCGTCGGGCTTCGGCTCGACGGAATGCACGTCGGGCTCGGCCAGGCGAGCCAGGCACTGGTCGATGTAGCGCATCTGCAGTTCGGACTGGAAGATCAGGCTGCCCCCGTGGGCGAGGTGGGTTCCGGGCCCGTAGACGATGAAGAAGTTCGGGAACTCCGGGACGGTGATCCCGAGGTAGGCATATGGCCTGCTCCCCCACAGCTCGTGCAGGTCGACGCCGTTGCGACCGGTGATCTTCAGCGGCCACAACACATCGGTGTGCCGGAACCCGGTGGCATAAACGATGACATCGACGTCGTGCGCGATGCCGTCCACGGTGACGATGCCCTGCGGTGTGATCCGCTCGATGGCTGTGCGCACCAGTTCGACGTTGTCGCGCTGCAGCGTTCGCAACCAGCTGCCGTTGTCCTGCAGGGTGCGCTTGCCGCAGGCCGGATAGTCCGGCATCACCTTGGCCAGCAACGGCGAGTCCTCGCCGACCTGGCTGGTGATCCACTGGGAGAACATCATGTGCGCGCCGGCATTGATGTCGCTGACGGCGTGGTCCTGATCGGCGTAGTTCGGGTCGCCCTCGGCGGCGTCGAGGCCCTTGTCCGAGCCGGGCCACAGCACCAGGAACCGGTACCACCTGCCGTAGAACGGCAGGTGGCGCATCGCCCAGCGCACGCCGTCGCCGACCTCCTCGTGGTACATCGGGTTCGGGAACATCCACTGCGCTGTCCGCTGGAACACCGTCAGGTGCTCGACGTCCTCGGCGATGGCCGGCGCGATCTGGAAGCCGCTGGCCCCGGCGCCGACGAGCGCGACCCGCTTGCCCGTCAGATCGACCGAGTGATCCCAGGCCGCCGAGTGGAACGACGGACCCCGGAACGTCTGCGCCCCGGCGAATTCGGGAATGCTGGGCCGGTTGAGCTGACCCACCGCGGTGATGAGCGCGCGTGCGCGCAGGGTGGTGGTGTGGCCGTTGGCCGATCGCAGCGAAACGTCCCAGGCGCCCTCGGCGTCGTCCCATGCGGCCGCGAGAACCTCGGTCTGCCAACGTATCCGGTCGGCCAAGTCGTGTGCGTCGATGACCTTGGTGAAGTAGTCCCGCAGCTCGTATTGCTCGGCGAAGAAGTGGGTCCAGTCGTTGTTGGGTTCGAAGCTGTAGCAATAGAAATGGTTCGCCACGTCCACCCGGGCGCCGGGATAGCTGTTCTCCCACCAGGTTCCGCCGGGCCCGGCGTTCTTCTCGACGATGGTGAACGGGATGTTGGCCTGCTGGAGGCGCACGCCGGCCAGGATGCCGGATTCGCCGCACCCGACGACGAGCACCGGCAGCTGCGATGCCCGCTCGGCCGGCAAGGCGGCCGGGCGGCGGGGGTCGGCGCCCTCGAGGTCCAGCTCTTCGGCGACCAACGACAGATAGTCATCGGGAACGTGCTCACACGCCGCCCAGTCCATCATTTCCCTGATGAGCTCGCCGCTCAGCGGCGCCGGTTCGGGGCAGCCGCGATCCCGGTACTCGGTGATCACCGTCAGCGCCTCGGCCCGGGCCCGCGCCTTGTCCTCCTCCGACATGAACCCCTGGACCTCGTTGAGGAAGACGCCCATCTGCTTGTAGTCGCGGATGAATCGGGGGTCGCCGGTGATGTGGACGAGCGAGAGCAACAGCGTCGGGATGCTGACATCCTCGAGGGCGGTGGCGATCTCGGTCGTCGGCGTGGTGAAGGGATCGCCGGCGTAGCGGCTGCGCATCAAGCCGATCCTCTCGATGGTGTGGAAGCCAATTACGCTACGCACAGTTTCGTAATTGGCAGCACTACGCTACCCGGTCGCTCGGCGCAGGATCAAGGGATTGGAGGCGGTGGCGGACGAACCGCATCGCAACGCGGTCCCGGCGACGAGTCGTAGTGACGGGGCGCAGTTCAGGACCCGCTGGCCACGTCAGTGAGCTCCGTACTAAACTAGAACACGTTCCAATTCGGCGAGCATCCCAGGAGTTGTAATGCACACCCCTATTTGCGACGAACTCGGCATCGAGTTCCCGATCTTCGCCTTCACCCACTGCCGCGACGTCGTCGTGGCGGTCAGCAAGGCCGGGGGGTTCGGCGTGCTCGGGGCCGTCGGCTTCACGCCCGAGCAGCTCGAGATCGAGCTCAACTGGATCGACGAGAACATCGGCGACCACCCCTATGGCGTCGACATCGTCATCCCGAACAAGTACGAGGGCATGGACTCGCACCTGTCCGCGGAGGAACTGGCGGACACGCTGCGCAAGATGGTGCCCCAGGAGCACCTTGACTTCGGGAAGAAGATCCTCGCCGACCACGGTGTGCCGGTCGAGGACAGCGACGGCGACAGCCTGCAGCTCCTCGGCTGGACCGAGGCGACCGCCACGCCCCAGGTCGAGGTGGCGCTCAAGCACCCGAAGGTGAAGATGATCGCCAACGCGCTGGGCACCCCGCCCGCCGACATGATCAAGCACATCCACGATGCAGGGCTCAAGGTCGCCGCACTGTGCGGCTCCCCCTCGCAGGCCCGCAAGCACGCCGACGCGGGCGTCGACATCATCATCGCCCAGGGTGGCGAGGCCGGCGGCCACTGCGGCGAGGTGGGCTCGATCGTGCTGTGGCCGCAGGTCGTCAAGGAGGTCGCCCCGGTTCCGGTGCTGGCCGCCGGCGGCATCGGCAGCGGCGAGCAGATCGCGGCCGCGCTGGCGCTGGGCGCGCAGGGCGCGTGGACCGGATCGCAGTGGTTGATGGTCGAGGAATCCTCGAACACCCCGGTCCAGCAGGAGGCCTACGTCAAGGCCGGCAGCCGCGACACGGTCCGCAGCCGGTCGTTCACCGGCAAGCCGGCCCGCATGCTGCGCAACGACTGGACCGAGGCGTGGGAGGCCCCGGACAACCCGAAGCCCCTCGGAATGCCGTTGCAGTACATGGTGTCCGGCATGGCGGTTCGCGCCACGAACAGGTACCCGAACGAATCCGTCGACGTCGCGTTCAACCCGGTCGGACAGGTCGTCGGCCAGTTCACCAAGGTGGAGAAGACGTCGACGGTCATCGAGCGCTGGGTGCAGGAGTACCTGGAGGCGACCAACAGGCTGGACGAGCTCAACGAGGCCGCCTCCGTCTGACGGCGGCGGCGTGCCTGGCCGGCGGGTGGCTAGACGTCGTCGACGTCCTGCCGGCCGGTGAAGACTTCCTTCGTCCGGTCCAGCGCGTACGTGCCGATATCGATGGAGTTCTGAACGATTCCGCTGGCACCGCCGGCGAGGTCGCCCCGGATGATGTCGCTGGCGTGCTCGACGATGTCGGAGGCTTTCTCGACGGCGTTGGTCGCGATGTCCCTCGCCGCGTCGACCGCATCCTTGGGATTGAAGGCCATCTCGAGTCTCCTTTGTCGCAGGTTCGTTGCCCTGAACTCTAGACGGGAATCGAGACCATTTCTCGGCGGCCTTGGGCCCGTAATGGGCCGTCAGTAATGGACCAGGGTGCGCCAGTAGTCTTCGGGAATTTCGGCCCCGGACCGCAGTATTCGGGCCAGCCCGACGGCCATCGCGATGCCCAGCAACCCCAGCCACAGCCCGGTCACCGCGATGATGCCCCACAACACGGCGGTGACCGTCGGCCACGGCGAGAACACGGCCAGGACCGGCGCGAAAAAGAAACCGGTGCCGATGTACCACGCCGACCCGGCGCGATCCGAAGCCAGGACGAAACGTAGCCAGCGGGGCACGGGAGACGCGCCGGGCTCACCACGGTTCATCGTCGTTCCGATCAGTCGGAGGGCGGGAAAAATCCTGCCCCGGTAAACCATCCGGGCTGCCACCCCTGGTCTCCCAGGCACAACATGGGAAGCCCGTCCGGAGTCTGCGCCGCCGCCTGCGAGCCGGGGCATTTCGCGCCGGTCTGCTGGACCCCATACAGCGGGTAAGACGCCACCCAATACCCGATGGTGGCCGCCGGGAACTGGTTCGGTGGCGGGAAATGACAGGCCTCGGCCTGGCCACTGGGCCCGCGCCCGAAGATGAAGCGCTCGTAGTTGTCGCACGGGGCGCCCAGCGAAGCTTGGTAATTCATGCCCGGGACGTCGCCGTCGTAATGCGGGTCGGCGGCCGCGCACGGCGCCATGCCGATCGTGATGCCCGCTATCGATGCGGCGCTCACCAATTCCCGAATCATGTTCCACCCCGCCTGTCGTCGCCGGTGACCTGCACCAAAGCATATCGGTCGGTCCGCCGGCCACAAGACGGTTTCGGCGCGCGGCCGCGATCCCTGGTGGCGGCCGCCGCGGCGGAAAATGCGCACGTGCGGAACACGTTCCAATTTGGCCCCGGCGATCTTGTGTCAATGCTTCCCAACCGTGGTCCGGCAATGGTTTCCTTGCACAAGGACGCCTAGACGACTTCGTATCGAGGAGTGCGCCATGTCAACCGTCGAGCCCAGCACCAAGCCGGTCCCCAACCTGCCTCCCGGCTTTGACTTCACCGATCCGGACATCCACGCCGAGCGCTTGCCGGTCGAAGAACTGGCCGAGCTGCGCCGGACGGCGCCGATCTGGTGGAACGAGCAGCCGATCGGGGCGGGCGGCTTCGACGACGGTGGCTTCTGGGTGGTGTCCAAGCACAAGGACGTCAAAGAGGTCTCGCTGCGCAGTGACGTGTTCTCCAGCCTGGAGAAGACCGCGCTGCCCCGCTACAAGGACGGCACGGTCGGCGAGCAGGTGGAGCGCGGCAAGTTCGTCCTGCTCAACATGGACGCGCCGCAGCACACCCGGCTGCGCAAGATCATTTCGCGGGCCTTCACCCCCCGGGCCATCGAGCGCCTGAGTTCAGACCTCGCCGAGCGTGCCCGCCACATCGTTGAGGAAGCGGCCGCCGAGGGGCGCGGCGACTTCGTCGAACAGGTGTCGTGCGAGCTGCCGCTGCAGGCCATCGCCGGGCTGATGGGCGTGCCGCAGGAGGAACGCAAGAAGCTGTTCCACTGGTCCAACGAGATGGTCGGCGACCAGGACCCCGAATTCGCCAACAACGACGCCATCACCGCCTCGGTCGAACTCATCATGTACGGCATGCAGATGGCCGCCGACCGGACGGCGAATCCGGGCGAAGACCTTGTCACCAAGCTGGTCCAGGCCGACATCGACGGGCACAAGCTTTCCGACGACGAATTCGGCTTTTTCGTGATCCTGTTGGCGGTGGCCGGAAACGAGACCACCCGCAACTCCATCACCCAGGGCATGATGGCCTTCACCGACTTTCCCGACCAGTGGGAGCTGTTCAAGAAGGAGCGTCCCGGCACCGCGGCCGACGAGATCGTCCGATGGGCCACCCCGGTCACGTCGTTCCAGCGCACCGCGCTCGAGGACTACGAACTGTCCGGCGTGCAGATCAAAAAGGGTCAGCGCGTCGTAATGGTCTACCGCTCAGCCAATTTCGACGAGGACGTCTTCGACGATCCGTTCACGTTCAACATCCTGCGCGATCCCAACCCGCACGTCGGGTTCGGCGGAACCGGCGCCCACTACTGCATCGGGGCGAACCTGGCGCGCATGACCATCGACCTGATGTTCAACGCGATCGCCGACGGCATCCCCAACCTCGAATCCATCGGCAAGCCCGAACGACTCCGGTCGGGCTGGCTCAACGGGATCAAGCACTGGCAGGTGGACTACCACACCGACAGCGCGACGAAATCCCCTGCCGCGCACTAAGCTAAGCCGATGCCCACACATCAAGCCGTCCGGATCCAGACCGCAGGCGGCCCCTTAGAGCTGGCCGACGTCGAAACCCCATCACCCGGTCGCGGCGAGGTACGGCTGGCGGTCGCCGCGTGCGGCATCTGCGGCACCGACGCGCACTTCGTCAACGGTGGGTTCCCGGGCATCTCATGGCCCCTGACCCCCGGACACGAGATCGCGGGCAAAATCGCCGAAGTCGGCGACGGTGTCGAGGATTTCGCGGTCGGTGATCGCGTCGCGGTCGGCTGGTTCGGCGGGTGCTGCCTGCATTGCGATCAATGCCGCAAGGGCCTCTTCATTCACTGCGAGAACGGGAAGGTGCCCAGCTGGCAGTATCCCGGCGGGTACGCGGAGTCGGTGACCGTGCCGGTGAGCGCCCTGGCCCGGATACCGGCCGAGCTCTCCGACGCCGAAGCCGCCCCTATGGGTTGCGCCGGCGTCACCACCTACAACGCCCTACGTCACACCAAGGCGCTGCCCGGCGATCGGGTGGCGATACTCGGCGTCGGCGGGCTAGGGCACCTCGGCGTGCAATTCGCCCGGGCGATGGGCTTCGAGACCATCGCGATCAACCGCGGCACCGGCAAGGCCGATGACGCACGCAAACTCGGTGCCCACCACTACATCGATTCCACGGCCAACGATCCCGCCGAAGCGCTGAAGGACTTGGGCGGCGCGACGGTCGTCCTGGCCACCGCGGGCAATTCGAAGGCGATGGCCGCAACGGTCGGCGGCATCGTCCCCCAGGGCGAACTCGTCACCATCGGCGTCACGCCCGAGCCGCTGCCGATCAGTCCCGTACAGCTGATAACCCCCGGAATCAGCATCGTCGGCCATCCGTCCGGGACGGCCAAAGATGTCGAGGACACCATGCATTTCGCCGTCCTGTCCGGCGTGCGGGCGTGGATCGAGGAGTTGCCGCTGGCGCAGGCGGCCGAGGGTTATGCGGCGTTGGAGCGGGGGCAAGCGCACTACCGCACCGTGTTGACCATGTGACACCGTCGTTCCGTGACTTCTGAGAAGGACGTGACGTGGACGATCGGCCCGCCCGACGGTGAACTGTTGCTCCACACCGGTGTTGCCGGCCGGGCGGCACGCATGGGCCACCGCCTCACCATCGCGATGGCGCGGTGGCGTGCCACCGTGAGCTGGGCGGGTACGCGGCCCGTCAGCGCGGAACTCGCGGTCGACGTCGATTCGTTCGACGTGCAAAGCGGCCAGGGTGGTGTCAAAGGGCTGTCCACGATCGAGAAAGCACAGGTCCGATCCAACGCCTTGAAGTCGTTGCGCGCCAACAAGTTCCCTGAGATTCGCTTCAATGCGGAAGTCATCGAGCCGACCGGTGACGGGTACCGGCTCGCCGGCGCGCTCGAAATCCTGGGCACCTCGCGCGACCACGTCATCGACCTGCGCACGGAAGATCTCGGAGACGCGTGGCGCATGTCCGGTGAAACCACCGTCCGTCAAACCGATTACGGCATCAAGCCCTACTCGCTGCTGATGGGCTCGGTCCAGGTCGCCGACGAGGTGTCCTTGACCTTTACCGCGGTGCACGCCAAGGACGGGTGAGTTGCCCGCTCGGGAGAATCAGGGCTGCGGCTCGGCCGCGCGCGGCGCCGAATCGGCGGCGTCGCCCGCGTCACCGGGGATGTGCTCGAGCACTCGGGTCAAGTAGGGCTGCCCGTTGCCGGGATCCGGCAGCCGGTCGCCGTCCGCGACCGGTTGCTCTTCGGGAACGGCAGGCCCGGCAGCGGGTTCGCCGGCGGGCGGCTTGGCATGCGGGGCGGGGCGCTTGACCGGCGGGGCCGCCGGAAGCGGCGCGACGGCCCTGGCTGCCTCGGCGGCCTGGGGCGTGGGCGGATGGGTGGCGTGCTTGGCCGCGGGCGCGCTGGCCGGACCCACGTGGATTCCCACCGCAAGCGACACAGAGCCGACGAAGGTGATCGCACCGGCCGCCAACGCGGTGAGGGCTCCGGCGTAGGGCAGGTGCCGCTGCCGTGCGGGGGCTGTGGAAGCGGGTTCGCTGTGGTGGGCCACCAGCTGATCGTCGGTGAACTCGGTGCTGCGGGCCGCGGACAGCGCCGCGCCCCGCGCGATGGTCACCTGGGCCATCGATTGCACGAAAACCGGTACCGGCAAGGCTTTTTCGAGTTGCCAGGAGAAGCCGTCGATGTCGCGGTGTGCGCCCACGACGACGACCCCGCCCGGCTGCCATCCGCTGCGGTCGAACATGCCGGTCAGCCAGCGGGTCAAGCCGTCGAGGCCGCCGCGCACGTGCTTGGTCGCCGTCTGGGTCTCCCCGTCCTGGGTGTCCACCATGACGACGGTGGTGACGTCATTGTCGAGAATGCAGACGGCGGTCTGTTCGTAACCGATGACGGGTGCGATGGCCTGCGCCAGGGTCTCGACGGCCTCGAGGAACCGGATCGGCACGACGTTGTCGAAACCCGCGTCGGTCAACGCCTCCAGCACCAGCGCCGCCTGAGCGGATGCGTCGTCGTTCCAGGTCACCCCAATGACGCGCAGGCGGTGATCGCTCGCGGCCGCCGCCGTGTCGACCCGCAACACCTCGTTGAGGACTTGCTCGGCGGTACTCACGGCATGGACACCCCGGCCGGCGCGCAGCGCCAACTCCTGGTGATCCAGGATGGTGCCGTCCGCGCCGTGTCCTTCAGCGAGGACCCACCCAACGGCGGTCGGCGTCACTGACAGGCCAAGTACCGTGTCCAAATCTATGCCCCAATCGGTCCCGCGCCTCGGCTCCCAGACACACCGACGCGCACCGTGAAACCGCTGGTGCGGAGGTTCGTGAGAGCCGGAACAGACCCGGGATAGCGTGGTCCTCATCGGCTTGCTTCGACAGAGCCTACGCGGTCCGCGCAAGCCCGGCCGCCCCGGTCCACATCGCCTCGCGACACGCCGGTGATCCCCTTTGGGGTTGATCTGAACAGGACGCCGCACCGTCTCATCGGATATGCACACAATTCCGTTGTCGCGATGCGCCGACGGCGGAGTCGAATGGTCGACGGCGCGACGCGCGTCCCCGGCGTCCATCCCAGCGAAATCCGATCACCGTTGATTGGGCGCGCGCTTTGTCTCTTGCTCGGTAGCAAGCGCTTTCAGCGCTCGGCACGCCCGACGCGGCCACTGGCCGGGGATTTTTGCCGAGGACCGATTAGGGGGACGCGCAGCGGGTACTCGCCGATCGTCGCCGCCCGGATCCCCGGGTGGCGAAATTGCGAGGTAAAAGCGATACGAAACCGAGACGCGTCCGCGTCCCAATCGACATTTGACGGACTTACACGGTAAATTCCTGTGAGACCGCGATCACATTCGATCACATCCGACAAGGGGCAGGTATGACAGATCTGAGCGAGAAGGTCCGGGCCTGGGGGCGCCGACTTGTGGTCGGCGCAGCCGCGGCCGTAACCCTGCCGGGCCTGATCGGTATTGCCGGCGGCGCGGCGACCGCGAATGCATTTTCGCGTCCGGGCCTGCCCGTCGAATACCTGCAAGTGCCGTCCGCGGGAATGGGCCGCGACATCAAGATCCAATTCCAGAGCGGCGGCAACGGCTCCCCCGCGGTCTACCTGCTGGACGGGCTGCGGGCTCAAGACGACTACAACGGCTGGGACATCAACACCCCGGCGTTCGAGTGGTACTACCAGTCGGGCCTCTCGGTCATCATGCCGGTTGGCGGTCAGTCCAGCTTCTACGCCGACTGGTACCAGCCCGCGTGTGGGAAGGCCGGTTGCTCGACCTACAAGTGGGAGACCTTCCTGACGAGTGAACTGCCGCAGTACCTGGCCTCGAACAAGAGCGTCAAGTCCACCGGCAGCGCCGCGATCGGCATCTCGATGTCCGGCTCCTCGGCGATGATCCTGGCCGTGAACCACCCCAACCAGTTCATCTACGCCGGCTCGCTGTCGGCGCTGCTGGACCCCTCCCAGGGCATGGGACCGTCGCTGATCGGCTTGGCGATGGGAGATGCCGGCGGTTACAAGGCGGACGCCATGTGGGGCCCGTCAAGCGACCCGGCCTGGCAGCGCAACGACCCCAGCCTGCAAATCCCGGCGCTGGTCGGCAACAACACCCGGCTCTGGGTGTACTGCGGTAACGGGACACCCTCGGAGCTGGGCGGGGCGAACATGCCGGCCGAGTTCCTGGAGAACTTCGTGCGCAGCAGCAACCTGAAGTTCCAGGATGCGTACAACGCGGCCGGCGGCCACAACGCCGTATTCAACTTCAACGCGAACGGCACACACAGCTGGGAGTACTGGGGAGCCCAGCTCAACGCCATGAAGCCCGACCTGCAGAGCGCCCTGGGCGCTTCCGCGGGTGGCGGCGGATAACCATTCACCTGACGCCACTACTGCGCTTGACGACATCGTCAGGCGCAGTAGTGCGTTAAGGGGAGTCAGACTCGTCGTCATGCCCGCCAGCACGCGCTTGCGCCGCGTCACTGTGCTGTGTATCGCCGTGGCCGGCGGCCTGACCGGGTGGGCGGCGCCGGCTCGCGCCGACAGCGTCGGTTCCCTGACGCCATTGGTCGACGCCGCCGCGCAACGGCTACAGATCGCCGACCCGGTGGCGGCTTATAAATGGCACACCCGTGGGGCCATTGAAGACCCGGTACGCGTCCGCCAGGAATTGGCAAAGCTGGGCGATGACGCCGTCGTCGCGCGCATCGATCGCGACTACGTCACCCGCGTCTTCGGTGACCAGATCGACGCGACCGAGGCGATCGAGTACAGCCGGTTCGCGGACTGGAAGCTGAATCCGGGTGACGCGCCGGCCGACCCGGCGGACCTGGCGGCCTCGCGGTCGGCGATCGATGGCCTCAACCAGGAAATGCTGACTCAGATATCGCGAAACTGGGACGTGCTGCACTCGCCGGCGTGCGCGCCGCAACTGGGCGCCGCGAGGAGCGACATCGCCGCGAGCCGCCGCCTCGATGACCTCTACCAACGGGCCCTCTGGTCAGCGACGCAATCGTATTGCCAGCAATAATTTAATTTTTCCTCACCATTCCCTAACCGTCGAATTTGGCCTGGCGATAAGGCGATTTCCGCAGATAGAAGGCATATCTCGCGCCATTTTCGAATAGGTAACGCTTTGGCCACACGCGCCGAAATGCTTGACATGAAGAATCCCTGCAAGCTTCTCGTCAAGTCCGTAGCGGTCGGCGGGTTCGTTGCAGCATCGATGGCTTCGTCCACGGGTGTGGTGAGCGCGGACGCCGCTCCCAACTGGGACGCGATCGCTCAATGCGAATCCGGCGGCAACTGGCACGCCAACACCGGAAACGGCAATTACGGTGGACTGCAATTCAAACCGGCCACCTGGGCGCGCTACGGCGGCGTCGGCAACCCGGCGGCCGCCTCCAGGGAGCAGCAAATCGCCGTGGCCAACCGGGTTTTCGCCGAAGAGGGCGTGGAGCCCTGGCCGAAGTGCGGTGCGAATTCCGGTCTGCCGATCGGTTGGTACTCGCACCCGGCGCAGGGCATCAAGCAGATCATCAACGGGTTGATCCAGGCGGCCATCCCGCACTGATGACACGCCCGTGTGGTCTATGACCCGACACGAAGCTGTGTTTGGATCAGCCCATGGAAGGTTCGGCGACTGTTCACATGGCGGCGCCTGCGGCCAAGATCTGGGATCTCATCGCGGACGTGCGCAACACCGGACGGTTTTCCCCGGAAGTTTTCGAAGCCGAGTGGCTGGGCGATGCGACCGGCCCGGCCCTCGGCGCGAAATTCCGCGGTCACGTCCGGCGCAATGAAATGGGACCGGTGTATTGGACGACCTGCAAGGTCACCGCGTGCGAACCGGGCCGCGAATTCGGCTTCACGGTGCTGCTCGGTGAT
The DNA here is from genome assembly GCF_010731675.1 of Mycobacterium marseillense. Taxonomy (NCBI): domain Bacteria; kingdom Bacillati; phylum Actinomycetota; class Actinomycetes; order Mycobacteriales; family Mycobacteriaceae; genus Mycobacterium; species Mycobacterium marseillense. Next base: position 940,666 of record NZ_AP022584.1, read on the forward strand.
CGGGAGGTCAACAACTGGCACTACCGCTTGGCGCCCAGCGGCGGCGGAACGGATGTCACCGAGTCGTTTCGGCTGAACCCCGCGCCATGGCTGGGCATGTACTGGTTGTTCGGCGGCTTTCTGCGCAAGCGCCGCAATATCCGCGACATGACCAAGACGCTGAACCGCATCAAAGACGTGGTCGAGGCCGACGCGTCGTGAAATCGGTCTTCATCACCGGCGCAGGCAGCGGCATGGGCCGCGAAGGCGCAAAGCTGTTCCACGCCAAAGGCTGGCGGGTGGGCGCGGTGGACCGCAACGACGACGGCCTGGCCACGCTGCAGCAAGAACTGGGTGGCGACCGGTTGTGGACCCGTGCCGTCGACGTGACCGACAAGGCGGCCCTGGACGGCGCCCTGGCCGACTTCTGCTCCGGCAACACCGGCGGCGGCCTCGACATGATGTGGAACAACGCCGGCGTCGGCGAATCCGGGTGGTTCGAGGACGTGCCGTATGACGCCGCGATGCGCCTCGTCGATGTGAACTACAAAGCGGTGCTGACCGGCGCCTACGGTGCGCTGCCCTACCTCAAGAAAAACCCTGGCAGCCTGATGTTTTCGACGTCGTCCTCCTCGGGGACCTACGGCATGCCCCGCCTTGCCGTCTACTCGTCGACCAAGCACGCGGTCAAGGGGCTGACCGAGGCGCTGAGCGTGGAGTGGCAGCGACACGGGGTGCGCGTCGCCGACGTGCTGCCCGGCCTGATCGACACCGCCATCCTCACCACGACGACCAACCACTCCGACGACGGCGGCGCGCCGAGAACGGCCGAGGAGTTGCGCGCCACCGCTCCCAAGAAAGGCCCGCTGCGGTTGATGCCGGCCAGCAGCGTGGCCGAGGCGGCGTGGCAGGCCTACCACCATCAGAAGCGGCTGCATTGGTATGTGCCCAAGAGCATCCGCTTGATCGACTTCTTCAAGGGCTTGAGTCCGGAACTCGTGCGACGCAGTATCGTCAAGGCCCTACCCGCGCTCGCGCCGAAGCGGCAGTAAGGAGGTCGGCTGGTGCAAAACCGCTTGCCCACAGTCGCTTTGGTCCTGGCGGCGGTCGCCGTCAGCGTCGCGGGCTGCAGCGCCGCGCAGACGACACCGCGCCGGGCCGCCCGGCTGACCATCGACGGCGCCACCCACACGACACGTCCCCCGGCCTGCCGACAAGACCAGATGTACCGGACCATCAAAATCCCGGACCACGACGGCGGCGTCGAAGCGGTGGTGCTGCTCAGCGGTTACCGGGTCATGCCGCAGTGGGTGAAGATTCGCAATGTCGACGGCTTCACCGGCAGCTATTGGCAAGGCGGCGTGGGAGACGCGCATGTCGACCTCAACAACAATGCCTACACCATCGCCGGCAGCGCGTACGGCATCAACAGCAGCAACCCCAACAAAGTGGTGACCACCGACTTCAAAATCGTCGCGGAGTGCTGACTCCCCCGATCGGTGAGGCCTACGCTCGTAGCGAAACCTGAGCGAGGGAGGGCCGGTGAAGGAACGACTGCACTGGTTCGCGATGCATGGCTTCATCCGCGGCGTCGCGGCGTTCGGCGCCCGCCGGGGTGACGTCCAGGCCAGGTTGATTGCCGATCCGGCGGTGGCCGCCGATCCGGTGGGCTTCTACGACGAAGTCCGCGCCCGCGGCAACCTGGTCAAAGGCCGCGTCGCCTACCTGACGGCCGATCACGCACTCGCCCACGAGCTGCTGCGGTCCGACGACTTCCGGGTGTTGATTTTCGGGTCGAATCTGCCCGCACCCTTGCGATGGCTCGAGCGCCGCACTCGCGACGACCTCCTGCACCCCCTGCGCGCGCCCTCCTTGCTGGCCGTCGAGCCCCCCGACCACACCCGCTATCGCAAGACCGTGTCGGCGGTGTTCACGCCCAGGGCGGTCGCGGCCCTGCGGGAGCGCGTCGAGCAGACGGCCGCCGACCTGCTCGAGCAGCTCACCGGCGAGTCCGGCGTGGTCGACATCGTCGGCCGCTATTGCGCGCAACTGCCCGTCTCGATCATCAGCGAGATCCTCGGCGTGCCCGAGTCGGACCGGCCGCGCGTCCTGGAATTCGGCGAGCTGGCCGCGCCGAGCCTCGACATCGGCCTGCCGTGGCGGCAGTACCGCAGCGTGCAGCGCGGAATCGCCGGCTTCAGCACCTGGCTCGCCGAACATCTGCAGCGGCTGCGCCTCGAGCCCAGCGACAACGTGATGAGCCAGCTGATCCAGACCGTCGAAAGCGGCTCTGCGGAAACCTATCTCAACGACAGCGAGCTGCAGGCCATCGCCGGACTGGTATTGGCGGCGGGCTTCGAGACCACGGTCAACCTGCTGGGCAACGGGATTCGCATGCTGTTGGACGCGCCCGAGCACCTCGAGACCCTACGGCGCCGCCCGGAGCTGTGGCCCAATGCCGTCGAGGAGATCCTGCGGCTGGAATCGCCGGTGCAGCTGACCGCGCGGGTGGCGCGGGGCGATGTCGAAATCGCGGGGCACCAGCTCGCCCGCGGCGACCTGGTGCTGGTGTATCTTGCTGCCGCCAACCGGGATCCGGCCGTGTTCAGCGACCCGCACCGCTTCGACATCGAAAGGCCGAACGCCGGACGGCATCTCGCCTTTTCCGGTGGCCGACACTTTTGTCTCGGCGCGGCGCTTGCCCGCGCCGAGGGAGAAGTGGGCCTGCGGACGTTCTTCGACCGCTTCCCCGAGGTGCGCGCGGCGGGCACCGGATGCCGGCGCGAGACCCGGGTCCTGCGGGGATGGTCGTCGCTGCCGGTGGCGCTCGGGCCGGCCCGGTCGATGGCCGCCGCCGAGAGTTAGCCGTTGGCACGCGAGTATGCCCGCAGTGGTTGACACCGGGTCGCCAACCGAGTTTATTTGCCGGTATGACAGAGGTATCTATGATCGCGGTCGAGGATGTCGTCCATGGGCTGTGGCAGGCCCTTTCGCGCCGTGATTGGGAGGCGATCCCGGCATTTTTGTCCGACGACTGCCTCTACGTCGACATGCCGGTTCCGGCCTTGTCGGCCCGCGGTCCCGAGGGCATCGTCAAACGGCTCAAGATGGGTCTCGAGCACCTCGCGGGCTACGAGAACCACACCGGCGTGTTGGTGTCCAACGGTTCCGACGTGCTCTACGAGCACTCCGAGACCTGGACATTCGCGACCGGCGAGCAGGGTGTCCTGCGATTCGTGACGGTCCACCAGGTCGTCGACGGCAAGATCACCGTCTGGAAAGACTATTGGGACATGAACAGCCTGGTGGCCTTCGCTCCCCCCAACCACTTCGAGGCTCTGGCGACCGGCGACACGAGTTGGGTGTTCGACGCGTCAGCGCTCGTCTGACAGTTCCCATTTTCCGAGCCGGGTCGCGGAATCCCCTGCGGCCCACGGCAATACGCCGGCTCGGCGCGTGGTGCCGTGGAATGCCGGCATGGCCACCCCTCATAGGCCATTCCGGCGATCCCTCGGCACAAACGCTGATAGGGCTTGACTACAACCCGCCCTGTTGCGGGTATGACACGCGGTCACCAGAACTGGCGGCGTAGCAACCGCCACTGGGTGAGGCGTAGGTCGAAGGCGCCAAAGAGGCGGCGACGGTAGCGAAGGCTGCGTCGACGACGGCAGCACGGGACAACATGTGCCCAAACCTCCTTGGAGCCTCAGTTTGGTGACGTTGCCCGATTCGTCTCCCGAAGCCTATGCGCCCCGACGTTTGCTTACATCGAAATTTGTGAAAATTTTTGCCCGCGCCGATTTCTCACGGCCGGTCACCCGGTGCGGCGAGGCCATAGATCCTTCGGGCGTTCTCGGCGGCGATGAGATCGACCACCCGGATGGCGTCGGCCTCGCTCCAATCACCGTGATCGACGAATTCGCGCAGCACTCGGTGCAGTCTCCTGCGCCACAGCGCGGCTCCGAGAAAGTGCAGTTCCGCGGGACCGAATCCGTCTGACGAGTAGAGGATCTTGGACAAGGGCGCCAGCTCCAGCAGCCGCGCGAGGAAAGCCGGCGACCGCGCCCCCAAGTGATTCACGCTCAGTCCACCGTCGAGGTAGACGTTGTTGAACGCCTGCGCCAGATAGCCGGCCTCACGCTCGTAGGGATAACAGTGCAACAGCACGATCGGGGCGTCGGCGGCCTGGCGCAGAAAGTCAAGCAGCAGCAGCGGATTGGCCTTGTGCAGATCGCAGTCGCGATCACCGAACCCGACGTGGAATTGCAACGGCTTGCCGAGCCGCAGCGCTTGGTGCAACCCGAACCGCAGCAGTACCCGATCCGTTAATCGCGTCCCGCCGCGCTCGCGCCACCGGGTGGCGGCGTCGGCGACCTCCGTCGTCGATGGCTCGCTGAGGTCGCCCTCGAAACCGCCCCGGTAGGCCAGGATCGATTTGGTGCCAACGGCGCCGGCCCCGCGGCCGTGCAGGATCTCCTCGAACGCCGCCGCATAGTCACCCGGCGCCTGGGCGGCCTGTTCGGCCACCTCCTCGAGACGCACGATTTCGTGCGCCGGGTTGCCCGACAGCCGGGCCATCTGCCCGACGCCGGCGATGCCGTCGCCGCCAATGCCGGTGTCTACCAGCCAGTCCCCGACGCCGGCGGCGGCCAGGAACATCCGCGCCAGTTCGTCCTCACCGAACTGGCGGCGACGCTCCCAATAAGCCTGCGGGTCGACGTGTTTGGGCAACCCGAGCACGGGGGCGCAGTGCGCGCGCACGGCGAACCCGAGTTGCGAGTCGAAACCGGAATCGGTGATGGGCTCGGTGTTGGCCTCATTGAGTGCGTTCTCGAATCGCTGTCGGTCTCCTGCCGTCAACCAACAACCGTGGACGTGCTGATCGATCAGCGACACGGCACCGATGTGCTCGGCCAGGTCGCGGGTGTCGGCGCTCATCACCAGCCCGTCACACACTCCAGGCCATGCGGAACCGATCCGCGAGTTGCTCGGGGTCCAGATCGCCGTAGCGTTCGTGTTCCAGCCGGCGGACCGCGACCACCATGTCGACCGCCGGATCGCCCAGAATGCTGCGCATCCGCGCCGAAGCATCCAGTGCCGCGATCGCCTCGACCTGCGAATCGGTCAGGCGCACGACGCCGTCCCGCGCGCGATCGGCGTCGGAGCCGGCGGCCGGGTCGACCGTGATCTCCGGGGGCAGCGGGGCTCCGGATTCGATGCCGTCCAGCGCGAGCCCCAGGATGGCCGCCGACGCCAGGTACGGATTGGCCGAGGGATCGACGATTTTGACCTCGACGTTGCCCCCGCGCGGGCTGGCGGGTCCGCCGGTGACGAATCGCACTGCGGCCTCGCGGTTCTCGGTGCCCCAGCACGCGTAGGCGCCGGCCCAATTGCCGGGACGCATCCGCAGGCCCGAGACGATCGATCCGCACAGCACACCCTGGGCTTCCGGCAGGCCGCGAACCACGCCCGCCACCGCGCTCTCCCCCGCCGGCGTCATGCCCGCGGCGCCCGCGCCGTAGGAGAACAGCGGGCCGTCCGGCGTCGTCAGCGAGAAGTGTTGGTGGGCACCGGATCCGGCGTCCCCGGCGAAGGGCGTGGGCGACAAGCTAATGCGCAGGCCGTGGCGGCGTGCCACGCGGCCGACGATGAGCCGCATCAGTACCAGCTGATCGACGGCGGCTATCGGCGACTGCGGTGGCAGCGAGATCTCGAACTGGTTGACGCCAAACTCGGAGTGGAACTGTTCGATCGCGATCCCGGCCCCCGTCGCCGACCCGATCACCTCCCGGATGAACGTCTCGCGCTCGAGCACGCCGGCGAGGCCGTACGGGGCCCACAGCGTGGGCGGCAGCCGGCCACAGTCCGGGGCGACCAGGAGGAATTCGATTTCGTGCCCGACGGTCGCCTCGACGCCGGCGTCGGCGAGCGCGGCCTCGACCCGTCGCAGGGTTCCGCGCCCGCACGCGGGTACCGGCGTGCCGTCCTGTTCGAAAAACGCGGCGGGCGCCCACGCCAGGCCGTCGCCCACGATGCGCAACGCGGACAGGTCGATCCGGAGCCGTTGGTCCCCGACCACACCCACGTCGGCGGTGAAGGCGATCCCGGTCTGGTCGATGGCGAACGCGTGCCAGGACGGGCTGGCGCCCAGGCCCGGATCGGCGAACGTGTTCGTCTGGCGGATCGGCACCGCCTTGGCCAGGGTGAGCCCGGCCGGATTGACGACGGTGCCGATGACCGTGTCGACGCCCTCGGCCTCCAGCTGGGCGATCGCCGCGGCGGCAAGGGGTGTGCCGGTCATGGCAGTCATTCTGCAGCCTCGTCGTGCCCCGGTCGGGTAAACCGTGCCGCGTGGCCGGTCAGTTCTGGCGGCCGACGAGTTCGGAGACGAACCGGTCGAGGAATCCGTCCACCGGTGCCCGACCGGCGGGCCGGATGACGAATTTCGTCAGCCCCGCCTCGAGGTACGCGTCCAGTTGGCGGTGCAGCCGATCCCACCCGGCGGCGATCAGCTCACCGGGATCGAGATCCGGTCGGCGCTTGCGGGCCGCCGCGGCCAGGTCGGCGGGCAGCTCGCCCTCGGTGACGGCCAGCGAGATGCCGAAGTGGTCGGGTTCGATGTGCCGGCCGGCCTGCGCCGCGGACCGCTCGATCGCCTCGCGCCCGGCCCGGGCCTCGGCCGGGGTGAGAAAACTGCCCAGCCAGCCGTCGCCCAAGGCCCCGATGCGCCGAAACGCCGCCGGCGCCGACCCGCCCAACCAGATGTCCAGCGGCGGCGCCGGTTTCGGGGCGACCGCGGCGCCGGTGACGGTGAAGTAGTGGCCCGTGAACGTGGTCGAATCCCCTTCCAGCGCCGCGCGCAGCACCCGCAGCGACTCGTCGAAGACCGCCGCCCGCCGGCCGTCGGGGACCACGAACACCTCGCGCTCGGCCGGAATCGCCGACCGCAAACCGAACACGGGAAGGACCCGCTTCGGGGCGACGGCCGCCAGCGACGCCAGCTGCTTGGCCACCAGCACCGGATGACGGCCCGGCAGCACCGCCACCGAGGTGCCCACCTTCAGCCGGCTCGTGCGGGCGAGCGCGTAGGCCATCCCGACCGTCGGATCCACCGCCGGCGAGTACACCAGCTCGGAGAACCACAGCGAATCCACGCCGTTGGCCTCGAGGTGATCCACGATGGCGGCCAGCTCATGTGGGGCGGTGTCCGCCCCCAGTCCGACGCCGAAGCGAACCTTCACCGGCGTGTCCTCCCGCGTGGTCTCACCCGTGGCGCAACGCCGCGGCACCACGTTTTGTGCCCGCGGCGCGCGTCACCGCCCACTGCCCGGATTTCGTGGGGCGCGAGCCGCTATGCGCGGCTGGGAATGGTCAGCTTGCAGGCCTGGCCGATGTCGAGGGTCCGCAGCACCCGGCCCATGCCCACCCACAGGGCGCAGGACAGCGCCAGGTCGGCCAGCAGCTCATCGGAGAAGTGTGGGGCGCAGCGCGCCCAGAAGTCCTCGTCGTCGCGCAGGCCGGTGTGATCGGTGGCGAAGCGGTCGGCGAACTCGGCCGCCAGCCGCTCCTGGTCGCTGTAGCCGGCCCAGGTGCGCCACTCGTGGACGTGGTCGTACAGCTCTTCGTCGACGCCCGCGGCGGGTCCGTCCTCGTCGCGGGTGTTGACGCACACGACGCATTCGTTGCGGTGGGCGATCACGGCGCGCGCCAATTCGCGCGTGCGCAACGGCAACCGGTTCTTGGTGTACACCGCTTGGCTGAAGCCACCGAGCGCGCCGCCGATGTCCGGTGACTTCGCAAACCAGCCGGCCAGGTCGTCGTCAGCAAATGTTCCGATTCGGCTCATGGCGTGATGGTACGCCCGCCGGATGCCGCGAGTGACGGTTGCCGGGAAACGGGTGGCGCCGCCCGCTAGCGGGCGGCCGGGCCGATGGCCGTGGTCGGCGTTTCGTCGTGCCAATCACGTTGGGCGAGAACGCGATGCGCGACGCGTTCGAGCGCGGCCTGCACGGCGCGGCGGTCCGGGCGGCCCTCGAAGCCCGGTGAGCGGGCGAGCTTGTCGACGAGCCAGGCCACCAGCAGCGAGTGCACGTAGGCGACCTGCTGGGCGCCGGCCGGGGTGAGCCACAGTTGTTCGCCGTCGCTGTGCGCGTAGCCGCCGGCCGCCAGCCGCGCGAAGGTGGGCTCGAGAACCTCGAACGGGATCCGGTGATAGTCGGCCATGTCGGTGAGACGGGCGGCCCCGTACATCTGCGTGTAGCGATTGATGCGCAGAACTCCCCACAGCCCGGCTACGTCGAGCCGGCAGTCGGGCCGCATGGCGATGCTGCGCAACCGCATGCCGGTTTCGCCGCGCAGCATCCGCGCGATCGCGTTCTCCAGCATCTGTTCGGGGGTCTCGGAGGTCGGCATGCCGAACGCGTCGCCGAGATCGACTGTGCTGTCGTGGATATCCCGCAGCGGGACCTCGCGCAGGAACAGCGCCAGCACGAAACCGATCAGGGCGACCGGGGCGGCCCATAAGAAGACCTGGGTCAGTGACTCGGCGTAGGCCGCCACGATGGGCGCGGCCACGTCATGCGGCTGCCGGTGCAGCGCACCGGGCGAACTGACGGCGCTCGGGGGCACGCCGCTGGCCGCCAGGGCCGGCCCGATGCGGCGGTCGAGGAAGTTCACGAACAGCGAGCCGAATATCGCCGCGCCGAAAGAACTTCCGATGGTGCGAAAGAACGTCACCCCCGACGTGGCGACGCCGAGGTCTTCGAAGTTCGATGTGTTTTGCACGATGAGAACCAGCACCTGCATGGACAATCCGATGCCGGCGCCCAGGATGACCAGGTACAGCGACTGAATCAGGGCGGACGTCGACGGGTCCATCCGCGACATCAGCAAAAACGCCAGCGCCATCAGCGCGGTGCCGGCCACCGGGAAGATCTTGTAGCGGCCGGTGCGGCCGACCAGGGTGCCGCTGCCGGTCGAGGTGATCAGCATCCCGACCACCATGGGCAGCGTGCGCAGACCCGAGGTGGTCGCCGAAACCCCGTTGACGTACTGCATATAGGTCGGCAGGAACGTCAGCGCACCCAGCATCGCAAAACCCACGACGAAGGACAGCACGCAGCACACGGTGAACACCGGACTGGCGAACAACCGGATGGGCAGGATCGGTTCGGCGGCCCGGCGTTCCACCACCACGAAAACGCCCAGCGCCACCGCGGCCCCGACGAACAAGCCGATGATCGTCGGTGACCCCCACGCGTACAGCGTTCCGCCCCAGCTGGTGGCCAGGGTCAGGGCCGCCGCGCCCAGGCCGACGAACGCTATTCCGGAGTAGTCGATGATCGGCTTGGCGGACGCGGCCAGCGCCGGAATCGTCGCGGCGGCAACGAAAATCACGACCACCGAAATCGGCACGTTGATCCAGAACGCCCACCGCCAGGTCAGGTAGTCGGTGAAATAGCCGCCCAGCAACGGGCCGATGACCGTCGTGACGCCGAAGACCGCGCCGAGGATGCCCTGATACCGGCCCCGCTCGCGCAGCGGAACGACCTCGCCGATCAGCGCGCTGGCGGTGACGGTGATGGCGCCGCCGCCGATCCCTTGCAGGGCACGGGATCCCACCAGCATGGCCATCGACTGGGACAGCCCGCACAACGCCGACCCGACGACGAAGAAGACGATGGCCCCCTGGAACACCCGCTTGCGCCCGTAGAGGTCCCCGAGCTTGCCGGCCAACGCGGTGACGACGGTCGACGCGAGCAGATAACTGGTGACCACCCAGGACTGATGGCCGGCGTCGCCCAGGTTGGCGACGATCGTCGGCAGCGCCGTGGCGACGATGGTCTGGTCCAACGCCGCGAGCAGCATCCCCAGCACGATTGCGACGAAGATCAGATTGCGCCGTTGCGGACTGATCAGCTCGCCGCTGGTCGCGGAATTCGCCGCCGGGGTCGCCTGGGTCACCGCTCTCGGGCTCGTCATGCCGGGCCGACGTTACCTACGTCGCCGCCGCACGACTCAGCTGGGTGGCCGCGACACGCACTGCGCCGAGTACAGCTCCACGCCCAGCTTGTCCATCAACTCCAGCTGCGTCTCGAGGTAATCGATGTGCTTTTCCTCGTCCGCCACGATCTCCTCGAACAGCGTGGCGGTGGTGGAATCCTGCTTGTCGCGGCACAAGACGATGGCCGGCTTGAGGCGCTCCATCACCTCATACTCGATGGCCAGGTCGGCCTCGAATTGCTCACGCAAGGTCTGACCGATGCGCAGCGAGAAGAGGCGCTGGTAGTTCGGCAACCCGTCGAGCAACAGGATGCGGTCGGTGATCGCCTCGGCGTGTCGCATCTCGTCGAAGGACTCGGCGCGGGTGTGCTCAGCTAACTCGGTGAAACCCCAGTTGTCCTGCATCTTGGAGTGCAGGAAGTATTGGTTGATCGCGGTGAGCTCGCTGGTCAACTGCTCGTTGAGTAGACGCAAAACTTCCGGATCCCCTTGCATTTTCACTCCTACGGTGTCTGCGGCTGTCATGTTCGGCCGCGGTCGGCGCGCTGGGCTGAAGCGCACAAACCTGGGCTGTAGCAGCACTTTGCCACGGCCGCCGCAAATGTTCTAGCAAGGTTTGGCTGCACTCAGTGGGGTATCGAGCTAGTCTAATCACCTCGTTGTTAGGTTAGACTTCACTAATCAAGTTAGGTTAGACTCCACTAATATGCGGCTTGTTTGTTCGGCACCCCCGTCGGGGCCCTTGGGCACCCGGGAGGCCGGGCGCGGGGCCGACATCGGGTCGCTCGGACGAGCCGTCGACGGAAGGGAAGCCCACATGCGGGAGGTGCGCTGATGTACGTGTGCCTGTGCGTCGGGGCTACCAGCCAGACCGTGTGCGACGTCGTCGCCCAGGGGGCGTCGACCTCCAAAGAAATCGCCGCGGCGTGTGGAGCGGGCGGTGACTGCGGTCGCTGCCGGCGCACCCTGCGCGCGATCCTCGCCGACTCGGCGAAGTTAGAGACGGCGCCGTCGGCCTGACGGCGGAACGCCGCGTCAGCCCTTGTTGAAATCGGCCAGCGCCGCGGCGTTGGCCTGCGCGCCCATGAGCTCGGCGAAGTGCGCGTTCTCCCGCGCGGTGGCCGCCGCGATCTCGGGGCGGACCGGCTCCATCATCGTGTGTTTGACGGCCATCAGGCTCGAGATCGGCCGGGAGGCAAGGATTTCGGCGTGGTGGCGAGCCTGCGGCAGCAGGTCGTCCGGTTGGCACACCCGCCAAACCAGGCCCATCCGCAACGCCTCGTCTGCGTCGACCCATTCCGACGACATCAACAGCCACGCGGCGTTCTGCCGGCCCACCAGCTGCGGCAGCAGATACGACGACGCCGCTTCCGGGGCCACGCCCAGGCTGGTGAACGGGCACTTCAGGCGGGCCGTCGATGACATGAACGTCAGGTCGGCATAGCCCAGGATCGTGGCGCCGATCCCGACCCCGACGCCGTTCACCGCGCAGATCAGCGGCTTGGGAAAGGCGCTGAGCGCGTTGATGAGTCCGATGAAGCCATGCTTGCCCGGGGTGAAGCCGGGGTCGGTGATGCGGGCCTGCATCTCGCCGAGGTCGGTACCGGCGCTGAACCCGCGACCCGCGCCGGTCAACAGGACCACGGCCACCTCGGGATCGTCGGCAGCGGCCAGCAGCGCCTCGGCGGCGGCGTCATAGAGGGCTTCGTTGAAGGCGTTGAGCGCCTCCGGGCGGTTCAGCGTGAGGGTGCGTACCCGCTTGTCGTCATCGATCTGCAGCGTCACGCCAGCAGCCTAGCGAGGCTAGCCGTTGCTGTAGACGCGGGTTGGCGCGATCAGCACGACGGCGCGACCCTCGGAGGCCATCACCCGGTCGTACTCGTCCCAGTTGTCGTGCGTGCCGCCCGCCGCAGTGAACACGTCGCGCAGCAGCATCCGCAACCGATCGGGATCCGTCAGCCACGGCTGGGTGTCCTCGGGGCCGACCACCTCGGCGCGGCCCTCGACGGTCGCCCACTGCCACCCGTTGCGGAAGGTGACAGCCAGCTGCGGCCGGGCCCGCAGGTTGGCGAGCTTGACTCTCCCGTTGGTGGTAAACCCCAGCACCGGTTCACCGTTCGCCGGGTGCGCCAACAGGCCCACGTTGACCAGCGACGCCTGCACCGTTCCGTCACCGCGGACGGTCGAGACCACCGCCAATCCGCTTTCCGCCGCCGCCAACGCCACGGCGTCTCGCAGTGTCGTCATCGGAAAGCCTCATTCCCTGAACGGCGTGCTGATGACGTAGCGGCTCGTTGGCACGGTGTCGATGTTCTCGTTGGCGCCAAAGGCCGTCGTACTGGCCACCATTCGTCCCAATCGATGTTGTAGGTCGCGGTCGTCGGCGGCCCCGAAAAACGCCTGAAGATCGGTGATCGCCTCCGCCGGAAACAACTCCTCGACGATCCCGGCGATTCCCGGCGCGTCTTCGGTGAGCGCGCGCACCACCCAATTCTGGGTGTAGCCGAACGTCGACTGTGTCTCGATGGCGACCGGCGTATGGTCGCGTTGCCAACGGGTCAGCCACGTCGCCTGGTCCATGTCCGCGGGCCGGCGCAGCAACGCGATGTTGGCTAAACCCGGTGTGCGCGAACCGGACTCGACGGTAGGCGCGCTCAGCGGGACCGATTCCGTCACCAGATAGGCGGCGAGCTGCTCGCACTCCTTGGCGAGCAGGGCGAGCGCGGAGGTCATCTGCTCGCCGTAGCACTGCTGGGTCCACATACTCACCACCGCGGCGACCGGGGGGTCCAGCGTCGTGAGAGTCATCAACGACTGGCGCACGGCGTCGTCGCGGACATTGACCGACAATCCGGGCACACCCAGCTCCAGCAGCGCGTCGGCGACCGGCCCCCGCTGCCGGGCGCACCAATCGTCATCGGAGTCGGCGCGCATGAGCACGGCGATTACCTTTTCCATAGGCCGAACCTACCGTTGCGGGCCAGCCGCGCACGTCTACTTCACCAGCCGCACCGGGTGCTGGCTGCTGATCAATCCCCCGACGAGCGCGGCCAGCTGACGGTATGACTCGTCGCGACCGCTCGATGAGCGGTAGACCAGGCCGATCCGCCGCCCCGGGCGGGGCGCCGCGAACTGCGCCAGGCCCAGGCGGCTTCGCGAGGCCTCGACCGGCACCGCGCTCTGGGGAATCAGCGTCACTCCCAAACCGCCCGTCACGCACTGCACCGCGGTAGCCAATGAGGCCGCCCGCGTGTTGGCGAGCTCCGCGCGGACCCCCGCCTTGTGGCAGACGTCCAGCGCCTGATCACGCAGGCAGTGCCCCTCGTCCAGCAGCAGCAGCGGCAGGTCGGCCAGCGCCGTCGCCGGAACGCGGCGCTTGCCCGCCAGCGGATGGCCGGGCGGCAGGGCGAGAACGAAATCCTCGTCGTAGATGGGGATCGAACTGATCCCGGCGGTCTCGGCGGGCAGGGCGATCAATGCCGCGTCCAATGCCCCTTCGCGCAGGACCGCCAACAGACGTTCGGTCTGGTCTTCGGTCACCCGCAAGGTGAGTTCCGGAAGTTGCTCGGCCACGCCGGCCAGCACGGTCGGCAGCACGTAGGGCGCCACGGTGGGGATCAGTCCCAGCCGCATGCCGGTCCGCAACGGATCCGAGGCGCCCGCCGCGGCGGCGGTGAAGGCGTCGGCGGACTCGACGACGGCCTGGGCGCGCGGCAACAGCTCCGTGCCCTGGGGTGTCAAGAAGACACGCCGTGTCGAGCGCTCTACGAGACGGGTACCCAGCCCCGCCTCCAGCGCCGAGAGGGCCTGCGACAACGTCGACTGGCTGACACCGAGAGCGGCTGCGGCGCTGCTGAATTGGTGCTTCTCGGCCACCGCCACGAAGGCGCGGAGGCCGGCGATCGTCGGCTGATAAGTCTTATCGGTCATACCTATAAGTGTAGTGGGAAGTATCACCTTTACTTCAACGAGCGCGCGCGGCAACATGGTGGAAGAAAGCTAATCTTGAGTAAATCCAAATAAGGAGCGACATGCCACTGCTGACCATCGGCGACCAGTTCCCCGAATACGAGCTCACTGCGCTGATCGCGGGCGATCTGTCCAAGGTCGACGCCCAGCAGCCCGAGGACTACTTCACCACCGTCTCCAGCGACGACCACGCCGGCAAATGGCGCGTGGTCTTCTTCTGGCCGAAGGACTTCACCTTCGTGTGCCCGACCGAGATTGCCACCTTCGGCAAGCTCAACGACGAGTTCGCCGACCGCGACGCTCAGGTTCTGGGCGTGTCGATCGACAGCGAATTCGTCCACTTCAACTGGCGTGCGCAGCACGAGGACCTCAAGAAGCTGCCCTTCCCGATGCTCTCGGACATCAAGCGGGAGCTGAGCCTGGCCACCGGCGTGCTCAATGCCGACGGTGTTGCCGACCGGGCGACCTTCCTCGTCGACCCCAACAACGAGATCCAGTTCGTTTCGGTCACCGCGGGTTCGGTGGGCCGCAACGTCGAGGAAGTGCTGCGCGTGCTCGACGCACTGCAGTCCGACGAGCTGTGCGCGTGCAACTGGCGCAAGGGCGACCCGACGCTCGACGCCACCGAGCTGCTCAAGCAGTCGGCCTGATCCGGGCCTGATCCCGTAGGGTCTGAATAGGAGGCGAGATGAGCGTAGAGAATCTCAAGGAAGCGCTGCCGGAGTACGCCAAGGACCTCAAGCTCAACCTGGGCTCGATCGCGCGCACGACCGAGCTCAACGAGGAACAGCTGTGGGGCACGCTGTTGGCGAGCGCCGCGGCGACCCGGAACACGCAGGTGCTCACCGAGATTGGCGCTGAGGCGGCCGACACCCTGTCCGCCGAGGCGTACAACGCGGCGCTGGGAGCCGCATCGGTCATGGCCATGAACAACGTGTTCTACCGTGGCCGGGGCTTCCTCGATGGCAAGTACGACGACCTGCGCGCGGGATTGCGGATGAACATCATCGCCAATCCCGGTGTCGAGAAGGCGAACTTCGAGCTGTGGTGTTTCGCGGTGTCGTCGATCAACGGATGTCCGGATTGCGTGGCCGCTCATGAGCACACGCTGCGCGAGGCCGGCGTCAGCCGGGAAACCATCCAGGAGGCGCTGAAGGCCGCGGCGATCGTTTCCGGCGTGGCCCAGGCGATTGTCGCTTCCCAGACGCTGGCGACCGTCAGCTGATCGCGCCGTCGTGACCAGCGCCGTGTCGAGACCCGACTGGGTCCAGCACGCGATCTGGTGGCAGGTCTACCCACTGGGGTTCGTGGGCGCGTACCCCGTACCGCAGTCAAACGAGCCGCCGCAACCGGAGCAACACCGGTTGCGGCGGCTCGTCGACTGGTTGGACCACGCCATAAAACTCGGGGCATCCGGTATCGCGCTGGGCCCCATCTTCGCCTCGCGCACACACGGTTACGACACCACCGACCATTACCGCATCGATCCCCGGCTCGGTGACGACGCCGATTTCGACCACCTCGTCGCCGAAGCGCGTCGGCGCGGCCTGCGCGTCCTGCTCGATGGCGTGTTCAACCACGTCGGGGTGGATTTTCCGCGTCACCGCGAGGCGGCCGATGACGATGCCGCCGCGCGCTGGTTTCGCGGGCGTCCCGGGCGTTTTCACACGTTCGAGGGCCACGACGGGCTGATCACCCTCAACCACGACAACCCCGAGGTCGTCGACTACACCGCCGAGGTGATGGCGCATTGGTTGGGGCGCGGCGCTGACGGCTGGCGCCTCGATGCGGCTTACGCCGTGCCCCAACACTTCTGGGCGGCGACACTGCCCCGGGTGCGCGAGCGTTATCCGGACGCCTGGTTCGTCGGCGAACTCATTCACGGCGACTACGCCGCCGTCGTCGAGGCCGCCACCTTCGACTCGGCCACCCAATACGAGTTATGGAAGGCGATCTGGAGCAGTCTCAATGACGGCAACTTCTTCGAGCTGGACTGGGCGCTGCAGCGCCACAACGACTTTCTGAGCCGCTTCGCGCCGCTGACATTCATCGGCAATCACGACGTCACCCGCATCGCCAGCCGGCTGGAAGACCCCGCGCACGCGGCCCACGCGCTGGTGTTGCTGCTCACCATCGGCGGGGTGCCCAGCGTCTACGCGGGCGACGAGCTCGGATTCCGCGGCGTCAAGGAAGAACGGTTCGGCGGTGACGACGCGGTCCGCCCCGAATTCGGCTCTCCCCCACTGCCACTGGATGCCGTCGGCGTCGAAACCTGGGCGCTGCACCAGTACCTGGTCGGGCTGCGACGCCGCCACCCCTGGCTGCACGGGGCATCCACCACCGCGCTGCGGCTGGACAACCGGCACTACGTCTACGAGACGCGCAACGCCGACGACGCCCTGTTGGTGGCGCTCAA
Organism: Mycobacterium marseillense; assembly: GCF_010731675.1. NCBI lineage: Bacteria > Bacillati > Actinomycetota > Actinomycetes > Mycobacteriales > Mycobacteriaceae > Mycobacterium > Mycobacterium marseillense. The sequence goes on from NZ_AP022584.1 coordinate 957,032, forward strand.
CATCGACGATGAACCGCTGCAGGTCTTGTTGTCAGAGCTGGGCACGGGACGCGCACAGGTGATCGGCGGGTCGGCGGCCCCGCCGCCGGAGGTCGTCGACACCGTTGCCGTCGAGCCGCACGGGTGGCGGATCCTAAGTCCGGCCTAGCCGTTTCAGGGTCAGCTCGTCCTGGCGGCCGTCGTAATACTTCTCGAGCACCGCGACGAAGTCCGCGTCGTCCTCGGTGGCGTGGGCGAACAATGTCATCGACGAGCACAGCTTGAGGTCATCGGGCGAACCGAAAATCTGCGCGGCCGATCGCCCCTGCACGCCGGTGACCAGGCGGGCGCACTCGCGCAGCCGCGGCCCTAGCAGTGCATGGCCCAGGTACGCGCGGGCCTCGTCCAGCGAGGAAATGCCGTAGTGGACCGCGGTCGGGCTGCCGCCCAGGCCGCGCAGCTGCGGGAAGACAAACCACATCCAGTGACTGCGCTTGCGTCCGTCGCGGAGTTCGCCGACGACGTTGCCGTAGACCGCAGCCTGCGCGTCCACAAAACGTTTGAGATCGAAGGGGTCGCCTGCCGATTCCATGTGACTACGGTGGCACATTATGGAACTCGAAAGGCGAAAAGCCGTCCGACGACGAGTGCCCAAAATACGCGACCTCGCCCCGCTCATGCAGTTCAAGCGGCCCGAGCTCAACGCGACAAAGCGGCGCCTCGACGCCGCCCACACCATCGAAGACCTGCGGCGCCTCGCCAAGCGGCGCACCCCCAAGGCGGCGTTCGACTACACCGACGGCGCGGCCGAAGACGAACTGTCCATCCGACGCGCCCGACAAGCCTTCCGCGACATCGAATTTCACCCGACGATCCTGCGCGACGTCTCCCAAGTGACCGCCGGGTGGAACGTGCTCGGCCAGCCGGTCGTGCTGCCGTTCGGGATCGCACCCACCGGATTCACCAGGCTGATGCACACCGAGGGCGAGATCGCCGGCGCGCGGGCGGCGGCCAGGGCCGGGATCCCGTTTTCCCTGTCCACATTGGGCACCTGCGCGATCGAGGACCTGGTCACCGCCGTCCCGCAGGGCCGCAAGTGGTTTCAGCTCTACATGTGGCGCGACCGTGAACGCTCGATGGAGCTGGTGAAACGCGCCGCCGACGCCGGCTTCGACACCCTGCTGGCCACCGTCGACGTCCCGGTCTCCGGCGCGCGGCTGCGCGACAACCGCAACGGGATGACGATCCCGCCCACGCTGACGCTGCGCACCGTGCTGGACGCGGTGCCCCACCCGAAGTGGTGGTTCGATCTGTTGACCACCGAGCCGTTGGCGTTCGCGTCGCTGGACCGCTGGCCCGGCACGGTCGCCGAATATCTGAGCACGATGTTCGACCCCAGCCTGACCTTCGACGACCTGGAGTGGATCAAGGAGCAATGGCCCGGCAAGCTCGTCGTGAAAGGGATCCAGACGCTTGACGATGCCCGCGCGGTCGTCGACCGCGGCGTCGACGGCCTCGTGTTGTCCAATCACGGCGGGCGTCAGCTGGACCGGGCCCCGGTGCCCTTCCACCTGTTGCCCACGGTGGCCCGCGAACTGGGTCAGCACACCGAGGTCCTGGTGGACACCGGCATCATGTCGGGCGCCGACATCGTCGCCGCGATCGCCCTGGGGGCCCGGTGCACGCTGGTCGGGCGCGCCTACCTGTACGGCCTGATGGCCGGCGGTGAGGCGGGCGTGGTCCGCGCGATCGACATCCTCGCCGAGGGCGTGATCCGCACGATGCGCCTGCTCGGCGTCACGTGCCTCGAGGAGCTCTCGCCCCGGCACGTCACGCAACTCCGGCGGCTGGGGCCCCTGCCCCCGGCGTGAAGCCGGCCGCACACTCGCGCGCCCGTGTGAGGCTGGCCGCACACTCGCCCGGGCCGGCGCCCGGGGGAACAAACCGGCGCCCGGCTGGGTTAAGCGCATCAGACTCAACTTTTGGAGGATTTGATGGCTGAAGCCAAGTCGGTGCCGGTGCTGTTTGTCACTGACACCATCGTGCTGCCCGGAATGGTGGTGCCGATCGCGCTGGACGACGCGGCCCGCGCGGCGATCGACGCCGCCCAGGCCAGCGAGTCCGGGCAGCTGCTGATCGCCCCCCGGCTCGAGGACCGCTACCCCTCGCACGGCGTGATCGCCAAGATCCTGCAGGTCGGCCGCATCGCCGGTGGCGGCACCGCCGCGGTGGTGCGCGGTGAGCGCAGGGCGCAGATCGGGGCGGGTGCCTCCGGCCCCGGGGCGGCGCTGTGGGTCGAGGTGACCGACGTCGCCGAGGCCGAGGCGACCGATGAGATCAAGGCGCTGACCGCGGAGTACAAGAAGCTGCTGCTGGCCATGCTGCAACGCCGCGAGGCCTGGGAGATCATCGATTACGTCAACCGGCTGTCGGATCCGTCGGCGCTGGCGGACACCTCCGGGTACGCGTCCTACTTGAGCAACGCGCAGAAGCGGCAGCTGCTCGAGACCGTGGATGTCGCCGAGCGGTTGCGTGTGCTGATCGATTGGACCAGCGACCATCTCGCCGAGGTCGAGGTGAGCGACAAGATCGCCGAGGACGTGCGCGAGGGCATGGAGAAGACGCAGAAGGAATTCCTGCTCCGCCAACAGCTGGCCGCCATCCGCAAGGAACTGGGCGAGGGCGAGCCGGATGGTTCCGACGATTACCGGGCCCGCGTCGAGGCGGCCGAGCTGCCCGAGAATGTGCGCGAGGCCGCGCTGCGCGAGGTCGGCAAGCTGGAACGCTCGAGCGATCAGAGCCCGGAGAGCGGCTGGATTCGCACCTGGCTCGACACCGTGCTCGACCTGCCGTGGAACGTCAAGACCGAGGACTCCACCGACCTGAAGGCGGCGCGCGACGTCCTGGACGCTGACCACCACGGGCTCGACGACGTCAAGGATCGCATCGTCGAGTACCTGGCCGTGCGGGCGCGCCGCGCCCAGCGCGGGCTGCAGGTCGTCGGCGGCCGCGGTTCGGGCGCGGTGATGGTGCTGGCCGGTCCCCCGGGCGTGGGCAAGACGTCGCTGGGCGAGAGCGTGGCCCGGGCGCTGGGCCGCAAGTTCGTGCGCGTCGCCCTGGGCGGCGTGCGCGACGAGGCCGAGATCCGGGGGCACCGGCGCACCTACGTGGGCGCGCTGCCGGGCCGGATCGTGCGCGCGATCGGTGAGGCGGGATCGATGAATCCCGTTGTACTGCTGGACGAAATCGACAAGGTCGGTTCCGACTATCGTGGCGACCCGAGCGCGGCGCTGCTCGAGGTGCTCGACCCGGCGCAGAACCACACGTTCCGCGACCACTACCTGGATCTGGACCTGGACCTGTCCGATGTGGTGTTCCTGGCGACGGCCAACGTGATCGAGAACATCCCGTCGGCCCTGCTGGACCGCATGGAGTTGGTTCAGATTGACGGCTACACCGAGGACGACAAGGTCGCCATCGCGCGGGACTACCTGCTGCCCCGGCAGCGGGAACGCGCGGCGCTGACCGAGGACGAGGTCGCGGTGACCGACGCGGCGTTGCGCAAGATCGCCGCGGACTACACCCGCGAACCCGGTGTGCGGCAGTTCGAACGCCTGCTGGCCAAGGCGCTGCGCAAGGCGACCACCAAGCTGGCCGACAATTCCGCAGCGCTGACGATCGACGAGCCGGATCTGGTTGACTACCTAGGCCGTCCGCGGTTCATGCCGGAGTCGGCCGAACGCACGGCGGTGCCCGGTGTGGCCACCGGCCTGGCCGTCACCGGTCTGGGCGGCGACGTCCTCTACATCGAGGCAGGATCCACCGACGGCGAGCCCGGTTTGCAACTGACGGGTCAACTGGGCGACGTGATGAAGGAATCGGCGCAGATCGCGCTGTCCTACGTGCGCTCCCACGCCGCCGAGCTGGGCATTGATATCAACAAAGACCCGAAAGCGCTCGACCGGCGCATCCACGTGCACGTGCCCGCCGGGGCGGTGCCCAAGGACGGCCCGTCGGCCGGTGTCACCATGGTGACCGCCCTGGTCTCCATGGCCACCGGACGCCAGGTCCGCTCCGACGTGGGCATGACCGGCGAGGTCACGCTGAACGGCCGGGTGCTGCCCATCGGCGGTGTGAAGCAAAAGCTGCTGGCCGCCCAACGTGCCGGGCTCTCAACGGTTTTCATTCCGCAGCGCAACGAGCCCGATCTCGATGACGTGCCCGCCGAGGTCCTCGAGGCGCTGGACGTGCGTCCCATGACCGACGTCGCCGAGATCGTGGCCCAGGCGCTCGAACCGGCGGCCGCGGCCGCCACGGTGGCCGCCTGACGCCGCGGCCAGGTGACTAGCGGGCCCTGTTGAACCAACGTTGACCAGACCCGATGCGGTGTCCCAGGGCATGGTGGGGGAGTTTCAGGCTCCCCCCGGGACGGGTACGCAGCAACGCAGAGGGAAGACCGGCCGAGGGGGGATGACCTCTGCTCGACGTCGAAAAGACGCGGGTGACGAACAACAAATTACCGCTGTGAGGCGGCCCGATGGCGGCCTCGCAGCTCGATAAGGAGTTCATCATGAGGTTGAACAGAATCGCTGCCAGCGCCGCAATCGCGGGTGCGCTGACGTCCGGTGCGCTCGGAGTAGGTGCGGGGTTGGCTCAAGCCGATCCGAATGGCCCGAATGTGCCGGGCCCAGTGCCCGGGCCTAACGTGCCGGGACCGGGTCCGGTGCCGGGCCAGAATGTGCCGGGACCCATGCCGGGACAGGGGGTACCGATCTGTAACGCCGGACCGGGCGTCAACTGCACGGCCCCGGGCACGCCGCTTCCGCCCGGACAAAACGGATTCCCGCCACCGGGCCACTACAACGACCCGATCGGCTACGGGCTTCCGGCCCGCTGGATGCCGCCGGGTCAACCAGGCGACTATCCGGTCGTATTCAACCCGGGCGTGAACCAGTGGGGCGTCTTCCTGCCCGACGGTCAATTCGTCGCATACGCGACGTAATCAGGCCCAGCGAGACAGCCGCCGCGAATGCGGCGGCTGTTTCTCGTCTGCGGCAGAATGTAGAGGCTATGACGGATATTCGGATTCTGAAACGACAAGTGGTTCATCGCGTTCAACGCCTGCTGGTCAACCCGGTCGGGCGGCAGCTGCCCATGACGATGCTCGAAACCACCGGACGCAAGAGCGGGCAGCCGAGGCGCACCGCGGTGGGCGGGCGCGTCGTGGACAACCAGTTCTGGATGGTCTCCGAGCACGGCGAACACTCGGACTACATCCGCAATATCAAGGCCAATCCGGCTGTGCGAGTGCGCGTCGGCGGCAGGTGGCGCGAGGGCACCGCCCAGCTACTGCCCGACGACGACGCGGTGCAGCGCCTGGGCAACCTGCCGCGGCTGAACAGTGCGATGGTGCGCCTGATGGGCAGTGACCTGCTGACCGTCCGAGTCGATCTGGACTGACCCCGCGATGGCCTACGACGAAGACCTGGCCGACCGGATCCGCGAACTCCTCGGCGGCCAGCGAGGCATCGACGAAAAGCGCATGTTCGGCGGTCTGGCGTTCCTGGTCAACGGCCACATGTCGGTGGCCGTGAGCGGCCAGGGCGGACTGTTGGTGCGCGTGCCGCGCGAGGACACCGACAAACTCACCGGGCGCGCGCACGTCAGCCCCATGGTGATGGCGGGGCGGGAGGCCCGCGGCTGGTTGCGCGTCGAGGCGGCCGGTGTGCACACCAAACGTCAGCTTCGCAGCTGGGTCACCCTCGGGGTCGAGCACGCGCGCAGCCTGCCGCCCAAGTAGCGGGCGCGGTTTGTGGTAGCGGCGCGGGGGTACGCGGTGCGGTATGGACAAGCGGGTGCGACGACTCCTCGACGTGGCCGGCACGACGTATGCGGCACAGGCGCGCATCACGATGAGCGACAAGCCGATGCCGCTGTTCCAGCTTCTGGTGCTGTGCATGCTGGCCAGCAAGCCGATCGATGCGGCCATCGCCATGGGCGCCGCGCGTGAACTCTTCAAGGCGGGCTTGCGGACGCCCAAAGCCGTGCTGGCCTCGGACCGGCGAACCATGATCGACGCCTTCGGGCGCGCGCACTACGTGCGCTACGACGAGAGCTCGGCCACCCGGCTCACCGACATGGCCGAGCGGGTTGACGAGGACTACTCCGGCGACCTGCGTGAATTGGCCGATCGCAGCGGGCATGACGTGGCCGCGGCAAAGCGGATGCTCAAGAAGTTCAAGGGAATTGGTGACACCGGCGCCGACATCTACCTCCGCGAGGTTCAGGACGTGTGGACCTGGGTGCGGCCCTACTTCGATGACCGCGCCACCGGGACCGCCAAGCGATTGGGCCTGCCCACCGAACCGAAGAAGCTGGGAACCCTTGCGCCGCGGGCCAATGCGCGGCTGGCCGCCGCGCTGGTCAGGGCGTCGCTGGACGACGAGGTGCGGCAGCAGGTGACCGGCTGAGCGCGCAGTGGCCATTCGAATAGGTACCTCGGGGTGGTCGTACAACCACTGGATCAACGTGCTGTATCCGCCGGGAACGCCGTCGGCGCGCCGGCTCGCCCGCTACGTCGAGGTGTTCGAAACGGTCGAACTGAACGCCAGTTTCTACCGGTGGCCCAAGGATTCGACGTTCCAGGGATGGCGCGATCAACTGCCGGACGGCTTCGCCATGTCGGTCAAGGCGCACCGCGGCCTGACGCACTACCGCCGGCTGGCCTCCCCGGAACCGTGGATCGAACGCTTCGAACGCTGCTGGCAGCTGCTGGGCGATCGCCACGGCGTGCTGCTGGTGCAACTACACCCCGAACAACAGCGCGACGACGCGCGCCTGGACTCGTTCCTCCAGCGCATGCCCGCGACCATCCGCGTGGCCGTCGAACTGCGGCATCCATCGTGGAATGACCCCGCGGTGTTTGAGTTGTTGGAACGCCGGCGCGCCGCATACGTGGTGATGAGTGGGCTCGGCCTGCAGTGCATTCCCCGCGCGACGAGCGATGTGGTGTACATCCGGATGCACGGGCCGGATCCGGAGGCGAATTACGCCGGCTCCTACACCGACGACGATTTGCGGCGCTGGGCCGAGCGGCTCACCGGTTGGGACGGTGAGGGAAAAGACGTGTGGATGTATTTCAACAACGACCTGGGCGGCCACGCGGTCCGCAACGCGCTCGACCTGCGGGAGCTGTTGCGTTGAGCGCCTGCGAGTAGGCTGAAAATTTCCACAGAACGGAGCACGATCCATGGGCAACTCGACCAGCTTCGTCATCATCGGCGGCGGACTCGCGGCAGCAAAAGCCGTAGAGGCATTGCGCGACAATGAGTTTGATGGACATATCATCGTGTTCGCCGACGAGGAGCACCTGCCCTACGAGCGGCCGCCGCTGTCGAAGGAGTATTTGGCCGGCAAGAAATCGCTGACCGATTTCACCGTGCAGAACTCCGATTGGTACCGGGACCACAACGTCGACCTCCGGCTCAACACACGGGTGGCCTCCCTGGACGCCGCCGACCACACCGTGGGCTTGCCCGACGGCACCACGATCGGCTACGACAAGCTGCTGCTGGCGACGGGATCGGCCTCGCGGCGCCCACCGATACCGGGATCGGACTCCGCCGGTGTGCATTACCTGCGCACCTACGAAGACGCCGCGGCGTTGAATGCCGTTCTGACCGAAGGGACTTCGCTCGCGGTGGTGGGCGCCGGGTGGATCGGGCTGGAGGTGGCTGCCGGTGCGCGCCAGCGAGGCGTGGACGTCACCGTGGTGGAAACCGCCAAACAACCGCTGCTGGCCGCGCTGGGCGAGACCGTCGGCGAGGTGTTCGCCACCCTGCATCGCGAACACGGCGTGGACCTTCGGCTCGAGACGCAGGTCGAGGAGATCACCCAGGCCGACGGCTCGGCCACCGGCCTGCGGACGCGGGACGGAGCGACGATCGCCGCCGACGCCGTGCTGGTAGCCGTCGGCGCCAAGCCAAACATCGAACTCGCCGAGCAGGCCGGGCTGTCCCTGGGTGACGGCGGGGTGCTGGTCGACGCATCGCTGCGCACCAGCGACCCCGACATCTATGCCGTCGGCGACATCGCCGCCGCCGAACACCCGCTGCTGCGCACCCGCATCCGCACCGAACACTGGGCCAACGCGCTCAAGCAGCCCGCCGTGGCGGTGGCCGGGATGCTGGGCACGCCAGGCGAATACGCGGAGCTACCCTATTTCTTCACCGATCAGTACGACCTCGGCATGGAGTACGCGGGCCACGCCCCCAGCTTCGAGCGCGTGGTGTTCCGCGGCGACGTCGCCGGCTGGGAGTTCGTCGCGTTCTGGCTCGACGGCGACAACCGGGTGCTGGCCGGAATGAACGTCAACATCTGGGATGTGCTCGACGACGTCAAGGCGCTGATCCGGTCCCAGGCTTGCGTCGACCCCGACAAGCTGGCCGACCCGCGCTCACCCCTGGGCGAGCTGCTCGGCTGAGCCTTCCTCGCCGGCGGGCTCGCCGCCCGAACCAAGAGCGTTGCGCGGGACGGGTGCCCAGGCGCCGTCGATGACGTCCGGTGGGTACTGCGCCTGCAGGCGTTCGCGTTCGGTGCGGCGCCGCTTGATCCGCAGCCGCGCATCGCCCGGCATGGTGACAAGTTCATTGCACGTCAGGTAATACATGTCGTCGACGGCGTCGATCAAATCCGCCTCGACCCGCAGAGATCCCAACGCGCGCAACGTCATCCGCAGCTCGTGCGTGAACCGCATCGTGGTGTCGTGGGCCAGCTCCCGTGAACCGCGCGCATTGGCGCTAACGCGCTCGGCCAGGGTGGCCGGCGCGGGCTCGGGGGGTGCGGCAGCCGCGGCGGCGGTCAGCAACATCGTCGGGTCGTCGTCGAAGGTTGTGCTGGCCAGCTCGGCCTCGCCCGGGCCGCGGTGCCCGATCCGTGCGACGACCGCATCCAGGGCGGCGGCGGTCTTCGGCGACAGCGCACGAATGCTCGCGAGGTTGCCCTCGGCGGCCAGCGCGGCCAACGGCGGGTCCGCGCGCAGCATCGACGCCAACTCCGCGGTCTCCGCCGCGACGAGTCCGCTGTCGGTGATCATGCCCATCCCCGGCACGCTGCGCCCGGCCTGGCTGCGGACCAGCGCCGCGGCGGTGACACCGCTGTCGATCAGCCAGAGCGCGTTGAGGATCCAGCCCTGGTGGATGCGGTCGCGCAACAGCCGCAGACGCACCTCCAGCGCGGCTTCCGGCAGCAACGCCAGTTGGGTGGCATCGAGGTGCTCGGCTGCTGCGGCGGCGCAATACGCCCGGGTGTCCGCCCGCAGGTGACGCAAGAGCGCGACCGAGCGTCCCGCGGCGACCGCCTTGGCGACCGAGCCGAGCGCGCCGGCCGTCCAGGCGGGCTCGCCGAACGGCAGGGGATCACCGACCTGGGGCTGACCGACGAGGGCGTGCGCGACGGCGTCCTGGTCCCAGCCGGGCAGCTGGCTGGCCGCGACCATGTTGACCGACACCCCGACGTAGGGGCGGTGGCCGAACACCGCGATGGCCCTGGTGCCCCATTCGGCATCGGCCACGCCGCCGAGCGCGAGCACCTGCCCCAGCACCCGGCTCGCGGCGCGCAGTCCGCTCAGTTGGACGTCCAGCGTGATCGGGGTGAGGGGTCCGGGCAGCGCCTCGGCCAGGGCGGCGGCGCTGAAAACCGGGAACCGCGCATCGATCTGATCGTCGAATTCGCCCTCCAGGCCCTCCGGCGCGGCGGTGTGCACGTCGTCGCCCGGCCGCCGGGTGTGCGGCAGCACCTCAACGGGCAGCGCGAGCTGTCCCCCCTGGTTGATCGCGCCGGCGGCGTCGAGCCGGCGGCCGACGAGTCCCCGCGCGGTATCGGCGACCGCGTCAAGCGCGTGCCAGCCGTACGAGAACATCCAATCCTCTTGTGCCGCAGCGACATCGAGCTCCGGAGTTAGTAGCGCCCAACTGCGGACCCGATGCAGCCGGGAGCGCGGGTCGGCGGCTCGCAGCACCCGCCAGGCGGTGACCATGTTGACGGTGTCCGGGCTGGCCAGGTCCACCACGCCGGTGCGGTCGGTGTTCAGCGCCAGGACCAAAAACCGCATCAGGTCGTCGAGGTGCAACACCCGCATGGGGTGTGCGGAGACCTTGCTGCGCAACAGCGTGGCCACCGTGCGGCACACCATCCAGTCCAGTTGGCGTCCGACCGGCGGTGCGATCCGGATGACCGCGGTGGGCCCCCAACTCGAGGACACCAGGTCCTCGGCCGGTCGATACAGCTCGGGCCGCCCCGCGGCCTGCGACACGAACAACAGACGCGAGCCGGCGCGGGCGGCCGCGTCGGTGACCCGCGCAAGCCCGTCCATGCCGGCGCTGCCGGGCGCGCTGGGGTCGATGGGGGCCAGGTGGATGACGGCGTCGGCCTCGTCGGTGAGCTCCCGCAAGGCCCGGTCACGCAGCGACGCGCAAACAAACTCGACGTTGCGGTCGAGGCAGGGATGCGGTAGCTCAGCAATGCCGCTGACCGTGTGCCCGGCAGCGATCAGTTGCCCAGCGACCAGGCGCCCGAGTGCGCCGGTGGCGTCGGTAACCAGGATGTGCACCTGGGCTCACCTCCCCCAACCCTCAGCACTCAACAATAGGCAAGTCGGCATAGGCTACGCGACCGTTACCCACGATCGGCGCCCCTGACCGGCCACCGTGCGACTGACGGGGCTACTGCAGCGTCGCGCTGCCGTCCGCGGCGACGGCAACCTTGGCGCCACCGAGATCGTCACGCACCGAGGCCTGCGCCGCCGCGCCGTCGGTCACCACGGCCAGCGCCCGCGACCCGTCGGGGGTGCGCACCGCCAGAAAGGCCTTTTCCGGCCGCCCCTCGCGGTCATACGGCGTCGTCCAGGCCTCGACGGTGCCGACGCCCTCCCATTCGACCACCGCGTCGGTCGTCGGCTCCCGGTCGACCTCCGGTTGTGAGTCCTCCCAACGAAATTCGGCCGGGGGTTCCGTGCTGTAGACGCCGAAGCTGTGTTTGGTCAGATAGCCACCGTTGGCGGTGATCAGACCGCGCCGGCCCGGATTGGCAACCAGCAACTCCGCCATCGTCGCGATCGAATGCATCACGTAGTTGCTCCACGGGCCGCCGGCGAACGTCAGCCCGCCGGTCACGGTCAGCGGGCGGGCGGGGTCGTCGGTGCTCAGCCCGAGCTCGGCGGCCGCCACCTGCACCGCGGAGGGAAAGCACGAGTACAGATCGACGTAATCGATGTCGTCGACGCCCAGGCCGGCCAGCTCGAGCGCCCGCGCACCGGCGATCCGGATGGCCGTGGACCGGTGCAGTTCGTGACGCTCGGCGATGGACGGTGTGTCGTGCGCGTCGGTGCCCGCGTGCGGGTACACCCAGCGCTCGGCCGGGATGTTCAGCCGCGTCGCCTGCTCGACCGAGGTCAAGACGAGCGCAGCACCCTGGTCGACCATGTTGTTGGAGTTCATCAACTTGGTGTAGGGCCAGCTGATCATCCGGTTCTGCGGGCCCGCCTCGCGGATGTCGTCGGCGGACGACGGCTTACGGATCCACGCGTGCGGGTTGTCCACCGCCACCGCGTTGAACCGCGCCCACAGCTCCCCGATGCGCTTGAGGTGATCGTCGATCGACTCGCCGCGCGCCACCCGCAGCGCCTGCTCGAACAGCGGGTAGACATACGCCGGGCGGTCCAGGGAGATCCTGATCTCCGCCTCGCCGGCCATCGGAACGTCGTCGCCGCTCACCTCGGCCATCGGGACCGAGCGGTCCTGCTCGGTCCACACCAGCTTGGAGCCCTGGGCCCGCAACCCCCGCCGGGTCCGCCAGGTTTCGGCGCCGGCCAGCAGCACGACGCCCGCGCGGCCGCCCTGGATGTCCAGGCACGCCTGGTTGAGCAGCGACTGCGGCACATTGCCGCCGACCGGGCTGTACAGCGTGCTGAAGTCGGAGGCGCCGATGCGCTGCCCGAGCAACAGGCCGGGATCCCGATACTGGGCCGACAGGATGTTGACCACCCGGATGGAGTCGATCGCCTCGATCACCGCGGCGTCGGCGGCCTTCTCGACGGCGGCCACCATCAGGTCGACGGGCTCGACGGACCGCGTGGCCGGATCGATGTCGTCGCGATGGTTGACCTGGCCATAGCCGATCAAAACCGGGGTCCTGGGGTCAACGGTCATACGAAGAACGTATCGGACACCGGGTGTTCGGCCCGCCGCACATTCGGGCGCGAGCGTACGGCTGGCCGCGCACTGGGGCGATCGGGGATGACTCAGGCGTTGTCGGGCGGGCCGAACAGCACGCGGTCGTCGATCAGCCGCTGGATGTCGGCGGCGTTCATTCCCAGCACGTTTCGGCAGATCTCGACGGTGTCCTGCCCGGGCTGAGGCGCCGGGGCCTGGCGGGCCGACGGAATGTGGCGGTAGGGCGCGGGTCCCGTCTCGGCGGGCAGCGGGTTCTCGATGAGCGGATGTGTCATCGCGCTGTAGACGTTGCGCGCGATCAGCTGGGGGTCTTCGAGGATATCGGGCGGGCGGTTCATCGGCCCGGCCGGAACTCCGGCCGACTGCAGCAGCTCGGCGGCGCGCGCCGGGGTCCGGGTGCGGGTCCAAGCCGAGACCCGTTGCACCAACTCGCCCCGATTGTCCAGCCGCGCTTCGCCGGTGGCGAAGCGCGGGTCGTCCGCCCAGTCGGGGTGGTCGAAAACCGAAGCGGCGCGCCGCCATTCGTCGTCCGAGCGGATCGAGATGACGCACCATTCGTCATCGCCGGCGCACGGATAGACGGCGTGCAGGCCGGTGTCCTGGCGGATCTGGGCGACGCCCGCCGCCATCGCGGCTTGCGTGACGTAGAGGGTGTCGAGCTGATTGACCACGACCTCGGCCTGCGAGATGTGGACGTGGGCGCCCCCACCGGCCCGGTTGCGGTGGATCAGCGCGGCCAGCGCGGCGATGGCGGTGACGCGGCCCACCACGTGGTCGGGGAACACCGTCGTCGCGTCGTAAAACGCGTGGCGCGCCGAGTCGGCCTCCTCCCCCGGGCCGTCGGATGTCCAGAGCCGGGTGACACCGGTCGTTGCGCGCACCAGCGGGCCGTACCCCAACCGCGCGCTCCACGGCCCCGAGTCGCCGAACGCGCTGCTTTCGGCCAGGACGATCCGCGGGTTGATGGCACGCAGCTCATCGTAGGAAAACCCCAGTGCGCCAAGGGTTCCCGGCTTGAAGTTGGCGAAGACCGCGTCGGCCTCGGCGACGAGGCGGCCGAAGATCTTCTTTCCCTCCGCGCTGCGCAGGTCCAGCCCCAATCCCCGGTTGTTGCGGTGCGTCCAGGCGAAGGACTCGCTCATGGCCTCGCCGACGCGGGCCTGGCGCAAACCGTCGGGGTAATCGGCGCTTTCGACCTTGATCACGTCGGCGCCCAGATCACCGAACAGTCGGCTCAGCTCGCCGCCGGCGACGATGATGCCCAGATCCAGAATCCGCAGTCCCGCAAAGGGATAGTCGCCGAGCCGGCCCGAGGCCGACGGCACCACCGACGGATTGCCGCGCCAGTACGGTTCGTCATGACCCGCGGCGGGCACCGGTGTGCGAAAACCAGCGCGTCGCCCGTCCACCACGAAATATCCGGTCGGCACGGCGGTGCGCACGCCGGGGACGAGCTCGGCGTCGGTGATCGCGCCGACCGCCTGGAAGTGTTCGGACCCCAGGATCCGCGCCGGGGTCAGTACCCCGCAATGGGCACCCCGTGCGCCTGGCCGGCGGCCACCAGATCCTTCATGGTCTGGTCGGCGAACAGCTGCTGCAGCAGCTCGCTGATCTGCGGCCAGACCGCGAAGCGCGCGCCGATGACGTCGTATTTGGGATCTTGGAAGTCTTCGGGCTCCCCCAGCCAGCGCCGCAGGCCGCGCCACTGCCGGGGCGCCATCACGCACAGCCGGACGTAGCCGTCCCGGCACGGATAGATCGGGTAGGCGTCCTGGTTCTTCGGGCGGCCCCGCCACCGCCCGGTACGCCGGATGCCCGCTGCCGCCTGCCCGTGCGCGCCGAACGCCGGGTCGAGGGCCATGACGACCGCGTCGAACCACGAGAAGTCGATGTAATCGCCCGTCCCGCAACGCAGTCGGTTGTAGTAGGCCGCGAGCGCGGCCCACGCCGCCTGGACGACCGCGGTGGCCGACGCGATGCCGTCCGGTGGCAGCACCGGGGTTCCGGTGGTGGGGCCGGACCGCGACAGCGCGCCGCACATCGCGTACAGCACCGGGTCCGTGGCGCGCCACGAGGACCGCGGGCCCGTCGCGCCGAAGTCGGTGATCGACAGCACCACCAGGTGCGGGTAGCGGGCGGCCAGCTCCTCGCCGGAGGTCCCGAACATGGCGCCGCGCTCGTCGGCGCCGGTGTCCACGACGATGTCGGCGTCGGCGGCCAAATCGAGGAAGCGGGCGCAGTCCTCGTCGTCGAACGGGTCGAGCACCGCGCCGCGTTTGTTGGCGTTGTGCACGGCGAACGGGATGCTGGCGCCGCGCAGCGTCGGCAGCGCGTCACGCGCCAGGCAGCCGCCCGGCGGTTCCACCTTCAACACGTCGGCGCCCAGGTCGGCGAACAGGCGTGTCACCGCGTCGGCGACCCCACTCGACAAGTCGAGGACGCGCACGGCATCGAGCAACCCGTCGACCATCTGCACACCGTACCTGCCTGGTCAGGGCGTTGCACGGCGGCCGCTCACCGGCCCGTCCGGGCGACGAGGCGTCCAAAAGGCCGGGTGGACAAGCGGATTCGACGAACGCCCGGTCACGCCGCGCCGAACGCTTAGTCGGCACGCCGCGCGGGCGCGGCGTGGGCTATCGTCACAGGCCGACCGCGACCCGTCGTCTGATGGAGGCATCCGCTATGACCGCGCACTTGAGCTACGTCGAGGCCGTGGTGGTCGGCGCGTTCCAGGGCGTCACCGAGCTGTTCCCGGTCTCGAGCCTGGGGCACGCGGTGCTGGTGCCGGCGCTCGTCGGCGGGCGGTGGGCCGAAGACCTCAGCGTCTCGGCGCCCCATTCGCCCTACCTGGCGTTCATCGTTGGCCTCCATGTGGCGACGGCCGCCGCCCTGCTGCTGTTCTTCTGGCGCGACTGGGTGCGCATCCTGTCGGGGTTCTTCTCCTCGTTGCGGTATCGCCGCATTCAGACGCCCGACGAACGGCTGGCCTGGCTGATCGTGGCGGGCACCATCCCGGTGGGCCTGGCCGGCCTGGCGCTCGAGCACCTGTTCCGGACCACGCTCGGCAAACCCGTTCCGGCGGCGACGTTTCTGTTGCTCAACGGCATCGCCCTGTACGTCGGCGAGGTGCTGCGCCGCCGCATCGCGCCCGCGCCCGCGGCGGGCGGGCCCGCACCGGCCGACGCGGAGCTCGAACATGGCGACGAGGCCTCGGATCTGCGGCTCGCCCAACTCCCGCTGCCGCGCGGCCTGGTGATCGGCGCCGCGCAGATCCTGGCCCTGTTCCCCGGTATCAGCCGGTCGGGGATCACCATCGTCGCCGGCCTGTGGCGCGGCCTGTCGCACGAGGATGCCGCCCGCTTCTCCTTCCTGCTCGCGACGCCGATCATCCTGGCCGCCGGGGTGTACAAGATCCCCGAGCTGTTCGGGCCGCTGGGCGCCGGCATCGGCGGGCAGGTGCTGGTCGGCAGCGTCGCCTCGTTCGTCTTTGCCTACCTCGCCGTGCGCTTCCTGACGCGGTACTTCCAGACCCGGACGCTGACCCCGTTCGCGATCTACTGCGCCCTGGCCGGCGGTGCCAGCCTGGTGTGGCTCGCCGTGCGCTGACCCCGCGCGGTCCGACCGGTTGTTGCGCGGCCGGACTTCGAGTGCTGTGCTTACCGGATTGTCTAGTTGACACCCGTCAAGAATCTGGAAGGCACCGAACATGGCAGACACGGGTTCCCTCGGCCTCAAGGTCCGCGGAAAAGTTCGCGACAAGGTGGTAGTCATCACCGGTGGAGCCCGGGGAATCGGCCTGGCCACCGCGACCGCGCTGCACAACCTGGGCGCCAAGGTCGCCATCGGCGACGTCGACGAGGTGCGGGTGAAGGAGTCGGGCGCCGACCTGGGCCTCGACGTCTACGGGAAACTCGACGTCACCGACCCGCACTCGTTCGCCGACTTCCTCGACGACGTCGAACGCCAGCTCGGCCCGATCGACGTGCTGATCAACAACGCCGGCATCATGCCCGTCGGCCGCATCGTCGACGAGCCGGACGCGGTCACCCGGCGGATCCTGGACATCAACGTCTACGGCGTGATGCTGGGCAGCAAGCTGGCGGCCCAACGCATGGTGCCGCGCGGTAAAGGCCACGTCATCAACGTCGCCTCGCTGGCCGGGGAGCTCTACATCGTCGGCCTGGCGACCTACTGCGCCAGCAAGCACGCGGTGGTCGCGTTCACCGACTCGGCCCGGCTGGAGTACCGCTCGGCCGGGGTGAAGTTCTCCACGGTGCTGCCGACGTTCGTCAACACCGAACTGGTGGCCGGGACGCCCGGGATGAAGGGGTTCCGCAACGCGGAGCCCGCCGAGATCGCCGACGCCATCGTCAACCTGGTCGCGCACCCCAAGCCGCGGGTGCGGATCACCAAGGCCGCGGGCGCGATGGTGGTGTCCCAGAAATTCTGGCCGCGCCGCATCGCCGAAGGCCTCAACCGGATACTCGGCGGCGATCACGTCTTCACCGACGACGTCGACGTCGAAAAGCGGCAGGCGTACGAAGCCCGCGCCCGCGGGGAGGAGTAACAGGAGGGATCGGCGGGAACAATCGGTGAGATGACCGCCGCACCCGCGCTCTCCGACGACGAACTCGCCCTGCTCGACAAGTACTGGCGCGCCGCCAATTATTTGTCGGTCGGGCAGATCTACTTGCTGGACAATCCGCTGCTCACCGAGCCGCTGACCGTCGATCACGTCAAGCCGCGGTTGCTGGGGCATTGGGGCACCACCCCCGGGCTCAACCTCGTCTATGCGCACCTGAACCGGGTCATCCGCCGCCGCGACGCCGACGTCATCTACGTGACCGGGCCGGGTCACGGCGGGCCCGGGCTGGTCGCCAACGCCTACCTCGAGGGCACCTACAGCGAGGTCTACACCGGCATCGAGGAGGACACCGAGGGCCTGCGCAAGCTGTTCCGCCAGTTCTCCTTCCCCGGCGGCATCCCCAGCCACGTCGCGGCCCAGACGCCGGGATCCATCCATGAGGGCGGTGAGCTCGGCTACGCGCTGGTGCACGCGTACGGCGCCGCGCTGGACAACCCGTATCTGGTGGTGGCCTGCGTCGTCGGTGACGGTGAGGCCGAAACCGGGCCGCTGGCCGCCAGCTGGCACTCCAACAAGTTCCTCAACCCCGTGACCGACGGCGCCGTGCTGCCCATCCTGGCGCTCAACGGCTACAAGATCGCCAACCCGACGGTGCTGGCCCGCATCCCGCACGCGGAACTGGAATCACTGCTGCGCGGTTACGGGTATCGGCCGATCACCGTCGCCGGTGATGACCCGGCCGATGTGCACCAACAGCTGGCCGCCGCCCTCGACGACGCCTTCGACGACATCGCGGCCATCCAGAGCGCCGCGCGCGGCGGCAACGGGGTCGAGCGGCCGGTGTGGCCGATGATCGTGCTGCGCACGCCCAAGGGCTGGACCGGGCCAAAGGTGGTGGACGGCAAGAAGGTTGAGGGCACCTGGCGCTCGCACCAGGTGCCGCTGGCCGCGACGCGCGACAATCCCGAACACCGTGCCCAGCTCGAAGAGTGGCTGCGCAGCTATGGGCCCGGGGAACTGTTCGACGAGGCCGGCCGGCTGCGGCCGGAGCTGCGGGCGCTGGCGCCCACCGGCGATCGGCGGATGAGCGCCAACCCCCACGCCAACGGCGGGCTGTTGCTGCACGACCTCGATTTGCCCGACTTCCGCGACTACGCCGTCGCCGTCGAGCGGCCGGCGGCCGTCACCCACGAGGCCACCCGGGTGCTGGGCGGGTTCTTGCGCGACGTGATCGCGCGCAACAAGGATCGGTTCCGGCTCTTGGGGCCCGACGAGACGGCGTCTAATCGGCTCGACGCCGTCTACGGATCGACCGACAAGGTGTGGCTGTCCGAGACCGAGCCCGACGACGAGCACCTGGCGCCCGACGGCCGCGTGATGGAGGTGCTGTCCGAGCACCTGTGCCAGGGCTGGCTGGAAGGCTACTTGTTGACCGGGCGCCATGGCCTGTTCAACTGCTACGAAGCGTTTGTGCACATCGTCGACTCGATGATGAACCAGCACGCGAAATGGCTTGCGACCAGCCGGGAATTGCCGTGGCGGCGGCCGATCGCGTCGCTGAACTACCTGCTGAGCTCGCACGTGTGGCGCCAGGACCACAACGGCGCGTCCCACCAGGACCCGGGCTTCATCGACCTTGTCGCCAACAAGCGCCCCGAGCTGACCCGGGTGTACCTGCCGCCGGACGGCAACACGCTGCTGTCGGTGGCCGACCACTGCCTGCGCAGCCGCGACTACATCAACGTCATCGTCGCCGGCAAGCAGCCCGCGCTGGCCTACCTCGACATGAACGAGGCCATCGCGCACTGCACCCGCGGCCTGGGCATCTGGGAGTGGGCGAGCACGGCCACCGACGAACCCGACGTGGTGCTGGCGTGCGCCGGGGACATCCCGACGCTGGAGACGCTGGCCGCCGCCGACATCCTGCGCTCCGAGCTGCCGGAGCTGGCGGTTCGGGTGGTCAACGTCGTCGACCTGATGCGGTTGCAGCCCGATACCGAGCACCCGCACGGCCTGCCGGACCGCGAGTTCGACGCGCTGTTCACCCCGGACCGGCCGGTCATCTTCGCCTACCACGGCTATCCATGGCTGATCCACCGGCTCACCTACAGCCGCACCAACCACGCGCATATGCATGTGCGCGGCTTCAAGGAACGCGGCACCACGACGACGCCGTTCGACATGGTGATGCTCAACGATCTGGACCGCTTCCATCTGGTGCTCGACGTCATCGACCGCGTCGACGGATTGGCCAGCCGCGCCGCCATGCTGCGCCAGCGCATGGTCGACGCCCGCCTGGCCGCGCGGATGTACACCCGCGAGCACGGCGAGGACGACCCGGCGATTTCGGGATGGACCTGGGGAGCCGAGCGAGCAGAACGAGCGTAGTGAGTGATGCGAGCGAGGCGACCCATCCGACCGGAACAAAGGGGCAATGAGACATCTGTGACGGCAATCGCGTAGCCGGTCGGGCGCCGGCCCGCCGGTAGACTGGCCGGATGCTTGAGGCCACCGAGACAGCCGACGTTCACCCCGTGGCGTCTCAGCCCTCGGCGTTGCACCGGTTCCGGATCCATCTGGACATCGCCGTCGTCGTCGTCGTTCTCGTCCTGACGGATCTGATCGCGCACTTCACCACGCCGTGGGCGAGCGTGGCCACCGTCCCGGCCGCCGCCGTCGGGTTGGTCATCCTGATGCGGTGCCGTGGTTTGGGCTGGGTGGACCTCGGTCTGGGCCGCGAGCACTGGAAGCCGGGACTGGGTTATGCGCTGGCGGCCGTGGCCGTCGTGGCCTCGGTGATCGCGGTGGGCGTGCTGCTGCCGGCGACCCGGCCGATGTTCCTGAACAACCGCTACGCCACGATCTCGGGCGCGATGGTCGCCTCGATGGTCATCATCCCGCTGCAGACCGTCATCCCCGAGGAGTTGGCGTTTCGCGGTGTGCTGCACGGCGCGCTCAACCGGGCGTGGGGTTTTCGCGGGGTCGCGCTGGCGGGCTCGCTGCTGTTCGGTCTGTGGCATGTGGCCACGTCGTTCGGACTGACCAGCAGCAACGTGGGCTTCACGCGGCTGTTCGGCGGCGGGATCGTGGGGATGCTGACCGGGGTGGCGGGCGCCGTGGTGGCGACGGGAGCCGCGGGGTTCGTCTTCAGCTGGTTGCGCCGGCGCAGCGGCAGCCTGATCGCGCCGATCGCCTTGCACTGGTCACTGAATGGGCTGGGTGCGCTCGCCGCGGCGTTCGTGTGGCACCTGTCCACCTGAGACCGGTCACGCCAGCAGCACCGCCGCCCCCGCGATGCGCCCGGCGCTCAGATCCGCCAACGCTTGATCGGCTTGTCCAAGAGGGTATTCCGGCGTGGTCACCTCGATGTGGTGCTCGCCCGCGAAGTCGAGGAAGGCGCGCGCGTCGGCACGGGTGTTGGACGTGACCGATCGGACCTGGCGTTCCTGAAACAGGTGGCGCTGGTAGTTCAGCGTCGGGATGTCCGACAGGTGGATCCCGGCGATCGCCAGGGTGCCACCGCGATCCAGCGCCTCCAGCGCGGGCAACACCAGATCACCGACCGGAGCGAACAAGATCGCGGCGTCCAGCGGCAGCGGCGGCGGATCCGCCGCGCCCTGGGCGGATGCCGCGCCGAGTTCCAATGCCAACTCGCGGGCCCGGGATCCGCGCGTCATCACGTGCACCTCGGCGCCCTGGGCCAGGGCGACCTGCGCGGTGATGTGTGCGCTGCCGCCAAAACCGTAGAGCCCCAGGCGCCCACCGGGCGGCAACTCGGCGCGAAGGAGCGAGCGGTAACCGATGATGCCCGCGCACAACAACGGGGCGAGTTCGCTGTCACTGTAGCCGGCGGGTAGGGGGTGTGCGAAAGCGGCTGGGACGGTGGCGAATTCGGCGTAGCCGCCGTCAGCGTCCCACCCCGTGTAGCGCGACTCGGGGCACAGGTTCTCGTCGCCGCGACGGCAGTATTTGCACACGCCGCAGGTGTGGCGCAGCCAGGCGATGCCCACCCGGTCCCCCACCCCGAACTCGTCTCCCGCCTCGGAGCCGACCTCGACGACCTCGCCGACCACCTCATGTCCGGGCGTGACCCGGTCGCGGTGGACGGGAAGGTCGCCTTCAGTGACGTGCAGATCGGTGCGGCAGACCCCGCAGGCGCGCACCGCCACCAGCAGTTCGGACGGCCCCGGCCGCGGCACCTCGGTGATGACCTGCTCGAGCGGGCCGGTAGCCATCGGCCCGGGTCGACGCACGCGCCAGGCGTGCATTGCCGTGGTGGTCACCGGTGGGGCCATCGCTCCATCATGCCGCTGACCACCACGGCCGCAACGGGTTCGGTCGGCTAGGTCCTGCGCACCATGCCGACGATCCAGAGCAGGATCAACGAGCCGAGCAACGCGGTGAAGAAGGTGAAGAAGTAGCCACCGCTCGCGGTGTCGACGAAGAAGCTCAAGATGAAGCCGCCGACCAGCGCGCCCACGATGCCGATCACGATGTCCATCAGGATTCCGGCTCCGCTACCGCGGATGATCTTGCTGGCGATCGCACCGGCGATACCACCGATGATGATGTAACCGATCCAGCCCACGCTGGTGAGTGTGCTTGATCGAGCGAGGAATTCCGTAGCTGCCAAGATGTCCATTGCGGGTCTCCTTGCAATCGCTGGCAAAGCCCAGCGCTTTGCTGGGCCGTCACTTCGGTATACCCAGTTTGGGTCACGAAACGAGTGCCGAAACGGAGACGGTTGCCCAACCGGTTTTCCGGCCGGGCCCGCGAAGGGTCCGGCCGGTCAGGCCGACAGCGTTTGCTGCGGCGCCGGCGCGGGGGTGGGGCTGACCTCTACGGCCGGCGCCTGACCCGGGACCGGTGCGGGCGCCGGCGCCGGTGCTCCCGGAGCCGCCGGTGCGGCGGGCGCGCCCGGAGCGGCCGGTGCTGGTGCTGGTGCGGGCGCACCCGGCGGCGCCGGGGCGCCCGGGGGCGGTGGCGGAGCTGCCGGCGGTGTCCACGCCTGGATCGACTCGGTGAGCGCCTTGGCCGCGCCGCGGTCCACCGGGTCGTTGGAGGTGCCGAGCCAGACCACAAACCAGCGTTGCGCGTTCCCGCCATTGGCCGACCCGATCACGCCGGTCCAAATCTGGCCGTTCGGCTTGGAGGCGTCACTGAATTTGACCTCGTAGTACGACCCACTCCCGGTGCTTCCGTTGGCGCCGGCCAATGGGGTGCTCTCCTGGTTGATCCGCGTGCCGGGATAGGGCATGAAGAACTCACCCATGTCCGAACCCAGCCGCACCGCGGCCTTGGCGTTGTCGGCTTCCGCGCTGGCGTAAAGCTTTTGGTCGAGGCGGCCCATCACGATGCGGGTGTCGTTGGCCACCAGCGGTGGCTGGTCGGGCATCGGGGGCGGACCCGTCACCTTGCTCAGCAGCGCCGAGCCGTAGTCCAGGTGGGAGGCGTCCGACTCCACCCAGCCGGCGGGCAGGACATAGCTGAATCCCCCGACGGCGTTGTTGATCCGCCCGGCGTTCGGGTCGACCGGCGGTGGCGGAGGCGCGTTGGGGTCGACCGGCGGCGGGGGCGCGTTGGGGTCGACGGGCGGTGGCGGCGCCCCGTTCGGGCCGAGGGGCGGCGGGACCGCGTTGGGATCACCCGGTGCCGGTTGCGCATTCGGCGCGGGCGCGGCGGGCGCTGCCGGCGCGGCAGGCGCCCCAGGTGCGGGCGGGGCCGTGGCCGTGCTCGGCGGGACGGGGGTCGGGACTTCGGGATCGGCGTTCGAGGTCGCCGGCAACGCGATGGCGAGTGCGCTGGCACCACTGACCGTGGTGATGGCCAGCGTCGTCCACAGTCCTTTGCGGCGTGTCGAAATCGGTTCCACCTGCTCCATGGCGACGAACCTACCGTGTTACCGCTGTGACGCAAGGAGCTTTGCGGACTAATGCAGCGCAGTTGTGTCGATGTTGCCAATGTGCAACCTGCCGCGCGCCGTCCGGACATCGGGTGCCGCCCGAACCTTTTTCGCCGGCGCTCAGTGGGCGGCCGGATACAGCGTCACCTCATGGGCTTTCACCGAGAACCACACCCGATCCCCCGGCGCCAATCGCAACTCCGCGGCGGCGTCCGCGGTGATCTCCGCGGCCAGGCCCGGGGCCCCGTCGGGTTGCTGAGCGCCGCGCACCAACACCGCCGACCCGCGGATATCCAGCTCGGCCACGGTCACCTCAACGGCGTTGCGGGGGCTGCCGTGCGGCTGATCGCGGTAGACGGCGACCACCGTGGGCGGGAACACCGCGATCGCATGCTGCTCGGGTGAGACCAGGTCGCCTCGCGCATCATGGGCCGCGTACCAGCGGTCGCCCGAGGGCGCGAGCAGCGAGCCGTCGCGATCGACCGTTCCGTTGACCAGGTTGATGCCGGCGATGCGGGCCGCGAAATGACTGCGAGGCGCGGTGAGCACCTCGGGCACCGGGCCGATTTCGGCGGCCTTGCCGGACTCGAGCACCAGCACTCGATCGGCCAACGTGAACACGTCCAGCAGGTCGTGGGTGACCAGGATCGCGGCGCAGCCGGTGCGGGAGATGACCTGGCGCAGCACGGCCCGGATCGCGGCGGCCGCGGCGACGTCGAGGCCGGCCAGGGGTTCATCGAGGAGCAACACGTCGGGTTCGGCCGCCAGCGCCCGCGCGATCGCAACCCGCTGAGCCTGCCCGCCGGAGAGCTGTCGCGGTTTTCGGTCGGCGAGGCGCTCGGCGTCCACCTCGCGCAACCAGCGGGCCGCCGTCGCTTTCTCCGCCGCGCGGGCCGGGCGCAGCCTCGCGCGACGACTGTGCGGTCCGAAAGCGACGTTGGCGGCAACGCTCATGTGCGGGAACAACAATGCGTCTTGCAGCAACAGCCCCACCCGGCGGTCGTGCGTCGGGACGTTGATCCCGGCCGCGGTGTCGGTCAAGACCCGCTCGCCCAACCGCACCGCCCCGCGGTCGGGCCGAAGCAGGCCCGCGATGACATGCAGGACAGTCGATTTGCCCGCGCCGTTGGGACCGAGCACCGCGAGCACCTCTCCCGCGGCCACCGAGAACTCCACATCCACCTGACGTTCGGCGACGACCGCGCGCAGCTGCAATTCGCTCATGACCCCGCCCTACCTGGCGTCGGCCCCGGTCAGCCGGCGCGCGCCCAGCCCCAGCACCACCAGGGCCGCCACCACCACCAGCAGGATCGACAACGCCACGGCCGCGTCGGCGTCGGTCACGCGCTGCAAATAAATCTCCAGCGGCAGCGTGCGGGTCACGCCTTGCCGCGAGCCGGCGAAGGTCAGGGTGGCGCCGAACTCCCCCAGCGAACGGGCGAACGCCAACACC
Source organism: Mycobacterium marseillense (assembly GCF_010731675.1). NCBI lineage: Bacteria > Bacillati > Actinomycetota > Actinomycetes > Mycobacteriales > Mycobacteriaceae > Mycobacterium > Mycobacterium marseillense. The sequence continues at coordinate 981,181 of NZ_AP022584.1, forward strand.
GCGCCCGAAACGACCCCCGGCACCAACAGCGGCAGGGTGACGCGCCACCACACCGCGCTCGGCCGCGCCCCCAGCGTCGCGGCCACCACCTCGAAATCGGCGCCCGCGGTGCGCGCGGCGCCCTCCAGCGAGATCACCAGGAACGGCAGCGAGACGAACGTCTGCGCCAGCACGACGGCGGTGGTGCTGAAGGCGATGCTGATGCCGGCGGCCTCCAGGTACCGGCCGAGCAAGCCGAGCCGCCCGAACGCGTACAGCAGGGCGATGCCCCCCACGACCGGCGGCAGCACCAGCGGCAGCAGGATCAGTGGCCGCAGCAACCGCACCGGCCGCGCCGTGCTGCGGGCCAGCACCAGTGCCATCGGCACGCCCAGCGCCACGCACAACGCGGTGCTGGCGGTGGCGGTCTGCAGGCTGAGCGCCAGCGCGGTGCGCGACGAGGAACTCGTGATCAACGACCAGAAGTGCGGCCAGTCGACCTTGATCGCGATGGCCAGCAACGGCAATACCACGAAGACGGTCCCGACGGCCGCGGGCAGATACACCCAGCGGGGCAGATCCGTGCTGTGTGCGCTAATACCTACCCTCCTGCCGGCGGTCACCTCGACAACTCACGCGGGAACAGCTCACCCGCTCCTCGCATTACACCGGAATGCCGTGGGCTGCGCGCGTAGTGGGAGCGAGACCCGCCGACGGGCGTAAGTGGCGCCCCGGCGACCGGTGGTCAGCCGGAGCGACGAGAATGGTTTTGCGCGGCCATCGCCACGGGTAGCCGGAAGATCACCGCCAGGACGAAGGTGCATGGATGCCATCTGAACAGGCGCCGCCCCCGCCCAAATCGGCGCCGGGCTGGTACCCCGATCCCGCAGGGGTTGGACACGGGCTGCAACGGTATTTCGACGGCACCAACTGGACTAGCGAATGGGCTTTCGCCACCGAGCCGCCCCAGAAGGGCGTCTCGGGAAAGGTCGCCCTGGCGCTGTCGGTACTCACCGTGCTGGTTCTCCTCGTCATCGTCGGTAAAAGCTGGGGTTTCGGCGACAGAAACGACAGCCAACCCTCATCGGGCGGTACGACCACGGCGGGGCCGTCGACACCCGCCGAGGCGGCCCCCTCGACGCCGGCCGGCCCCAAGAAGCCCGACGGCGTCACGTTCACGACCGCAGCAGGCCCGGACGGCGAACTCGTCGACGCGTTATTCGCCATCCGCGACAACTACACCGAGCTGCTGATCAAAGACGGTGCGCGGCTGGACACCATCGACATCCTCCGGTACGCCCGGGCGACCTACCCCGACGCCGCCGCGGTGAACGTTCAGGGCACCTTCCCGATGACCGACCCGTACGGCAATACCTCGACCCAGGTCGCCATCGACCTCACCTACTCGCGGGCGACGTTGAACAAGATCAACTTCGACGGCGTGACCAAGAACAGCATTTGGGAGATCCGCGATTCCGGCTCGATCCTCCCGGCGTTCCAGCCTTAGGCGACGACGAGCACCGTCGCCGCGGTGGATCGCGATCAAGGCTTGGCGAAACCCGCCTGGGCCAAAATCTGCTGGCCGGCCGGGGAGGTCACCAAATCGACGAACTTCTGCGCCTGCGCGGAATGCGGAGCCTTCTTCAACACCCCGATGGGATAGACGTTCACGGCGCCGGCGGCCTCGGGGAAGGCCACGGTCGCGACCTTGTCGCCGGCCGCCTTGGCGTCGGTGACGTAGACCAGCGCGGCGTCGGCCTGGCCGCTGGTGACCTTGTTCAGGGCGTCCGTCACGCTGAGTTCCTCGCTGACCGGGTTGAGGTGCACCCCGGTGCTGTCTTCGACGCGATGGGTGGCCGCGCCGCACGGCACCGGGTGCTGGCACGTCACCACGGTGCGGCCCGGCTCGGCCAGATCGGCGAAGGAGCCGATCTTTTTCGGGTTGCCCGGCGCGGTGACGATGACCAACGTGTTCGACGCGAAGTTCCTCGGGTCACCGCTCAGCAGGCCCGCCTTGCTGACCGTGTCCATCTGCGCGGTATCGGCCGACGCGAAGACGTCGGCGGTGGCGCCCTGTGTCAACTGGGTGGCCAGCTCGGAGGAGCCGGCGAACTCGAATTCGACGCCGCCGCCCGGGTTTTCGGCCGTGAACTGCTGGCCGAGCCGCGTGAACGTCGGTTTGAGCGACGCGGCGGCAAACACCATCACCTTCCCAGGGGCTTGCGACGACTGCGCCGGCGGCGGTGGGGAACCGCACCCGACCAGACCCGCCAGCAGCACCGTCGAAAGCAAACCGGCCAGGAACCCGATCCGACGCATGGATGCACCCTAGCCCGCCGATGATGCGGTCGCCCTGGCGGCCGAATCGCCGCAAAAAGTGTCGCCCAAAGAGTTACCCAAATGATCCGCGCGTCGCGGCGGCAAAAATTTCGTCAGCTAGCTACTGTCCAGTAACATATACGGGGATTGACGCCATAACGTGCTGAGGTCCCAGGCAGAGGAGGTCATGGCAGTGGAGGTACTGGTTACCGGCGGAGACACGGAGCTGGGACGCGCGGTGGCCGAGGGCTTCCGCGACGACGGCCACAAAGTGACCCTCGTGGGCGCCCGCAAGAGCGATCTGGAGATCGCCGCCAAGGAACTCGAGGTCGAGGCGATCGTCTGCGACACCACCGACCCGGCCAGCCTCGAAGAGGCCCGCCCGCTGTTCCCCCACCACCTGGACACCATCGTCAACGTGCCCGCGCCCACCTGGGAGGCCGGGGACCCGCGCACCTACTCGATCGCCGACACCGCCAACGCGTGGCGCAAAGCGCTTGACGCGACGGTGCTTTCGGCGGTGCTGACGCTCCAGACCGTCGGCGATCATCTCCGGTCGGGCGGGTCGATCATCAGCGTGGTACCCGAGAACCCGCCGGCGGGCAGCGCCGATGCCGCAATCAAAGCGACGCTGACGAATTGGACCGCGGGGCAGGCCGCCGTCTTCGGCACGCGCGGAATCACGGTCAACGCCGTCGCCAGTGGGCGCAGCGCCCACGCCGGCTACGACGGACTCACTCGCACCCCCGCGCCGGTGGCCGCCGAGGTCGCGCGCCTGGCGCTGTTCTTGACCACGTCGGCGGCGCGCCACATCACCGGTCAGACGTTGCACGTGAGCCACGGCGCGCTGGCTCAGTTCGCCTGAGGCGTAACCCGCGCCGGTCGCAAACCCTTCTCCCCCGCCCGGCCGATCGCTACGGTGATCAGCGTGGCTATTCGACTTGGTTTGCAGATTCCCAACTTTTCCTACGGCACCGGGGTAGAGGAACTCTTCCCCACCGTCATCGCCCAGGCGCGCGAGGCCGAATCCGCTGGATTCGACTCGGTTTTCGTGATGGACCACTTCTACCAACTGCCGATGTTGGGGTCGCCCGACCAGCCGATGCTGGAGGCCTACACCGCGCTGGGGGCGCTGGCCACCGCCACCGAGCGGGTGCAGCTGGGCACCCTGGTGACCGGCAATACGTATCGCAACCCCAGCCTGCTGGCGAAGACCATCACCACGCTGGACGTGGTGAGTCAGGGCCGCGCGATCCTGGGCATCGGCACCGGTTGGTTCCAGCTCGAGCATGACCAGCTGGGTTTCGAATTCGGCACCTTCACCGACAGATTCAACCGGCTCGACGAAGCACTGGAGATCATCTTGCCGATGATCAAGGGCGAGCGGGCGACCTTCTCGGGCAAGTGGTATCGCACCAGCGAGGCGTTCGCCAATCCCCGCTTCCGAGACCACATTCCGCTGATGATCGGCGGCAGCGGCGAAAAGAAGACAATCCCGCTCGCCGCACGGCATTTCGACCACCTCAACGTGATCGCGGGCTTCGACGAACTGCCCGGCAAGTTGGAGGTGGTGCGACGCTCCTGCGAGGAGGTGGGCCGCGACCCGGCCACCCTGGAGACCAGCACGCTGACCACCGTCATGATCGACGAAAACGCGAGCCTCGACCAGATTCCCGCGGAGATGAAACAGCGCATGGTGGTCGGCAACCCGGACTCGGTCGCCGATCAGATCAAGACCAAGGTGATCGACGCGGGCATCGACGGCGTGATCATCAACCTGCCGTTCTACACACCGGGCATCGTCGAGGCGGCCGGCGCAGCGCTGCGCCCGCTCGTCGGGCTCTAGGCCCTACGCGGCTCGCGGATTCGTCGTGGCGCGGTAATACTTCCCGAATAGCGTTTACCTGCGCCACAGTCGCGCAGCGCACAAGAAAAGCCGGGGAGGCCATGAAGAAACGAGCATGGGCCGCGCTCGCCGTCGGCGTGGCGTTGGCCCCCGCCCCCCTCGCGCATGCCGACGACACCTGGATCGCCATGGCGATATCGGACTCCACCGGGCACATCAGCATCGCCGATGGCGCGGCCAGCCAGGGCGCGGCCGAAAAGGCGGCCATGGATACGTGCCGCAAGAGCATCAGCGACTGTCGTCTGCTGGCCAGCGGCCAGGGCGGCTGCGTGGCCCTCGCCTTGAACGGGGCCAAATCCCGATATTTCGGGGGCTGGGGTCCGACGCGCGAGGACGCCGAGGCGGCGGCGCTGGCGCGCGCACCCGGCGGAATGGTCCAGGCCGGCCACGACCACTGCGCGGGAGAAGGTGCCCCCCAATGACGGCCACGCGATGCGCGGCGCTGCTGTCTCAGCGGGATTGATAACTTCACCACAGCGCCGGTCGACGACCAGGCGTGATGCGCACGGTGTGGTTGATTACACATGTTGCCAGTTAGGTTTCGGGTATCCGTCTGACTAGCGTGGTTGCTATCTGCAGTCGCGCGTCCAAAAGCCCTCGTCAGGAGCAGCGGAAACATGAGCCCCCAGCCAGGTAACGCAGCTGGACCGGAGCGTCGCCACCAGGTCGTCATCATCGGGTCGGGCTTCGGCGGGCTCAACGCTGCCAAGAAACTCAAGCACGCAGGCGTCGACATCAAGCTGATCGCGCGCACCACGCACCACCTCTTCCAGCCGCTGCTGTACCAGGTGGCGACGGGCATCGTGTCCGAAGGCGACATCGCTCCGCCGACCCGGGTCGTGCTGCGTCGGCAGCGCAACGTCCAGGTGCTGCTCGGCGACGTCACCCACATCGATTTGGCCGGCAAGTTCGTCGTGTCCGATCTGCTCGGCCACACCTACGAAACCCCTTACGACAGCTTGATTGTCGCCGCCGGCGCGGGCCAGTCGTACTTCGGGAACGACCATTTCGCCGAGTTCGCCCCCGGCATGAAATCGATCGACGACGCGCTCGAGGTCCGCGGCCGGATCCTGTCCGCCTTCGAGCAGGCCGAGCGGTCCCGTGATCCGGAGCGACGGGCCAAGCTGTTGACCTTCACCGTGATCGGCGCCGGCCCCACCGGCGTCGAAATGGCCGGGCAGATCGCGGAATTGGCGACCTACACGCTCAAAGGCTCGTTCCGCCACATCGACTCCACCAAGGCGCGCGTGATCCTGCTCGACGCCGCCCCCGCGGTGCTGCCACCCTTCGGCGACAAGCTGGGCCAGCGGGCCGCCGACCGGCTGGAAAAGATGGGCGTGGAGATTCAGCTGGGCGCCATGGTCACCGACGTCGATCGCAACGGCATCACCGTCAAGGACTCCGACGGCACCGTGCGGCGCATCGAATCCGCTTGCAAGGTATGGTCCGCCGGCGTTTCGGCCAGTCCGCTGGGCCGCGACCTCGCCGACCAATCGACGGTCGAACTCGACCGGGCGGGGCGGGTCAAGGTGCTGCCCGACCTGTCCGTCCCGGGCCACCCCGACGTGTTCGTCATCGGCGACCTGGCCGCGGTCGAAGGCGTGCCGGGCGTCGCGCAGGGTGCCATTCAGGGCGCCAAGTACGTCGCGAACACGATCAAGGCCGAGCTCGACGGCGCCAACCCGGCCGAGCGGGAACCGTTCCAGTACTTCGACAAGGGATCGATGGCCACGGTGTCGCGATTTTCCGCGGTGGCCAAGATCGGCCCGGTCGAATTCAGCGGCCTGTTCGCCTGGTTCGCGTGGCTCGTGCTGCACCTGGTCTACCTGGTCGGGTTCAAGACCAAGATCAGCACGCTGCTGTCCTGGACGGTGACGTTCCTGAGCACCCGACGGGGCCAACTCACCATCACCGAGCAGCAGGCGTTCGCCCGCACCCGCCTCGAGCAGCTGGCGGTGCTGGCCGCGGAGACCAAACGCCCGGTCGCCAGACGGGCCAGCTAGCTCACGTTCCCCAGTCCTGTTCCCGGACTTGGGTATTCGGCGACCCGGGTCCTGGACTCAATCCCTTGATCAGCTGTCGCGCAGCTCGAGATTCTGCAGGCGCACCTGGCCTCGGGCGACCACGCGATCGTCGTCGTCGGTGATGGTGACCAACCACAATTGCTGGCGCCGGCCGCGGTGGATCGGTTCGACGACGCCGTAGACCATGCCCGAGCCGATCGAGCGCAGGAAGTCGGTGTTGTTGTTGACTCCCACGACATTTCCGCCACCACGGGTGGCCAGCCACGTGTAGGCCGCGACGCTGGCCATGCTTTCGATCATCGAGCAGTAAACGCCGCCGTGCACGAGCCCCATCGGCTGCAACAGCTTGGGCGTCACCTCGAGCTGCGCGCGGGCCCCGTCGGGGCTGAGTTCGGTGAATTGCAAGCCGATCTCGCGGTCGAAGGGCGCGGAGAAATGCGGCGGAATGATCGGTTCCTGCGGCTCTGGCACGTCCCTGTGTCTACACCATCGCGGGCGGGACGTCTTTCGCGGCAGGGCAACTGGCTCGAGAACACCCCCGAAAACGGCTGAGCCCCGTGCACAAGGCACGGGGCTCGCCGATCGAGTAGACCGGGGGTCACTGCAGCCCTCAGGACTCTCACGCGGTCCGTTATCGCTCGACTCGATTAGCATAGGCAAGGCTGCCCTAACTTTGCAAGGGGTATTGTTCAACTTGTTCGCGACGGGGCGCGCACGGTGGCCGGCACAGTGATTTGTCAGCTTTCCGTACGACGGCCGGTAGTAAGCGGGAGTAGTCTGGTTTCGACGCTCAGGAGATGAACGAACTATGGCCAAACTGACACGGCTGGGGGATCTGGAACGGGCCGTCATGGACCATTTGTGGTCCACGCCCGAACCTCAGACGGTTCGCCAGGTCCATGAGGCGTTGTCGGCGCAGCGCGACCTGGCCTACACCACGATCATGACCGTGCTGCAGCGGCTGGCCAAGAAGAACCTGGTCTCCCAGATCCGCGACGACCGGGCGCACCGGTACGCCCCCGTGCACGGCCGCGACGAACTGGTCGCCGGCCTCATGGTGGACGCCCTCGCGCAGGCCGAGGACTCCGGGGGCCGGCAGGCCGCGCTGGTGCACTTCGTCGAGCGCGTCGGCGCCGACGAGGCCGAGGCACTGCGGCGCGCGCTCGCCGAACTGGAAGCCAATCAACGCAATAACTTGCCATCTGCTGGCGCGGGCCCGGAGGGCTGAGGGACACTAACAGTGTGTCCGCGCTGGCTTTCATCATTCTCGCGGTGCTACTGACCGGCCCGGTGCCGGCCCTGTTGGCACGCGCGCGCTGGCCGCTGCGCGCGCCACGCGCCGCGATGGTGTTGTGGCAAGCCGTCGCGCTGGCCGCGGTCCTGTCGGCGTTCAGCGCCGGGATCGCGATCGCCACCCGGCTGCTCATGCCCGGACCCGACGGGCGGCCCACGACCAGCATCCTCGGCGCCGCCGACCGGCTCGGCTGGCCGCTGTGGGCGGCCTACATCGGGGTCTTCGCGTTGACTGTGCTGGTCGGCGCCCGATTGGTGGTCGCCGTCGCCCGGGTGGGCATCGCCAATCGGAAGCGGCGCGCCCATCACCGCATGGTCGTCGACCTGGTCGGGGTCGGCCACGGCGCGGCCCTGTCCCAGTCCTGCACCCGCACGCGCGACCTTCGCGTGCTGGATGTCCCCCAACCGCTCGCCTACTGCCTACCGGGTGTGCGCAGCCGGGTGGTGGTCAGCGAAGGCACGCTGAGCACGCTCGCCGACGCCGAGGTCGCGGCCATCCTCACCCACGAACGGGCCCACCTGAGGGCGCGGCACGACCTGGTGCTGGAGGCGTTCACCGCTGTGCACGCGGCCTTCCCGCGGGTGGTCCGCAGCGCCAACGCGCTGGGTGCGGTGCAGCTTCTGGTCGAGTTGCTCGCCGACGACGCCGCGGTGCGTGCCGCCGGCCGCGCCCCGCTGGCCCGGGCGCTGGTCGCCTGCGCGTCGGGGCGGGCGCCGTCGGGCGCGCTCGCGGCGAGCGGTCCCAGCACGGTGCTGCGCGTGCGCCGGCTGGGCGGACGCGGCAACAGCGCCACGCTGTCGGCGGCCGCCTACCTGGCCGCGGCGGCGGTGTTCGTGGTCCCCACCATCGCGCTCGCCGTGCCCTGGCTCACCGAGCTGGAACGCCTGTTCAACCTCTGACGCCGCGCAGGGCCGATCACCCCGGGCGCGCTTGTCTGCGCTGTGCCACAGTGTCACCGAAAGCTTTTCGGAAATGTTCTCCCGATTGAGAGGCGAAGACATGAGTTCGTCGGACACCCAGGCGGGTTCCAAGACCGGCACCGCGCAGATTGGCGTCACGGGCCTGGCCGTGATGGGGTCGAACATCGCCCGCAATTTCGCCCGCCACGGCTACACCGTGGCGCTGCACAATCGGTCGATCGCCAAAACCGATGCGCTGCTCAAAGAGCACGGTGACGACGGCAACTTCGTGCGGTCGGAGACCATCGCCGAATTCCTCGACGCGCTGGAAAAGCCGCGCCGGGTGCTGATCATGGTCAAGGCCGGCGACCCGACGGACGCGGTGATCAACGAGCTGGCCGACGCCATGGAAGACGGCGACATCATCATCGACGGCGGCAACGCCCTCTACACCGACACCATCCGCCGGGAGAAGGCGATGCGCGAGCGCGGCCTGCACTTCGTCGGCGCCGGCATCTCCGGCGGCGAGGAGGGCGCGCTCAACGGCCCGTCGATCATGCCCGGCGGCCCGGCCGAGTCGTACAAGTCCCTCGGCCCCCTGCTCGAGGAGATCTCCGCGCACGTCGACGGGGTGCCGTGCTGCACCCACATCGGTCCCGACGGCGCCGGTCACTTCGTCAAGATGGTGCACAACGGCATCGAGTACTCCGACATGCAGCTGATCGGCGAGGCCTACCAGCTGCTGCGCGACGGGCTCGGCAAGACCGCCGGCGAGATCGCCGACGTGTTCGCCGAGTGGAACTCCGGCGACCTGGACAGCTACCTCATCGAGATCACCGCCGAGGTGCTCAAGCAGACCGACGCCAAGACCGGCAAGCCGCTCGTCGACCTGATCCTCGACGAGGCCGAGCAGAAGGGCACCGGCCGCTGGACGGTCAAATCGGCCCTCGACCTCGGCGTGCCGGTCACCGGCATCGCCGAGGCGGTCTTCGCCCGCGCGCTGTCGGGGTCGGTGACCCAGCGCAAGGCCACCACCGGACTGGCCTCCGGCGACCTCGGCGAAAAGCCTTCCGACGCAACACAGTTCACCGAGGACGTGCGCCGCGCGCTGTACGCGTCGAAGATCATCGCCTATGCGCAGGGCTTCAACCAGATCCAGGCCGGCAGCGCCGAGTACGACTGGGACATCACCCCCGGCGACATGGCCACCATCTGGCGCGGCGGCTGCATCATCCGGGCCAAGTTCCTCAACCGCATCAAAGAGGCCTTCGACGAGAACCCCGACCTGCCGACGCTGATCGTCGCCCCGTACTTCCGCGAGGCCATCGAGGCCTCGATCGACAGCTGGCGCCGCGTCGTGGTGACCGCCACCCGGTTGGGCATCCCGATCCCCGGCTTCGCCTCGGCGCTGTCCTACTACGACGCGCTGCGCACCGAGCGGCTGCCCGCCGCGCTGACCCAGGGGTTGCGGGACTTCTTCGGCGCGCACACCTACGGTCGCATCGATGACGACCCGGACAAGCGCTTCCACACGCTGTGGAGCGGCGATCGCACCGAAGTGCCCGCCTAACTGGGCCACACTGGAGGGCGTAAGGGGGTTCGAGTTGCGATGAGGTTCCTCGACGGGCACCGGCCCGGATACGACTTGACCTACAACGACGTCTTCATCATGCCCAACCGCTCGGAGGTCGCGTCGCGCTTCGACGTCGACCTGTCCACCGCGGACGGCTCGGGCACGACGATTCCGGTCGTCGTCGCCAACATGACGGCGGTGGCCGGCAAGCGGATGGCCGAGACGGTGGCCCGCCGCGGGGGGCTGGTGATCCTGCCGCAGGACCTGCCGATCACCGCGGTCGAGCAGACGGTCGAGTTCGTCAAGGGCCGCGACCTGGTTCTCGACACCCCGGTGGTGCTCGAGCCCGACGACTCGGTCTCCGATGCGATGGCGCTGATCCACAAGCGGGCGCACGGGGTCGCCGTCGTCGCGTTCGAGGGCCGTCCGCTGGGGCTGGTGAGCGAATCGTCCTACCTGGGCGTGGATCGGTTCACCCGGGTGCGCGACGTCGCGATGACCGACTTCGTCACCGCCCCGGTGGGCACCGAGCCCCGCAAGATCTTCGATCTGCTCGAGCAGGCCCCGGTCGGTGTCGCGGTCGTCACCAACGCCGACGGCACGCTCGCCGGCGTGCTGACCCGCACCGGCGCCATCCGCGCCGGCCTGTACACACCGGCCGTCGACGCGCGTGGCCGGCTGCGGGTGGGCGCGGCCGTCGGCATCAACGGCGACGTCGGGGCCAAGGCGCGGTCCCTGGTCGAGGCCGGAATCGATCTCCTGGTCATCGACACGGCCCACGGGCATCAGGTCAAGACGCTGGAGGCGATCCGCACGGTCGCGTCGCTCGACCTCGGCGTGCCGCTGGCGGCGGGCAACGTGGTCTCGGCCGAGGGCACCCGCGACCTGCTCGGCGCCGGGGCGAGCATCGTCAAGGTCGGCGTCGGCCCGGGCGCGATGTGCACCACCCGGATGATGACCGGAGTCGGGCGCCCGCAATTCTCAGCGATCGTCGAATGCGCTTCGGCGGCAAGGGAACTGGGTGGGCATGTGTGGGCCGACGGCGGCGTTCGTCATCCCCGGGATGTGGCGCTGGCGCTAGCCGCCGGCGCGTCCAACGTGATGATCGGGTCGTGGTTCGCCGGCACCTACGAGTCGCCCGGTGACCTGATGCGCGACCGCGAGGACCAGCCGTACAAGGAGAGCTACGGCATGGCGTCCAAGCGGGCCGTCGTCGCCCGCAGCGGCGCCGACACCGCGTTCGACCGCGCCCGCAAAGCGCTGTTCGAAGAGGGCATTTCGACGTCGCGGATGGGGCTGGACCCCGCCCGAGGCGGTGTCGAGGATCTGCTCGATCACATCACGTCGGGGGTACGCAGCACCTGCACCTACGTCGGCGCCGAGACCCTGGCCGAACTGTACGAACGGGTCGTGGTCGGGGTGCAGTCGACCGCGGGCTTCGCCGAGGGGCATCCCCTGCCGCTGGGGTGGTGACACGAGCGGGTAAGGCTAGCCTTGCCTAATAGAGCCTGCTAACCTTCTGCGCCATGACCCCCTCTTCCCCTACCGTCAGCGCCGAACTGCTGAGCATCCTGCGCGAGGACCTCAACGTCGACGCGTCCCGCCTGACCCCCGACGCCCGACTGGTCGACGACGTCGGGCTGGATTCCGTGGCCTTCGCGGTGGGCATGGTGGCCATCGAGGAACGGCTGGGTGTCTCGCTGTCCGAAGAGGAACTCCTCAACTGCGACACGGTCGGCGACCTGCAGGCCGCGATCGCCGCAAAACATCGCGATGAGTGAGCTGGCCGCGGCGCTGACGGACGCGATGCGCGGCGGCACCAGCGATCTGGTGGTCTTCGACCGCGAGGCCTCGGCCTGGCACCGCCATCCCTGGCCCGAGGTGCACGGGCTGGCCGAGAGCGTCGCCGCGTGGCTGCTGGACCGCGGCCGGCCGGCCGCCGTGGGGCTGGTCGGCGAACCCACCGTCGAGTTTGTCGCCGCCATCCAGGGTGCGTGGCTGACGGGCGCGAGCGTCTCGATCCTGCCCGGGCCGGTGCGCGGCGCCGAGGGCCGGCGGTGGGCCGAGGCGACACTGACCCGCTTCCGCGGCATCGGGGTGCGCGCCGTCCTGAGCCACGGCTCGTACCTGGACGGCCTGCAATCGCTGGATCCGGCGGGCCTCGACGAGGGCATGGTCGTCGAAGACGTTGGGCCCGCGGCACACACGGGCCGCTCCTGCGGCGACCTGCCGGCCCGCCCCGGCAACCCCGCGATCCTGCAGGGGACGGCGGGCTCGACCGGTTCGCCCAAGACCGCCGCCCTGTCGGCGCAGGCGGTGCTGGCCAACCTGCGCGGCCTCAACCAGCGCCTCTCGGTGACTCCCGCGGACGTCGGGTGCTCGTGGCTGCCGCTCTACCACGACATGGGTCTGTCCTTCTTGCTCGCGTCGTCGCTGGGGGGCATGTCGGTATGGCTTTCGCCCACTTCGGCTTTCACCGCCTCGCCGTTTCGATGGTTGAGCTGGCTGTCGGAAAGCCGCGCGACGATCACCGCGGCGCCGAACTTCGCCTACAACCTGGTCGGCAGGTACGCCCGGCGGGTCTCCGACGTCGACCTCGGCGCCGTGCGGGTGGCGATCAACGGTGGCGAGCCGGTCGACTGCGAGGGATTCGCGCGTTTCGCCGACGCGATGGGCCCGTTCGGGTTCGACGCCGGCGCCGCGACTCCGTCCTACGGGCTGGCGGAGTCGACGTGCGCGGTGAGCGTGCCCGCCCCGGGCACCGGGCTGCGGTTCGCCGACGTCACCGACGAGACTGGCGCGCGCCGCCACGCGGTGCTGGGCGAGGCGATCCCGGGTACCGAGATCCGGATCGCACCGCGCGACGACGCGCACGGCGACATCGGTGAGATCGAGATCCGCGGCGCCTCGATGATGGACGGCTACCTGGGGCACGACCCCGTCGACCGCGAGAGCTGGTTTCCCACCGGCGATCTCGGCTTCTTCGCCGACGGCGGCCTGGTGGTGTGCGGGCGGGCCAAGGAGCTCATCACCATCGCCGGACGCAACATCTTCCCGACCGAGATCGAGACGGTCGCCGCCGGTGTCCGCGGGGTGCGCGAAGGCGCCGTGGTGGCACTGGCCACCGGCGAACGTTCCGCGCGGCCCGGCCTGATCGTCGCCGCCGAATTCCGCGGGGCAGATCAGGCCGGCGCGCGCGCCGATGTCATTGCGCGCGTCGCCTCCGTGTGCGGCGTCGTTCCTTCCGACGTCATCTTCATGGCACCGGGGTCGTTGCCCCGAACCTCGTCGGGCAAACTGCGCCGCCTGGAAGTGCGGCGCTCTCTAGAGACGGTGGACTAAATGACGGCGCTGCCACAGACATCCCAGACCGACCTCGAGGCCTACCGGGGGCTGCTCGCCGACGCGTTCAACGAGCAAGTCCTGGCGTGGACGACGGACGCCGAAGCGCGGCAACAGTTTCCGCGTGAGCTGATCGAACACCTCGGAGCCCAGGGAGTTTTCAGCGAAAAATGGGGTGAGGGCCCGCTGCCCGACGTCGGCAAGCTGGTCGAGCTCGCCTTCGCCCTGGGTGCGTTGTCCTCGGCCGGCATCGGGGTGGGCGTCAGCCTGCATGACTCGGCCATCTCGGTGCTGCGCCGGTTCGGCAAGTCCGACTACCTGCGGGACATCTGCGAGCAGGCGATCCGCGGGCAGGCCGTGCTGTGCATCGGGGCCTCCGAGGAGTCCGGCGGCTCCGACCTGCAGATCGTCGAGACCGAGATCTCCTCCCGGGACGGGGGTTTCGACGTCCGCGGAATCAAGAAGTTCGTCTCGCTGTCCCCCATCGCCGATCACATCATGGTAGTGGCGCGCAGCGTCGACCACGACTCGTCGAGCAAGTACGGCAACGTCGCGCTGATCGCGGTGCCGACGGCCCAGGTCAGCGTCCAGCGGCCCTACAACAAGGTCGGAGCCGGGCCACTGGACACCGCCGCCGTGCACATCGACACCTGGGTTCCCGCCGACGCCCTGGTCGCGCGGGCCGGCACCGGGCTGGCGGCCATCAGCTGGGGGCTGGCCCACGAGCGGATGTCGATCGCCGGTCAGATCGCGGCGTCGTGTCAGCGGGCGATCGGAATCACCTTGGCCCGCATGATGACTCGACGCCAGTTCGGCCACACGCTGTTCGAACACCAGGCGTTGCGCTTGCGGATGGCCGATTTGCAGGCGCGCGTCGACCTGCTGCGGCACGGCCTGCACGGCATCGCGGCCCAGGGCCGGCTGGACCTGCGCGCGGCCGCCGGTGTCAAGGTGACCGCGGCCCGCCTCGGCGAGGAAGTGATGTCGGAATGCATGCACATCTTCGGCGGCGCGGGTTACCTCGTCGACGAGACGCCGTTGGGTGCGTGGTGGCGCGACATGAAGCTCGCCCGGGTCGGTGGCGGCACCGACGAAGTGCTGTGGGAGCTGGTCGCCGCCGGAATGGCGCCCGATTACAACGGCTATGCGTCCGTGGTCGGGGCTTCCAGCGCGTAGAGCGCCATGCGCCGGTTCGTCGTGTCGTGCTCGCCGAGGAACGCGCATCCGGCGTACTCGCACAGTCTGCGCGCGGCGGTATTGCGGTGATCGGGGTCGAACATGATCCGGCGGCACCGCGGCTCCGCCGCAAGGGCGCTGGCCACGATCCGGGGCAACAGCATCGGGCCCAAGCCCCGGTTCACCAGCTTCACGTCGGCGATGGCGGCGTGCAGCCCCAGATCGTACGGCTCGGCGTCGTAATAGCGAGAGATCAGATCCTTTGCGCCCCAATACAGTTCGAGGTAGGCGCAATCCTTGCCGCGCATGCTCCCGATCAACGGCAGGGAGTAGGTGCCATCGAGTTGGGCATCCAGATGCCGGCGCCAGCGCGTCGCCGGCCAGGCGTACTCCCACGCCTCGGCCAGGTGCGGGCGATTCATCCACTCGGACACCAGGTCCGCGTCCTCGAGCCGGGCGACGCGCAGCGCGAACGGGGCATCCAGCGAGGGCGTCGGCGGCCGCGGGATCTGTGCGACGTCGTCGGCGATGTCGAAGCGTTCGCGCGGCAGGATCTGGACGGGCGGCGTCTCCGGTGGGGCGTCGGGCATAGTGCGCAGAGCGTACCTGAGTAAGGGTAGCCATACCGTGGTTGCCCCCGGTCAGCGGGCGTTTCCGGCGCCACCCCGGACGTCGCCGCGAGCGGTCGGCGCCGTAGCGCCGCGAGCCGGGCTAGCATAAGGCAGCAAAGACGGACGAAACCGCGTCCGCCCGGCCCCCAGGCAGCGAAAGGATCGACGTGCCGCAGGCACCCGCGCAGGCCATCGGCTTGCCGGCGCACGGACCGTCGGACGAGCCGCCCGATGCGGAGCCTCCCCCGGCCACCGGCCCACCACCGTCGACCCGCGGGCGGCGCAATTCATGAACGTCACCGTCACCGTGATCAGCATTGTGGCGATCGCGGTGTTGATCTTCGGCAACGCCGTGTTCGTCGCCGCCGAATTCTCGCTGACCACCCTGGACCGCAGCGCCGTCGAGGCAAACGCCCGCGGCGGCGGCCGCCGCGACCGCTGGATCCGCCGCGCGCACCAGCGGCTGTCGTTTCAGTTGTCGGGCGCCCAGCTCGGGATCTCCGTCACGACGCTGGCCGCCGGATACCTGACCGATCCGATGGTGGAGGACCTCCCGCACCCGTGGCTGGACGCGCTCGACATCCCCGACCGCGTCGGCGACGCGATCATGGCCGCCGTGGTGCTGGTGATCGTGACGTCGGTGTCGATGGTCTTCGGCGAACTCGTCCCCAAATACCTGGCGGTGGCGCGACCGCTGTCCACCGCCCGCGCCGTCGTGGGTGCGCAGGTGTTGTTCTCGCTGCTGCTGACCCCGGCGATCCGGTTGACCAACGGCGCGGCGAACTGGATCGTGCGCCGGCTGGGCATCGAACCCGCCGAGGAGCTGCGGTCCGCCCGGTCCCCGCAGGAGCTGTTGTCACTCGTACGTTCGTCGGCGCGCAGCGGCGCCCTCGACGCCCCGACGGCGGCCCTGGTGCGGCGATCGCTGCAGTTCGGCACCCTCAGCGCCGAGGAGTTGATGACGCCCCGGTCCAAGATCGTGGCGCTGCAGACCGACGACACGGTCGCCGACCTGGTGACCGCGGCCGCCGAGTCCGGGTTCTCCCGCTTCCCCATCGTCGACGGCGACCTCGACGAGACCGTCGGCATCGTGCACGTCAAACAGGTCTTCGCGATCCCGCGGGCCGACCGCGGCCGCACGCTGCTCACGACGGTGGCGCAACCCGTCGCGGTGGTGCCGTCCACGCTCGACGGTGATGCGGTGATGGCCGAAATCCGGGCCAACAGCCTGCAAACCGCGCTCGTCGTCGACGAATACGGCGGCACCGCGGGCATGGTGACCGTCGAGGACTTGATCGAAGAGATCGTGGGTGATGTCCGCGACGAGCACGACGACGCCACTCCCGATGTAGTGCCCGCCGGCACCGGCTGGCGGGTGTCGGGGCTGTTGCGCATCGACGAGGTGGCCACGGCTACGGGCTTCCGGGCGCCCGAAGGTCCCTACGAGACGATCGGCGGGTTGGTGCTGCGCGAGATCGGTCACATCCCGGTGGCCGGTGAAACCGTGAAGCTTCCCGCCCTGGACGCCGACGGGTTGCTGGACGCGGTGACGCGCTGGCAGGCGCGGGTCATCCGGATGGACGGCCGCCGCATCGACGTGCTCGAGCTCACCGAGCTGAGTGGTCACGGCGACGGTCCCGCGGCGGAGGGACACCGATGAGCGACACCATGGGCGTGCTGCTGGCGTGCCTGCTGATCGCGGTGAACGCCTTCTTCGTCGGGGCGGAGTTCTCGCTGATCTCGGCGCGGCGCGACCGCCTCGAAGCGCTGGCCGAACAGGGCAAAGCGGCCGCCGTCGCGGTGATCCGCGCCGGGGAGCAGCTGCCGTCCATGCTGGCCGGCGCGCAGCTGGGCGTCACGGCGGCGTCGCTGCTGCTCGGTCGCATCGGTGAGTCGGCGGTCTCGGAGCTGCTGCGAACGGCGCTCGGGCTGACCGCGATTCACCCGGCGCTGCTGCATACGTTGTCCTTGGCGGTCGCGCTGGTCATCGTGGTGACCCTGCACGTGCTGCTGGGCGAGATGGTGCCCAAGAACATCGCGTTGGCCGGCCCCGAGCGCACCGCGATGCTGCTGGTCCCCCCGTATCTGGCCTACGTGCGGGCGGCCCGGCCGTTCATCGTGTTCTACGACAAGTGCGCCAGCGCGGTGGTGCGCGCGCTCGGGGTCGAGCGCAAGGAGGAGCTGGAGATCACGGTCTCCCCCGTCGAGCTGAGCGAGATGATCGCCGAGTCCGCGTCCGAAGGGCTGCTGGACCAGGAGGAGGGCACCCGGCTGGCGCGGGCGCTGCAGATCCGCCACCGGGTGGTCGGCGACGTGGCGGTGCCCCTGTCCGGGGTGCGCGCCGTGCCGGTGGCCGGCGCGGGCAAAGGCCCGACGGTCGGCGCGGTCGAGGACGCCTTGGCCCAGAGCGGCTACTCCCGCTTCCCCGTGGCGAACGTCGACGGCAGTTTCGTCGGTTACCTGCACATCAAGGACGTGCTGACGCTCGACGACGATCCGCGAACGGTGATCGACCTGGCAAAGGTGCGGCCCCTGCCGGGGCTGCCGCGGTCGCTGCCGCTGGCCGATGCGTTGTCGCGGCTGCGCCGCAACAACAGCCACCTGGCGCTGGTCACTGACGAGAGCGGCGCCGTGGTGGCCATGGTGGCGATGGAAGACCTGGTCGAAGACTTCGTCGGGACCATGCGCGAGGCGTAGCGACACTGGCCGGCGGGCCGGTCCGCGCACAGCCCGTATGATCTTTCACGGCTACCAGTCAAGAAAGTGCTGGAGGGCGCTAGCGGGCCGACGAGGACCCAAGCGCCGCCTGCCCGCGGAATGTGCGTTGCTGGAAACAGATTTCGGTGCCCACCGCAGCATCATTCTTGGGGCTGTCAGCGTCTCCTGACCTGCTATGGCAGGTCAGCGAATAACGCTCGCCAGGCTGGGCTCGGTAGGCTGATGACATTGCCATTCTGGGTCACCTGGGCCTTTGGCCCAGGAGGTCCGGGGCGGCCCATGACGGAGGAGAATCATGACTGATCGCGTGTCGGCGGGGAACTTGCGCGTCGCCCGGGTGCTGTACGACTTCGTGAACGAAGAGGCCTTGCCCGGCACCGATATCGACCCGGACAGCTTCTGGGCCGGCGTCGACAAGGTCGTCACCGACCTCACCCCGAAGAACCAGGATCTGCTGCGCCGGCGCGACGAGCTGCAGGCCCAGATCGACAAGTGGCACCGGCAGCGGGTCATCGAGCCGCTCGACATCGACGCCTACCGCGAGTTCCTCACCGAAATCGGTTACCTGCTGCCCGAACCCGCGGACTTCACGATCACCACCTCGGGCGTCGACGACGAGATCACCACGACCGCCGGCCCGCAGCTGGTGGTGCCGGTGCTCAACGCCCGGTTCGCGCTCAACGCCGCCAACGCCCGGTGGGGTTCGCTGTACGACGCCCTGTACGGCACCGACGTCATCGCAGAGGACGACGGGGCCGAGAAGGGGTCGAGCTACAACAAGGTGCGCGGCGACAAGGTCATCGCGTACGCGCGCAAGTTCCTGGACGAGGCCGTGCCGCTGGAGTCCGGCTCGTGGGCCGACGCGACCGGCCTGTCCGTCGAGGACGGCCAGTTGAAGGTCGCGACCGCCGAGGGCTCCGCCGCCCTGGCCGACCCGGACAAGTTCGCCGGCTACACCGGCGAGCTCGGCTCCCCCAGCTGGTCGGTGTTGCTGGTCAACCACGGCCTGCACATCGAGATCCTCATCGACCCCGACTCGCCGATCGGCAAGACCGACGCCGCCGGCATCAAGGACGTGATCCTGGAATCGGCCGTCACCACGATCATGGACTTCGAGGACTCGGTGGCCGCCGTCGACGCCGACGACAAGGTGCTCGGCTACCGCAACTGGCTCGGCCTGAACAAGGGCGACCTGTCCGAGGACGTCGACAAGGACGGCAAGACCTTCACCCGGGTGCTCAACGAGGACCGCACCTACACGACGCCCGATGGCGAGGGCGAGCTGACCCTGCCGGGCCGCAGCCTGCTGTTCGTCCGCAACGTCGGTCACCTGATGACCAACGACGCCATTGTGTGGAGCGAAGGCGACGAAGAAAAAGAGGTGTTCGAGGGCATCATGGATGCGCTGTTCACCGGGCTGACCGCGATCCACGGCCTCAAGACCACCGACGCCAACGGGCCACTGGCCAACAGCCGCACCGGGTCCATCTACATCGTCAAGCCCAAGATGCACGGACCCGACGAGGTCGCCTTCACCTGCGAGCTGTTCAGCCGCGTCGAGGACGTCCTCGGCCTGCCCCAGGGCACCCTCAAGGTCGGCATCATGGACGAGGAGCGGCGCACCACCGTCAACCTCAAGGCCTGCATCAAGGCCGCGGCCGACCGGGTCGTGTTCATCAACACCGGCTTCCTCGACCGCACCGGCGACGAGATCCACACCTCGATGGAAGCCGGTCCGATGATCCGCAAGGGCGCGATGAAGAGCACCGCCTGGATCAAGGCCTACGAGGACGCCAACGTCGACATCGGCCTGGCCGCCGGCTTCAAGGGCAAGGCGCAGATCGGCAAGGGTATGTGGGCCATGACCGAACTGATGGCCGACATGGTCGAGCAAAAGATCGGCCAGCCGAAGGCCGGCGCGACCACCGCGTGGGTGCCCTCGCCGACGGCGGCCACCCTGCACGCGATGCACTACCACTACGTGGACGTGGGCGCCGTGCAGGAGGAGCTGGCGGGCAAGAAGCGCACCAACATCGACGAGTTGCTGACCATCCCGCTGGCCAAGGAACTGGCCTGGGCCTCCGAGGAGATCCGCGAGGAGGTCGACAACAACTGCCAGTCCATCCTCGGCTACGTGGTCCGCTGGGTCGCGCAGGGCGTGGGCTGCTCGAAGGTGCCCGACATCCACGACGTGGCGCTCATGGAAGACCGTGCGACGCTGCGGATTTCGAGCCAGCTGCTGGCGAACTGGCTGCGCCACGGTGTGATCACCGAGGAGGACGTGCGGGCCAGCCTGGAGCGGATGGCCCCGCTGGTGGACGAGCAGAACGCCAAGGATGCGGCGTATCTGCCGATGGCGCCCAACTTCGACGACAGCATCGCTTTCCTGGCGGCGCAGGACCTCATCCTGACCGGAACGCAGCAGCCCAACGGCTACACCGAGCCGATCCTGCACCGCCGTCGGCGCGAGGCCAAGGCGCGCGCCGCGCAGTCGGATTGAGCCTGCGCTCAAATCGGGTTCGCACGTGTAATAGTGCCGCGGATGACTAAAATCGGCGGCGAGTTCATTCGGATGGATCGACGGAAAGGCCGCGGGCACTGCTATGGGTAGGCACAGTGCGCCCGACCCTGACGACTCCCTCGACGAGCCTTCTCGCGACGATGTGGTCGACGAGCCGTCCCGGGGTGAAGACGCAGGACATCAGCAGCGGGATGCCGGCGCCGACGAGGCGGCCGAGTACTACTCGGACGCCGATGACTACGCGGACGAGGACTACTACTCCGACGAACGTCACTACGCCGACGACGATGAGCCCTACGCCGACGACGAGCCGTACGCCGCGGGCGACGCGTTCGCCGACAGCACCGCCGACGAATACCCGGAGTTTCCGCCGCGCCAGGGCGGTCCGGCGGGTTCGGAGCCACCGGCCGAATCCCCCTCGCTCTTTCGCGGCGGGCATCGGGGGCTCGCCGACCGCCTGGGCGGTCATCGCAGCGAGGGCGGACGCCGGGGCGTCAGCATCGGTGTGATCGTCGCACTGATCGCCGTCGTCGTGGTGGTGGGCTCGGTGATCCTGTGGAGCTTCTTCGGCGACGCGCTGTCCAAGCGGTCACACAAGGCGGCCGGCCGCTGTGTGGGAGGTCAAGAGGCCGTCGCCGTCGTCGCCGACCCCTCGATCGCCACTGCCGTTCAGGAATTCGCGGAAAGCTACAACAAATCGGCGGGACCGATCGGCGACCGCTGCATGGTGGTCAACGTCAAGCCGGCCGACTCCGACGCCGTGCTCAACGGCTTCATCGGCAAGTGGCCCGCGGAACTGGGCGGCCAGCCGGCACTGTGGATCCCCGGTAGCTCGATCTCCGCCGCACGGCTGGCGGGAGCCACGGCCCAGAAAACCATCAGCGAGAGCCACTCACTGGCCAGTTCCCCGGTGGTGCTTGCCGTGCGTCCCGAACTGGCGCCCGCCCTCGCCAAGCAGAACTGGGCGGCGCTGCCCGGGCTGCAGACCAACCCGAATGCGTTGGCCGGGTTGAACTTACCCGCGTGGGGCTCGCTGCGGCTGGCGCTGCCGACGGGCGGCAACGGGGACGCCTCGTTCCTCGCCGGCGAGGCGGTGGCGGCCGCGTCCGTACCCCCGGGCGCCCCGGTGACGCAGGGCACCGGCGCGGTGCACACCCTGCTGAGCGCGCAACCCAAACTCGCCGACAACTCGTTGACCGAGGCGATGAACACGCTGCTGAAGCCCGGGGACGCGGCGACCGCGCCGGTGCACGCGGTGATCACCACCGAACAGCAGCTGTTCCAGCGCGGCCAGTCCCTGCCAGACGCCAAGAGCGCCTTGGCTTCCTGGCTTCCGCCCGGCCCCGCGCCGGTGGCCGACTACCCCACCGTGCTGCTCAGCGGTTCGTGGCTCACCCGCGAACAGGCCTCGGCAGCCAGCGAGTTCTCCCGTTTCATGCACAAGCCCGACCAGCTGGCCAAGCTGGCCAAGGCGGGCTTCCGGGTCAACGGGGAGAAAACCCCCAGCAGCCCGGTCACCACGTTCCCGGCGCTGCCGTCGACGCTGTCGGTCGGCGACGACCCGATGCGCGCCACCCTTGCCGAGGCCATGGCCGCCCCGGCGACCGGACAGGCCACGACCATCATGCTCGACCAGTCGATGCCCGGCCAGGAAGGCGCAAAGTCCCGGCTGGCGAATGTGATTGGGACGCTTCAGGACCGGATCAAAACCCTGCCGCCCACCGCCGTCGTCGGGCTGTGGACGTTCGACGGCCACGAGGGCCGCTCCGAGGTCGCGAGCGGGCCGCTGGCCGATCCCGTCGGTGGCCAGCCGCGCTCGGCGGCGCTGTCGGCCGCACTGGACAAACAGTATTCGTCGGGCGGTGGCGCGGTGTCGTTCACCACGCTGCGCATGATCTACCAAGACATGCAGGCCAACTACCATGCCGGCCAAACCAATTCGCTTCTGGTGATCACCGCCGGCCCGCACACCGACCAGTCCTTGGACGGCCCGGGGCTGCAGGATTTCATTCGCAAGAGCATTGACCCGGCCAAGCCGATCGCGGTGAACGTCATCAATTTCGGCGCCGATCCGGACCGATCGACCTGGGAAGCGGTCGCCCAGCTCAGCGGCGGCAGCTATCAGAACATCGCCTCCTCGGCGTCGCCCGAGCTCGCGACGGCGGTCAACGCGTTCTTGAGCTGAAGGCCGACCCGACGCCACCGCGCGGCGTCGTCGGCCAGTGATAGATCCCAGGCTCGGATCTACCGCGATCGACGGCATCAAGCCACGGAAAACGTGGAAAATTGCGGCCGCCACCTATCCAATCCCGGTCGGCTGTGCCACACTCTGTGATAGAACAAACCGTTCTTTCTATCAATGGTGATCTAGGAAGACGCAGCGCAAAGATGTCCTCGGCACAACTGGACGCCGCCGCGACGCCGGCGTTGCGCCCGCTCGGACCCGGTTCGGCCACCTGGCGGCGCGGGATCGACTGGCGCGCCCTGCTCGGCAGCCGTGCGGCGCTGCTGCTGGAAGTGGCCCACCCGGTCGTGGGCGCCGGCGTGATCGATCACTCGGAGTTCCTGAGGGACAGGTGGGGCCGCATCTCGCGGACCTTGGCCGCGATGCGCCGCTACACCGGCTTCCACGGACCACAGGCCGCCATCGACGAGGGGCAGCGATTGCGCGACCTGCATCGCCACATCTCCGGCGTCGATGCGCTCGGACGTAGCTATCACGCGCTCAACGCCGACGCCTATCTGTGGGTGCATGCGGTCGCCTATGCGAGCGCCGCCGACGTCCGCCGGGTGTTCGGCGGGGTGCTCGACGACGGCGGTGAGGACGCGCTCTTTCGTGAATGGCGCGACGTCGCCGCGATCTTGCGCGTCCCCGAGCGGGTCATCCCGCACACGCGCGGCGAGTTCTGGGCCTACTACCACGAGACCGTCGAGCACCGCCTCGAACGCAACGCCGCAACCGAGCTTCTGCTCGAACTCGACCGCCATCCGATGCCGGCACCGCCGACGCTGCGTGTGCCGCAACTGATGTGGAACTCGGCCGCGATCCCGCTCGCCGCGTTGCTGAGGTTGACCACCGCCGGCTTGCTGCCCGACATCGCCCGGGCCCGGCTTCGCGTCGAATGGTCCGCCGAACGCGAGCAACGGTTCCAGCGCACCGTGAGCGTGGTGCGTGCGCTGGACAGGGCGCTGCCCGACCGCATTCGCTACCCCGCCGCACACCGCACCGAAACTCGTTGAGCGCTTGGCCAACCCAGGAAGGCACACCATGGCCCATCCCCTGCCCACCGATCCGGAGGACGTTCCGGGCCGGTTCGAGCGGCGCGCCCGCCGGGCGGACACGGATTCCGCCGACACATCGTTTCTCGCCGAGGAGATCTCGCCGTGGCTGTCCCCCGCCTACGGCGCGGCGAATGTCGTGATGCAGCTGGCGAATTCCGGCGTGGCCTACGGCGTGATGGAAAGCAAGGTCGACAGCGGCAACCTGTACAAGCACCCCTTCAAGCGGGCCCGCACCACCTTCACCTACATCGCCGTGGCCATCGCCGGTAACGCCCAGGATCGCCGGGTGTACCGGGAGGCCGTCAACGCCGCACACGCCCAGGTGCGCTCCGGGCCGCAAAGCCCGGTGCGTTACAACGCCTTCGACCCGGGACTACAACTCTGGGTCGCCTCCTGCATGGCCGCGGTGTTCGAGGACACCCGCAGGCTGCGGGGCGGCCGTTCCCGACGCGACCCCGAAACCGTGCACCGGGCGGCGTCGGTTTTCGCCACCACACTGCAGGTGCCGCCCGAAATGTGGCCCGCCGACCGGGAGGCCGCCGACCGCTACTGGCAGGAGCAGCTCGGTCGGCTCGAGTTCGACGACCGCATGCGCAGCTACCTGATCGGCATCGCGCGCCTGAATTTTCTGCCCGCCCCCATTTCGGCCGTGTTCGGCGGCTGGAATCTCTTCATGACGCTGGGATACCTGCCGCCGCAGCTGCGCGAAAAACTCGGGTTCGAGTGGTCGGCCGCGCAGCAACGCCGATTCGACCGCTGGCAACGCCTCTTCGGGGTGTTGGACCTGTTCACGCCGCGGTTCTTGACGCGCCTCGGCGTGCAGGCGGTGGTATGGGACATGCGACTGCGGCACCGCATCGGGGCAACCGTCGTGTGATGACCTACCGAGGCGCACAAGGAGGAAGGGTATGACGACGACAAGCCGAATCGAGCGGCGCGGCAACGCTTCCGCGGCGACGTTCGTGCCGCCCGAAACGGAATGGAATTCCGCGCACCGGGCATTGGCCAACGACGTCAGGTGGTTCGCGGGGTCGCCGCTGGCGGCGGCATTCGGCCGCCTGGCCCTCGACCAGGTGGCGCACCGCGAAATCGCGGCCGCGGTGGATCGCAGCGGGCGCTTCGCCGAGAACTTCACCGACCGCGGGATCCGCAGCGCCGCGTTCACCGCCCTCGCCGCCTTCGGCGACAGCTCGGACGTGCGGGCGTCGCGCGCCGATCTCAAACGGTTGCACCGCGACGTCCGCGGCACGGGCAAGGATTCGTTCAGCGACACCCGCTACAGCGCGCTCAAGCCCGAGGTGTGGACGTGGGTGGCCGTGAGCGGGCTCAACCTGTTGTATCAGGGTTATCTGCGGGTGTGCGGGCGCCGCCTCACCCTGGCCGAGCAGGAAGTCGTCTACCAGACGCTGCGCTCCGAACTGCAGTTTCTGGAGCTGCCCAGCAAGCAGGGGAAGCTCCCGGCGACCCTGCACGACATGCTCGAGTACTACAACTCTGTCGCGGCGAAAGACTTGGCCGACAACGACTTTCTGCAATTCGCCAATCGCAGCTTCGTCGCCCCGCCCATCCCGAAGCTGCTGGTTTCCCGGCAGATGCGACCCGTGCTGCAACTGGTCTGGCCGGTGCTGACCACCCTCGCGTCGCGCCCGGTTGTCGTCTGTTCGGCCGCCGTCGCCCACCCCACGATGCGCCGGCTGCTCGGGGTGCGGTGGGGCGCCCGCGAGCAGGTCGAGTTCGTCGTCTACGTCGCCGCGTTGCAGATGGGTTGGCGTTGGTTGCCGCGCCGGCTCACGCTAGAACCGCTGGCCTACAACCGCTACCAATACGAGCGGCTCCGCGACCGCTACCGATCGGTGCTGCTGGATTCCTTCGCGGCGCCGAGCGCGACCTGAGCCGCACACCCCATTTGTCGGCGGTGCCGGCAACACACCCGCAGCCGCGCGGCGCCCATGCGGGTGAATACGCTGACGGAGCGCAGAATTGACCTGATACCCCAATCGGCTGGAGGGCAGATGGTAGACCCCGCGATGCTGCTCGGCGCGCTGCCCGACGGTCTGGCCACCCTGGATCCGACCGCCCGCACGATCGTGACCGCGGCACGCACCTGCTTCACCGAGCGCGGATTCTCCGACACCACCATGCAAGACATCGCCGACACCGCCGGTGTCGGCGTCGCCACCGTCTACCGCCGATTCCGGCACAAGCGAAACCTGGTGCGGCTGACCATCATGGACGAATCCCTGCGGCTGAGCACGCTGGTGTCCGAGGTCGCGGGCCGGGCGGGGTCACCGGAAGAGGGGATCGCCGAAGTCTTCGCCGCGTTCGTGCACGAAGCCTCCGCCCCCAAGCTGCTGACCCGCAGCATCCGCGAATCCCCCGCCGCCGGGGAGCTGTCCGCCTACCTGACCGACGAGAACCTGATCGCCATGACGCGCGGCTACATCGCGACGTGGCTGCGCCGCTGGCAGGAGCGGGGCGAACTGGCCGCCGACCTGGACACCGAGGTCGTCGGGGAGATGATCGGACGGCTGATCATCTCGCTGATCAAGACGCCCAAGTCCGTCATCCCGATCTACAACCTGAACAAGGCCCGCGATTTCGCCCGCCGGTATCTGGTGCCGCTGGCGTTGCAGTCCCCGGCGCCAACGCCGGGATGATGCTCCCGCATCAACCCGATCGTCAGGCGAAGGCCTCCACGGGCGGGCACGAGCAGACCAGGTTGCGGTCGCCGTAGGCGCCGTCGATGCGACGCACCGGCGGCCACACCTTGGGCCGGAAATCCTTGCCCAGCGGATAGGCGGCCTCTTCGCGGCTGTACGGGTGGTCCCACGCGCCGATCACCAGGCATTCGGCCGTGTGCGGGGCGCCCCGCAGCGGGTTGTCATCCACCGGCCACTGCCCCGCGCCCACTTTGTCGATCTCGCCGCGAATGGCGATCATGGCCTCGCAGAAGGCGTCGACTTCGGTCAGGGTCTCGCTCTCGGTGGGTTCCACCATCAGCGTGCCCGCCACCGGGAAGCTCATCGTGGGGGCGTGAAAGCCGTAGTCCGCCAAGCGTTTTGCGACGTCGTCCACGGTCACGCCGGTGGCCTTGGTGATGCCGCGGAGGTCCAGGATGCACTCGTGGGCCACCATGCCGTTCTCGCCGGTGTAAAGCACGGGGAAGTACTCGTCGAGGCGACGGGCGATGTAGTTGGCGGACGTGATCGCGGTCAGTGACGCCGCGCGCAGACCCTCTGCGCCCATCATCCGGATGTAGGCCCAGCTGATCGGCAGGATCGAGGCGGACCCGTACGGCGCCGAGGACACCGGACGCCCCTGGGGCAGCTCGGGGGCATGCGGGTGTCCGGGCAGGAACGGCGCCAGATGCGAACGCACCGCCACCGGCCCGACGCCCGGGCCGCCGCCCCCGTGCGGAATGCAGAACGTCTTGTGCAGGTTCAGGTGGCTGACGTCGCCGCCGAACTTCCCCGGCCGCGCCAAGCCGACCAGCGCGTTGAGGTTGGCGCCGTCGACGTAGACCTGGCCCCCCGCGTCGTGCACGGCCGCGCAGATGTCGGCGATGTCGTGCTCGTAGACGCCATGGGTGGACGGGTAGGTGATCATCAGGGTCGACAGCCGCTCCCCGTGTTCACCGACCTTCGCGCGCAGGTCGTCGAGGTCGACGTCGCCGTTGTCGTGGCAGCCCACCACGACCACCCGCATCCCGGCCAGCGCCGCGGACGCCGCGTTGGTGCCGTGCGCGCTGGACGGGATGAGGCAGATATCGCGGTGCGGTTCGCCGCGGCTGGCGTGGTAGTCGTGGATGGCAAGCAGGCCGGCGTACTCGCCCTGCGACCCGGCGTTGGGTTGCAGCGAGACGGCGTCATAGCCGGTGATGTGCACCAGCCACGTCTCCAGGTCGGCGATCAGGCGCCGCAGGCCCGGGGTGTCGGAGGCCGGCGCGAACGGATGCTGGCGGGCGAATTCCGGCCAGGTGATCGGTTCCATCTCGGCCGCGGCGTTGAGCTTCATCGTGCACGAGCCGAGCGGAATCATGCTGCGGTCCAAGGCGATATCCTTGTCCGCCAGCGTGCGCAGGTAGCGCATCATCGCCGTCTCGGTGCGGTACTGGGTGAAGGCGGGATGGGTCAAGAACTCCGACGTGCGGTTGACGATCCCCGCACACACGGGTTCGGCGGCCGGAACGCCGAAGGCCTCCAACACCGCGGCGACATGCTCGTCGGTGGTGGCCTCGTCGCAGGCCACCGACACGTGGTCGTCGTCGACCCGCCACAGGTTGATTCCCTTGGCCTTGGCCGCGGCGATCACCTCGGCGGCGCGCCCGGACACCCGCGCCAGCACCGTGTCGAAGTACTTGTCGTGCACCAGGGCCGAGCCGAGCCCCGCGGCGATCGCCTCGGCGTGACCGTGCACGCGGCGCGCGATCGCGGTCAGCCCCTCGGCGCCGTGGTAGCTGGCGTACATCGCGGCCATCACCGCCAGCAGCACCTGCGCGGTGCAGATGTTGCTGGTCGCCTTGTCGCGGCGGATGTGCTGCTCGCGGGTCTGCAGCGCCAGCCGGTAGGCCGGGTTGCCGTCGGCGTCCAGCGACACCCCCACCAGCCGGCCGGGCAGTTGGCGCGCGTGGTTGGCGTGCACGGCCAGGTAGCCGGCGTGCGGGCCACCGAATCCCATTGGCACACCGAACCTTTGGGTGGTGCCGAAGGCGACATCGGCGCCGATCTCACCGGGCGGGGTGATCAGCGTGCAGGCGAGCAGGTCGGCGCCGACGGCGATCAGCGCGCCCCGGTCGTGCGCCTGCTGGACCACGGGTGTCCAGTCGGTGACCCGGCCGCTGGCGCCGGGCAGCTGCGCGATCACGCCGAAGAAGTCGCCGTCGGGCAGGCCCTCCCGCAGGTCGGCGGTGACGATCTCGATGCCCAGCGGCTGGGCCCGGGTGGCCAGGATGGCCGCGGTCTGGGCGAACACGTCGGCGTCGACGGCGAGCCGGTTGGCGCTGCCCTGCGACGCGCGACGCGTCGCGGATCGGTGCATCAGCGTCATGGCCTCGGCGGCGGCGGTCCCCTCGTCGAGCATCGAGGCGTTGGCGACCTCGAGGCCGGTCAGGTCGGCCACCATCGTCTGGAAATTCAGCAGCGCCTCGAGCCGGCCCTGGCTGATCTCCGGCTGGTACGGCGTGTACGCCGTGTACCAGGCCGGGTTCTCCAGGATGTTGCGCAGCAACACCGGCGGCGTGAGCGTGTCGTAGTAGCCCTGACCGATCATCGACACGGCCACGGTGTTGGCCTCGGCCAACGCCCGCAACTCGGTCAGCGCCTCGGTTTCACTGGCGGGCGCCGGCAGCCGGTCGAGGCCCGGCGCGGCGCCGCTGTCGGTGAGCCGATCCAGGATGCCCGCCGGGACCGCCTTGGACGCCAGCTGTTCGAGGGAGTCGACACCGATGACCGCGAGCATGGCCGCGACGGCCTGGCTGTCCGGGCCGATGTGCCGGGCTGCGAACGTGGATTGATCGGGCACTGGAAACTCCTGAGTAGGCGGGCAACGACAGATCGAGGCAGAGGACGAACGGCCCTCTCCCTCTGTCTTCACCCTTCGCCGGGCGCCTGAGAGATTCGGCGCCGGATGCTGCTCCCGGGCGCCTTTCCCCATCGGCGGGTGTCGACCCGCAGGGTCTCCACCGCTTTCCAGAGGCATCATTGTTTCGCGCGGTCCGGGTGCCTGAGAGGTTGACGGAGAGGTGTTGCTCCTTCGGCGTCCGTGACTGGCCGTCACGGAACTCTCCCGCTCGAATACGATGCGCGGCCCAGTTTACTCGGCCGTCCGAATCCCCCGACGAGCGTGCGTGTCTGTACGTCGGCGCGCGGTGAGACGCGGCATTTCGCGCACCCTCGCGCGGCGAAAACTAGCCGATCTTGCGGTCGCGGTGCTTGCGCCGGGACGCCAGCTCGTCCTCCGGCTCGGCGATCGACTCGCCGCCGTCGGCCCGCTCGCCCGGGAAGTCCGCGATGACGCCGGTCAGCTCGCGCATGGCGCCGGACACGGCGATGCCGAACACGCCCTGCCCACCTTGGAGCAGGTCGACGACCTCTTCGGCCGACGTGCACTCGTAGACGGTGGTGCCGTCGGAGAACAGGGTGATGTTGGCCAGATCCTGGACACCGCGCTGGCGCAGGTGGTCGACCGCGACGCGAATGTTGTGCAGTGAGATGCCGGTGTCGAGCAACCGCTTGACGATCTTGAGAACCAGGATGTCTTTGAACGAGTAGAGCCGCTGGCTTCCGGAGCCCGCCGCGCTGCGGATCGACGGGACCACCAGCGAGGTACGCGCCCAGTAATCGAGCTGCCGGTAGGTGATGCCGGCGATCTGGCATGCGCTGGGACCGCGGTAGCCGACCAGTTCGTCGGGTACGGAGTCGTCCGGGAATAGGCCGGGCTGCACGGGGGGGCTGGCCGCGGTGATGCTGCGGTCGCTACTCGCGTCGGTTCCCTGCTCAGCTAGGTTGAGCTGCTCTTGGCGTGGCTGCTCGCTCACGGTGGTTCCTCTCCGCGATCGCGCTCTCGTCGTTAGCTGCGTCTTTGGCTGCACCGCAGCCACGTCTGCTCAGGCCCGAGTGCTAGTGAGCTTACGCTTTCCGATAGCCGCCGCGCCTGAAGTCGTGATCAAAGTATGGCCGCCTCGGGGCCAACTGGGCGGGCTATCCGCCAGCGTGTCGACATCACGTTGCCAGTTGAGACGCATCCGTGATGTCCCCACCAGGCTAGTCGAGCGCCACCGGCCCGCCGCGCCCGCTACGTGGCTTTGAAATCGTCGGGAGACACGCTGTCGAGAAATTCCTTGAACTTCTCCACCTCGTCCTCGCGGACGGCGGTGCCACCCTCTTCGTCGGTCTCGTCGGGGATCAGCAGCCCGGCCTGGGCCAGCACGGGCTCCTCGACGTAGATCGGAACGCCGACGCGCAGCGCTATCGCCACCGAATCCGAGGGGCGCGCCGACACGGTGATGTTGCGGTCGAACACCAGGTCGGCGTAGAAAGTGCCCTCCTGCAGATCGACGATCCGCACCTCTTTCAGCGAATGCCCAAGCGCGGCAATGACATCCCTGATCAAATCGTGCGTCAGCGGACGAGGCGGCTCGACGCCCTGCTGTTCGAGGGCGATGGCGGCAGCCTCCGACTGGCCGATCCAGATCGGCAGGTAACGGTCACCGTCGGTTTCGCGCAGCAACAACACCGGCTGGTTTTGTGGCTGCTCTACGCGAATGCCGACAACACGAACCTCACCCATTTGTGTCTGTCCTCCGCATTCGTGGCGCCGGTTGGATTGGTATTTCCAGCGACGGCGTGGTCAAAAATTCGCCCGACCGCCGCAACCAAGCTGTCGACCGAAGTCTAGTCCTCAGCGATCCAGAACGTCGCGAACGGCGGATTTGATCAACGACGTGTGCAACGTGATGGCCAGTGCCGCAACTTCACGCGCCAAATCGTCGGCGCGATCGCGCGCGCCGGCCTTGCCGGCTTTGACTACCGGCCCGGCGATTTGGGCGATCAAGTCCGACTGCCGATCGGCGGCCGACCGGAATGCGCGCAGATGCCGCGGCTCGACGCCGTAGTCCGACAGCGCCCGCGCGCATTGCAGGATGACGACGGCGTGCTCGTCGAAGAAGCCCGCGGGTCCGGTGGTGATGACGCCGGCCTTGAGCAAGGAGGTCAGCAGCTCGTCGTCCACGCCCGCACGCGCCAGCAGCTCTTCGCGGCTCAGCCGGACGTGCGTGGGCGCCACCGCCGACGTGTCGGAACGCGCGTCGTCCCCGGCCTCCCCGGTGCCCGCCACCGACACCAGGCGCGGGACGGAATACGGACCCTTAACGGGTGGCAGCTCGCCGTCGGGCTGGGCGTCCAATTGCGCCCGGATGACCTTCAGCGGCAGGTAGTGATCGCGCTGCGCGGTAAGGATGAAGCGCAACCGCGCGCAGTCGTACGCGGTGAACCTTCGGTAACCCGACGCAGCCCGTTGCGGCGTCACCAGCCCCTCGGCCTCCAAGAAGCGAATCTTGGAGATGGTGACATCGGGGAAGTCCGGCCTCAACAATTCCAGGACCGTCCCGATCGACATCCCGGCCAGTGCCGAGCTATCGGGTGCGCTCACTAGCCTGAAGATCCTCCATCCTCACCCTGCTTGGGTCCGGTCAGAAACACCAAGCGGAACTTGCCGATCTGCACTTCGTCGCCGTTGGCAAGGACCGCGGAATCCACGGGCTCCCGGTTGACGTAAGTGCCGTTGAGACTACCAACGTCGACAACGCTGAATTCGTTGTTTTCCAACCTGAATTCGGCGTGGCGGCGGCTGACGGTCACGTCGTCGAGGAAGATGTCGCTGTCGGGATGCCGGCCGGCCGACGTGGTGGGCTGGTCGAGCAGGAACCGCGATCCCGCGTTGGGACCCCGTTTGACGACCAGCAACGCCGAACCCGCCGGGAGTCCTTCGACCCCGGATACCGCGCTTTCCGTGCCCGCTTGCGCGGGTGCGTCGAGCTCGTTGAGGAAGTCGGCACGAAAGACAGAGGTCGTCTCTACCGTGACTTCGTCCGAATTCTGGTCTTGCTGACTTCCTGAGTCCATGTCCGTCACGCGCTGCTCCTCACTGGCCGCTGTGGCGTTGTCTGTCCGGGCCGCCCGGCCGGCTTCCGCACCAGGTCTTGTTGCCCGGTTTGCCGGTCTTCAAAAGG
The DNA here is from genome assembly GCF_010731675.1 of Mycobacterium marseillense. Classification (NCBI taxonomy): domain Bacteria; kingdom Bacillati; phylum Actinomycetota; class Actinomycetes; order Mycobacteriales; family Mycobacteriaceae; genus Mycobacterium; species Mycobacterium marseillense. The sequence goes on from NZ_AP022584.1 coordinate 1,013,553, forward strand.
TAGATCTGTCGACGGTACCGCGCACCTGCCTGGAATGCGCCCACCACCTGACGATCCGAAATTTCGGTCCCCCATGTGCCGGCTGCACCGTTCGCCTCGCCGTGCGGGGCTGCAGGGACATTAGCAATCGTCATTCGGTCAGCGTTCCGCGGTAGGCCTCCGCGTCGAGCAACGAGGAAATGGCAGACTCCGCTTCGGCGACGTCGGATACCTGCACATCCAGCAACCAGCCGGCCCCGTACGGATCGGAGTTGACCAGCTGCGGGCTGCCGTCGAGATCGGTGTTGACGGCCGACACTTTGCCCGACACCGGGGCGTACAAATCCGACACCGATTTCGTGGATTCGACCTCGCCGAAGGATTCACCCGCGGTCAGCTCGGCGCCCACGTCGGGCAATTGCACGAAAACGACATCACCCAGGGCCGACTGCGCAAAGTCGGTGATGCCCACCCGCACGGTGTCATCACCACTTCGACGAACCCACTCGTGTTCGGCCGTGTAGTGCAGATCGGGCGGGATATCGCTCACGAGTGATCCTGTCTGTTCGGAAATTGCTCACTTGACGGGCTGAGCGTATTGGTGCGGTTTTGGTTGCCGCAAGGTGGTCACGTCCACCCGGTCGGCCTGCTGGACGGACATCCGCGCGCCGACCCGCTTGACCGTGTCCTGTGCGCCACCGGGAATGTTCATCGCCGCGGCCAGGGTGGGCGGATCACCAATCGCCAGAATCGAATACGCGGGCGACAGCGTTTTGGAATCGATGGTCAGCGACCCGGGCATGCCCGCGACCCAGGTGTCGACGCCCACCCGCACGGACTGGTGCGCATCGTTGACTTCGATCGCCTCGGCCCCGGCGGCACGCAGCTCGTTGAGCACGTCGAGCATCGCCTCGGGAGACACCCCCGGCCCGGGGTCCTCGATCGTGACGGTGACGCCGGGCCCGGTGGCGCCCACGGCGCCGACCAGGATCGACAGCGCCGCCAGCCTGGATTGAGCGGACTGGATGGCGGCCTGGTCGTTGTTGCCGGACGCCTGCAGCGAATTCAGCGTGTTCTCCAGCTCGTTGACCTCGCCGCGAAGTGTGCCTTCGCGCTGCCGCAACGAATCCAGCAGCACCAATAGGTCGGCGGGGCGGGCCGTGTCCAGCGAGTCGCCCGACTCGGTCTGGCGGACCTGGGTGACGATCGCGATGCCCAGGAGCAGACACAGCAGGACGGCCAACGTGCCGAAACCGAGCCGGGATCGACCGCCGCGCAGCATGCCGGACAGTCCGGTACGGGCGGGCTTCCCGCGCAGTTCGTGACGTCCGCGCGGCGCGCCCTGATCCGGTGTCGCGTCGGCGTCCGGGTGCGCGGGCCGCGTTGGCTCGCCAGCACTTTGGCCGGCGTCGTGGTCCGCGGGATCCCGGTTCACGCTGAGCTCAATCCGGTCATGGTGTCACGCCCCGAACAGCCGCCGGCGCAAGGCCGCGGCGTTGCCGAAGATGCGGATACCCAGCACGACGATGATGGCCGTGGACAACTGGGTGCCCACGCCCAGTTGATCGCCGACGTAGACGATGAGCGCGGCCACGAAGACGTTGAACACGAACGAGATCACGAAGACCTTCGGATCGAAGATCCGTTCCAGATAGGCACGCAGCCCACCGAATACGGCATCGAGGGCCGCGACCACCGCGATCGGCAGATAGGGCTGCACGACCTCGGGCACCGCGGGGTGAAAAACCAGGCCCAGCACGATGCCGATCGCCAGCGCCGCGATACCGATCATGCGGGGTTTCCCGTCTCGCACAGGCGAAGTTGTCTGTTCGGGACTTTTCTCACTGTGGCCCAATCTGCTTGGCGAACTTGACATCCCGGACGGATCCGGCAGGCAGCGAAAGACCGTCGGCGACATCCACCGTAACCACCACGCCGTAGGAAATCTCCAACAGCCTCAGCCGCTGCAGCCCCGGGCTGTTGTCGAAGACGTCGCGCATCGACCGCGGCGGTCCGATCGCCAGGATCGTGTAGGGACTGCTGGTCGGGGTGTTGTCGACGAGGATCGCGCCGCCGGCCTGCCGGATGGTCACGTTGGGTCCGATGCGCACGCCGCCGACCGAGATCGCCTCGGCGCCGCTGGCCCACAACGAGTTGACCACCAGCTGCAGGTCGCGGTCGAGGATGATCTGTCTGCTGCCGCTGACCCGCTGCTTGGACACGTCGGAAAGGTTCGGGCCGGCGCCCGGATCCGTCACGGTCAGTTTCAGGCCGGGACCGATGACCGCCGTGCTGGCGGCCGCCAGGCTGAGCGCGTCGAGGCGTTTGAGCAGCCGCTGCCCCTCGGCGTCGTCGGCCAGCGCGTGGCGCTGCACGTCGTCGAGCCGCGTGGAGAGCTGGTTGCGCCGCTGGGCCAACTTGGTCGCGGAGCCCTCCGTCGCGCGCACGTTGCCCAACAGCAGTTGCTGGGCGTCGCGCACCCCGGGGGCGACCGAACGGGCCTGCGCGACCGCGGCGGCGAAGACCGTGGCGATCAGCAGCGCCGCCAACGCCTGCCAGAGCCAGCCGAACGCGCGGTGGCGTCCGCCACGCGGGCCCTCGGTGGCGGCTCGCTTGGCCGTCGCCGCGGCGTAGCCGGGGTCCAGGTGCTCGGACAGCAGCGCGCGCAGCAGCGAGGGCACCGGAATCTGGGGTGGCCGCGCCGCCACGTGCGCGCTGTGGCCGGCGTTGGGGTCGTACCCGCCGAGCAGGCGATCCGCGTCAGCCATGGTCGGTCACCTTCGCCGCCGCCGGCGGGCGCGAACCCCGATCCACCTTGGGCATGCGCCGCAGCACCAGCGTCATCTGCACCGCGTACTGCACGAACGCCCACAGGTAGCCATACAGACCCCAGATCAGGAAGCCCCACCCGCAGGCGCCCACCACCCGGCTCCACAGCGCGTCCCAGGTGCCCAGCAGCACCAGCGGGAAGCCCGACATGAGGGCGAACGTCGCGGCCTTCCCGATGTAGGTCACCGGCAGCGCGGAGAGCCCGCGGCTCCACAGCAGCGGGAGCGTCGCGGCCAGCAGGCCGTCGCGGGCCAGCAGGATGGCGACGAACCACCACGGCACGATCCCGCTGAACGCCATCACGACCGGAATGGCGAGCATGTAGAGGCGGTCGACGGCCGGGTCGAGCAGCACACCCAGCCGCGAGGACTGATTGAGCAGTCGCGCGATCTTTCCGTCGGCCCAGTCCGAGGCGCCACTGAACATCAAGATCGCCACCGCCCACCCGTGGGCGTGCGAGACCAGCAAGGCATAGATGAACGCCGGAATGAGCGCCAGGCGGATAGCGCTGAGCGCGTTCGGGACCGTCAGCACCCGGTTGGGCGGAAGCACCGGCTCCATGAGCCGTGACCTTAGCCCGGTGACGATGCGGTCCGCAGCGCGGACCGCTGAGGAGGCGGGCAATCGGGCCAGCCCGGTGACGATGCGGTCCGCAGCGCGGACCGCTGAGGAGGCGGGCTTAACCGCGGCCGAACGTGCGGCTGGCCGCGCAGTCGAACTCGAGTGTGCGGCGGCCCGCGCACTCGGCGACCAGCTCGCTCAGCGGAAGACGCCGGGCAGGCTCAGGGTGGACAGCGTGTCATCCGACAGCGGGTTGTCGTTGACCATGTACGTCCACGTCGACGTCGGCCGCGCCAGCTTGGACAGGTCGAGGCCCGGCTCCTCCTCGACGACGTTCGCGGTCTCGAAGGTCTGCTGGGCGGCCTCGATGGCGTCGGCGGCCAGCGAGGCGAACGCGTCCACCGCCAACCGGTGAAACTCGTCCAGCGGATTCTGCCGGCCCAGCGCCCGCAAGTGGATGCTCTCGCGGATATCGGCGAGGTACGCCAGATGGTCGGCCCAGCCGCGGTCGAGGTGATAGAGCATGATCTGCCGGCAGATCGTTTCGAGGCGTTCTTCGGAGATCTCCTCGGCCAGTTCCTCGTAGCGCTTCGGCGCCAGCTCGGCGAGTTCCTCTCGCGCGGTCGCGGTGCGCAGCAACGTATCCCGTCGATCGACGATGATGGCGCGCTGCTGGGCGATCAACTGGTTGTAGCGCCAGGTGTTCGCGTGCACGTCGAGCATGCGGCCCTCGGCGACCCGCTGGGCATGGTCGAGCAGCCCGGCTGCCTTGGGGCTGACGATCCGGCCGTCCTCGTCGGTTTCCATCGGCAACTTGTTGTGGTCCAGGTTGGCCGCTACGACGTCGTCCTCCCAGCTGGAGAAGAACACCGACGACCCGGGGTCGCCCTGCCGCCCGGCGCGCCCGCGCAGCTGGTTGTCCAGCCGCTCGGTGTGGTGCCGGCCGGTGCCCACCACGTGCAGCCCGCCCAGCTTGGCGACGCGGTCGTGGTCGGCCTCGTCGGAGCCCCCGAGCCGGATGTCGGTACCGCGCCCGGCCATCTGCGTCGACACGGTGACCACGCCGAACTTGCCTGCCTCGGCGATCACCTGGGCTTCCTCGGCGTCGTTTTTCGCGTTCAGCACGACCGCGGGCACACCGCGGCGGACTAGTCGTTCGTGCAGGTCCTCGGACTCGGCGACATCGCGGGTGCCGACCAGCACCGGCTGCCCGGTCTCGTTCACGTCGGCGATGTGCGCGACGATCGCGTCGTTCTTGGCCGCACCCGTGATGTAGACCCGGTCGGACTCGTCTTCGCGAATGTTGGGCTTGTTCGGCGGAATTGGCGACACACCGAGCTTGTAGAACTGGCGCAGCTGCTCCCCGGCGGCCAGCGCGGTGCCGGTCATGCCGCACACGGTGGCGTAGCGGTTGATCAGCGCCTGCACGGTGATGGTGTCGAGCACCTCGCCGGTCTCGGTGGTCTCGATGCCCTCCTTGGCCTCGACGGCGGCCTGCAGCCCGTCGGGCCAGCGCTGCAGTTGCGCGATGCGCCCGCGTGAGGAATTGATCAGGTGCACCGCGTCGTCGCGCACGATGTAATGCACGTCGCGTTGCAGCAGCACGTGCGCGTGCAGCGCGACGTTGACCTCGGTCAGCGTGGTGCCGACGTGCTCCTCGGAGTACAGATCGATGCCGCCGAGCGCCTTTTCGACCTTGCGCGCGCCGGCCTCGGTCAGGTGGACGTTGCGACTGTCTGAGTCCGTGTCGAAATCGGCGTCGGCGTTGAGTTCCCCGACGAGCTTGATGATTTCGAGTCGCGGGGTCTCCCGATGGGTGGTACCCGCCAGCACCAGCGGCACTAGCGCCTCGTCGACCAGCACCGAGTCGGCCTCGTCGATGAGGGCCACGTCGGGGTTGGGCGACACCAGGTCGTCGACATCGGTCACCAGCTGATCCCGCAGCACGTCGAAGCCGATCTCGTTGACCGAGGCGTAGGTGACGTCGCAGCCGTAGGCGGCCCGGCGCTCCTCGCTGGACGACTCGGCGGTGATCCAGCCGACCGTCAGCCCCATGGCTTCGATCAGCGGACCCATCCATTCGGCGTCACGACGGGCCAGATAGTCGTTGATCGTCACGACGTGCACGTGCCGCCCGGCGATCGCGTACCCGGCGGCGGCGATCGCGCCGGCCAGGGTTTTGCCCTCACCGGTGGCCATCTCGATCACGTCGCCGGCCAGCATGCGCAGCGCGCCCAGCAGCTGAACGTCGAACGGCCGCAACCCACTGGCCCGCTCGGCGGCCTCCCGGGCGATGGCGAGGAACTGCGGAATGTCCTCGGAGTCCGCGAGGTCCTCGAGGTTGAGCAGCCCGGTCGCCTTGCGCAGTTGCTCGTCGGTCAGACCGGCCGCCTCGTCGTTGTATTCCGACGAGTCGTTGACCTGGGTGAGAGAGCGGCTGCGGTCCTTTTCGGTACTGGCGCCGAGCAGCTTCCAAAAGCGGCTGCTCAGCCGGCCGGGTTGAGCGCGGGTGGTCTTAGGCACAGGTCAACGGTACGTGACCCCTTAGCGGCCGCGAGCGTGCGTGTTTGTCCGCAACACGCCCAGAAGCGGCGTGCAACCGCGCACGCTGGCGACCGTCACGCGAGGTTGGATCGGCGTGGATAGGCGATGTTCGGGTCGGTGAGTACGTTGACCACGGCGGGCAGGCCGCTGGCGAAGGCCCGCTCCAGGGCGGGCCGCAGCTCGCCGGGCGCGCCCACCAGCTCGCCGTGGGCGCCCAGGGCGCGCGCCACCTCGTCGTAGCGGGTCCCGGGGCGCAGCTCGGCCACCACCGAATAGCCGTACAGCGCTTCCATGGGGTGTTTTTCCAAACCCCAGATTCCGTTGTTGCCGACCACGGAGACGACGGGCACGTTGTGGCGAACCAGGGTGTCCCACTCCATCCCGCTGAAGCCGAACGCGCCGTCACCCTGCAACAGGACCACCTGCCGATCCGGGTGGGCCAGCTTGGCGGCCAGGGCGTAGCCCGGGCCCGACCCCAGGCAGCCGAACGGGCCACTGTCCAGCCAGCATCCCGGCAGGTAGCTGTCGATCACCCGGCCGGCATAGGACCCGAAGTCGCCGGCGTCGATGACGACGATGGCGTCGCGATCCAGCATGGGCGCCAACTCCGCGTACACCCGCATGGGGTGCAGGGGGACGCGGTCGTCGGCGAGCTCGGCGTTCTCCTTGGCGCGCGCCGCGGTCTCGGCCGTCCGGAGTTCCTCGATCCACTCCCGGTGCCCGGTGCCGCCGGCGGTGGCCAGCGCCGCCAGGATCGTCAGCAGGTCGCCGTAGAGCTCGGCCTGCACCGGCCGCGGATGGCGGCGCTCAGGTTGGGCACGGTCGACCACCACGAGTTGGGTCTCTCGCCCGAACACCCCACCGAAGCCCAGCCGGAAATCCATCGGCACGCCGACGACCAACGCAACGTCGGCCTCCCCCAACGCTTTTCCGCGAACCCGGGAGAACGCCAGCGGATGATCGGCCGGGACCGCGCCGCGGGCCATCCCGTTCATCAGCACCGGGATCTGGAGTTCCTCGGCCAGGCGCAGCAGCGCGGCTTCCCCGTGCCCCCACCACACGTTGGTGCCGGCCATGATCACCGGTCGCTTCGCCGCGGACAGCAGAGCGGCGGCACGGGCCACCGACTGGTCATCGGGTGGGGGCCCGGGCGGCACGTCGACGAGGGCCCCGGGGCGCCCCAACACATCGAGGTTGTCCGCCATGGAGAACACGTGGTCCATCGGGAAGTCGACGAATCCCACGCCGGACGGCGCACCGACCGCGGCGCGCAGCGCGTCATCGACCAACCGACCGGCGTCGTCCGCCGACTGTGCGGTGGCGGCGAAACGGGCCAGGGGCGCCACAAATGGCACATGGTCGATCTCCTGCAGCGAGCCCATGCCCCAGCGCTGCGCAGGGGCCCGCCCACCCAGCACCACCAGCGGCGACTGGTTCTGCTGCGCCGCCGCCATCGCGCTCATCCCATTGGTGATGCCCGGCCCCGCGGTCAGCGCCGCCACGCCCGGCAGCCGGGTCACCTTCGACCAGCCCTCGGCGGCGAAGGTCGCGGTCTGTTCGTGGCGGGTGTCGATCAGCCGGATACCCTCGTCGCGGCAGCCGTCGTAGATCGAGAACAGGTGACCGCCGGACAGCGTGAAGACGGTGTCGATTCCGCTGGCTTTGAGCCGGCGCGCGACGAGTCGGCCGGCATGTACGGTCTGGCTGGACGGATCGGCGCTCATCTGCGCAGCCTATCGAGAACCGCTCGGGTAGCTTGCGGGGAAGTGCCGACCGCAGAAGGAGACGCCGAAATTGGACTCGAAGCTGTTCAAACCGTCCATCGATTGGTCGTCGGCATTTCAGGATTCCCTCCAATGGCTCGCCATCGCGTGGGTTATCGGTGCCGTCTGTCTGCTGGCCGCGCTGGTCGCGGCCAGGTATCTGACCCCGTGGGGCCGCCAATTCTGGCGGATCACGCGCGGCTACTTCGTCGGGCCGACCAGCGTCAAGGCGTGGCTGGGGCTCGGTGTGCTGCTGCTCTTGGTGCTCTTCTCGGTCCGGCTCAACGTGCTGTTCAGCTATCAGAGCAACGACATGTACACGGCCCTGCAGGTGGCACTAAAGGGGCTTGCCACGGATAACGACGCGGTCAAACAGTCCGGGATCCACAACTTTTGGGTCTCGCTCGGGATTTTCATCCTGCTGGCGGCCATCTTCATCGCCCGGGTGATCCTCGACATCTACCTGACGCAGCGCTTCATCATCGCCTGGCGGATGTGGCTGACGGGCCATCTCACGGACGACTGGCTCGCGGGTCGGGCGTATTACCGGGATCTGTTCATCGACAACACCATTGACAACCCCGACCAGCGCATCCAGCAGGATGTCGACATCTTCACCGCGGGAGTGGGCGGCACCCCGAACATTCCGTCCAACGGGACGACCAGCACCCTGCTGTTCGGTGCCGTCAACGCGGTGGCATCGGTGATCTCGTTCGCCGCGATCCTGTGGAATTTGTCCGGGAACTTCGATCTCTTCGGTGTGAACGTGCCGCGTGCGATGTTCTGGACCGTCCTGGTCTATGTCTTGATCGTGACGGTGGTCGCGATTTGGCTTGGGCGCCCGCTGATTTGGCTGAGCTTCAACAACGAGAAACTCAACGCCGCGTTCCGTTACGCCCTGGTGCGGCTGCGCGACGCCGCGGAGGCAGTGGGCTTCTACCGCGGCGAGCGCGTCGAACGCACCCAACTGTGGCGGCGCTTCACGCCGATCATCGACAACTACCGCAGGTTCGTGCGCCGGACCATTATCTTCAACGGATGGAACTGGTCGGCGACGCAGACCATCATTCCGCTGCCGTTGGCGATTCAGGCGCCGCGCCTGTTCGCCGGGGAGATCGCCTTCGGCGACGTCACCCAGACCGCGCAGGCTTTCGGCAACATCAACGACTCACTGTCGTTCTTCCGCAACAACTATGACGCGTTCGCGGCCTTCCGGGCGGCGATTATCCGGTTGCACGGCCTCGTCGACGCCAATGACAAGGGTCGCGCGCTGCCCACTATTTTGGTAAAGCCCAGCGAGGAGACCGCGGTGGAGCTACGCGGCATCGAGGTGCGCACGCCGGAGGGCGACCAGCTGGTCGACTCGCTGGACATCCAGCTCGATGTGGGCGACAGCCTGGTGATCACCGGACGCTCGGGAGCCGGCAAGACGACGCTGCTGCGCAGCCTGGCCGAATTGTGGCCGTACGCCTCGGGGACGCTGTGCCGTCCTGATGGCGACAACGAGACGATGTTCTTGTCGCAGCTGCCGTATGTGCCGCTCGGTACGTTGCGCACCGTGGTGTGTTACCCGAATTCGCCGGACGGCGTCTCCGATGACCAACTGCGCGACGTGCTCAACAAGGTGGTTCTGGCGCCGCTCATCAGTCGGTTGGACGAGGACGAGGACTGGGCCAAAGTGCTCTCTCCCGGCGAGCAGCAGCGCGTCGCGTTTGCGCGCGTCCTGCTGACCCGACCGAAGGCGGTCTTCCTCGACGAGGCGACCTCCGCGCTGGACGTTGGCCTGGAATACGCGCTGTACCAATTGGTTCGGGCGGAGTTGCCGGAGTGCGTGATGGTCAGCGTGAGCCATCGGCCCGCCGTCGAGCAGCACCACGAGCAGCAGCTGCACCTGCTCGGCGGTGGCGCGTGGCAGCTGGGTCCGGTCGAAAAGGAACCCGCAAAGGTCTAACGCCTACGCTCCCGCGGACCTGCGGGCCGCGTGCGCTCCAGCGCTGGGTGGTTGCGCGCCTACGCTCCCGCGGACCTGCGGGCCGCGTGCGCTCCGGCGCGGCGCCCGAAGAATGAGCCCTCACCCAGCTGCGTTCCGCTGGCGTAACCCTTGCCGTCCTGGGCGAGGTTGGACGCGCAGGCGCCGGCGGCGTACAGGCCGGGCACCACGGTGCCGTCGGCCCGTTGCACCTCGCCATCGACTGTCACCGCGAGGCCGCCGATCGTGAACCCCGAGTACATCGCGCGCCCGAGCGACAAATCGAACACCGCCCACGGGCCATTGTCCTGCGGCGCGAGGAATTCCGGCTGCTTGTGGAAATCGGGATCCTCACCGGCGGCGGCGAACTCGTTGTAGCGGTCCAGCGTGGCCGCGAGGTTGCCGGCCGGGATGCCGAGCGCGGTTTCCATTTCCGCGATCGTCTCGTAACCGTCGAGGAACCGGATCAGCGGCATCGCCGGCATCTCGGTGTGTGCCTCGTCGACGATCAGGTATGCGGTCTGCTCGGGCTGCTCGAGCACGAACGCCGAAGTGCGCGAATGGTAGGAGTCCTCGGTGACGAAGCGCTTGCCCTCCTTGTTGACGATGATGCCGGTCAGCAGGACCTCGGGCGGATAGGCCGCCGCGGTGATGAACAACTCGTCCATGTTCTTGGTGGCCCCGCCCGCCGAGACCCCCATCCGGATGGACAGGCCATCGTCGTTGGGGTTGCCCAGGATGTAGGGCGCCGCCAGGCCGTGATGCTTGGTGCGCCTTGGCTGACCCAAGGCGGGAGTGTGCTCGGCAACCATCTCCGTATTCATCGCGAACCCACCGGCCGCGATGATGACGGCCTTGGCCTTGATGGCCCCCGTCTCGGTGAAGTGCTTCCAGGCGACGCCGACCACGGCGCCGTCGTCGTCCAGGACGAGGTTGGTCGCCCCCGTCTCGTAGCGGGTCTGCACGCCCAGCGCGTCGGCGCGTTTCACCAGGAGGTCGATGACCATGGCCGCGCCGCCCAGCTCGCCGGGGACCGGCACGGAGTGCCCGCGCGGCGCGGGCTTGGCCCGCTCGCAGAAGGGCCAGACTTTTTCGTTGCCCGTGTAGCTGAGGCCCTCGGTGCCCGGCGGCACGACCACTTTGCCCGGGTAGTAGCTGCGCTCGAACTGAAAACCCAAGTCTTCCAGCCAGTTGAAATGCTCGACGCTGCCGTCGCAGTAGGCGCGGATCTTGTCGAGTTCGGGCTCACGCGACACCTCGACGAGGTACTTGTACATCTCCTCGGCGGAGTCGTCCTGACCGGTGGCCTGCTGCACCGCGGTCCCGCCGCCGAGGTAAAAGTGGCCTCCCGCAAGCGAAGTGGTGCCGCCTGCTGCGGCCGCCCGTTCGAGTATCAGCACCTGCGCACCCTCGGCCGCCGCGCTGACCGCGGCGCAGCCGCCGGCGATGCCGAAGCCGATCACCAACACGTCGACCTCGTCGGACCACGACGTCACGTCGTTGGCACTGAGGGTTGCCGGGATCTCGGTGCTCATTGGCGCCACTCCTCCTCATCGCTGCGCTCTGCATCGTCGCCGGCGCTGCTCATTGGTGCTGCTTTTGTTTGATGTAGTCGTAAAACGCCCTCATTTCGGGCGTGACGTACGCGAACTCCACGAACGGCACACCCGCCTGCGGCGCCGCGACGTAGGCGAACTGGATTCCGCCCGGCATCACGCCCTGCTGCACGACCGCGGCACCTCGCTCAGCGGCCTGAACCAACGCCGCGTCGAATTGCTCGGGGCTTTCGGCCTCCATGCAGACGTGGTGCAAACCCGGACCGCACTCGCGCAAAAAGTCACTATAGATGTTCTCGCCGCGCACCGGTTGGATCAGCTCTAGCTGCATGTCGCCGAGGTAGCTCAGGGAGATGCTGGCGACGAAATCGGCGGGCGCGCCATGGTAGCTGCAGGCGTCCGGAGCAAAGTGCACGTCGGGAATGCGCACCCACTCCCGCACGCCTAACAAGCCGGTGAGCGCCGTTTCTGTGGCGTCGAGGTCGGCGGTAACCCAGGCGATCTGCGTCGGGGATTCAACGGGAAGCGTCATCGCCTCGCAGAATAGTCCAGCCGCCGGGCGGCCAGAAAGGGGCCGAACGACTTTGCCGTGCCGAGCCCTTCCGCGCCAGAAATCCCGGGGTGAACACGTTCTAATTCCGCATCGTCGATGACCCTCGCGGCATCAGTGTTGGCTCAGCACGTCCACCAGCAGCCGGACCTGGGTGTCGAAGATCGCTTCCGGGTCGGTGAGGGTGTCCGCGCCGTATTGCCCGAACACCTCGAGGCTGATCGCACCGAGCACACCGGCCCATAGCAAGAAGCACTTGGTAAGCACCTGATCATCGCCGGGGAAGCCGAATTCGTGCCGGATCCGTTCGAAGTCCGACGACATCGGTTGTGGCGCAAGATCATTGGTCAGCCGGATGTCCCCGGTCGCTATTCCGGCCGCGACGGCGTCGAACAGCGCGGCGACGACCCGGGTGCCGACGGCGATCGTGCGCTCCGGGGGTGCGTGATATCCCGGGACCGGGCTGCCGTACAGCAGTGCCCAGCACGCCGGGTGCGCGACGGCCCACCGCCGGGTCGCCCGCGCGATGGCGATGACGTCGTCGCTCCACAGTTCCCCCACGGTTTCGCGGGCGCATTCGACGGTGTCGGCCAGGTCGGAATAGGCGTCGACCAGCAGCAGGGTGAGCAGCTCGTCGCGGCTGGAGACGTAGCGGTACACCGCCGAGGACACCATGCCCAGGTCACGGGCTATCGCGCGCACCGATAATCCGCCCGCGCCGCGCTCGACGAGCTGGCGGCGACCGAGTTCGATGATGCGCGCCTCGATCTGCTCGCGTGACTCCCGGCGTTTGCCCACGCGGTCAGTCTGACACAACCGAGAACACTGCTCTTGATTTCCGGGCCGGGTTGTGGCAGCTTCAACGGAAGAGAGAGCGCCGCTCTCTAAAGATCCGACGAAAATTCGCCGAGAGGACCCGCCATGTCCACGCGTTATGAGGAGCCGAACCGGGCCGCTCGCGCGGCCAACGTCGCGATCCGCTGGCTTGCCGACGCCGGGATCAGCATCGCCGGGACCCGCGCGTTACGCGTTCGCGGCCGCAAGACCGGCAAGCAGCGCGCGGTCGTGATCAACCTCCTGCGCGTGGACGGCGTGGACTACCTGGTCTCACCGCGCGGCAATACCCAGTGGGCCCGCAACGTCCGGGCCGCGGCTGTCGTCGAGCTGGGCCCGCGCTGGCGCCGGCAACGTGTTCGGGCCAGCGAGGTCGACGACACGGTCAAGCCCGAACTGCTGAGGCGTTACCTGGGGCGGTGGTACTGGCAGGTCAAGGATTACGTCGCCGGGCTGACACCGGACAGTAGCGACGAGCAGTTGCGCGCCGCGGCGCCCACGATTCCGGTGTTCGCGCTGACCAAGTCGAGCTGACAGGACCCGCCTACCGGACGTTGTCTCGCACCCCGAGGTCTTGGCGAACCTCCTCCGACGTGGCCCGCCACGACACCGCCGCGGGATAGTCCCCCCAGACGCTGTTGAAGATGCCGACCAACTGTCCCGGGCCGCCATTGGGCGCCAGATACACCGGCCCGCCGGAATCCCCGTTGTGGCTCTGCACGCCGTTGGTCATGGTGAACCAGCCGTTGTTCACGCTCTGCACCGTGCCGCAGGTTTCGCCGGTGATCACGCCGTAATGGCAGATCGGCTGACCGGGCGTCAGTGCCGGCGCGGGGTCGGAGACCAGCGGACGACCGCCCGGCAGGACGTTGTTCGCCGTGACGTCGTTGTCCAGCACGATCGCCTCGTAGTCGCTGATCACCTGGCTCGTGGACACCGTCGTCCCGCTGGGGGTGTTGTCCCGGAATGCGGCCAGGCGGCCGATGACGGTCCCGCCCCGGTCCGTGACCACTCCGCCCCCGCCCCGGCAGTGGCCCGCGGTGAAGGCGATCTTCAGGCTGGGGTCGACATACCCCAACGTGCAGACGCGGTTGTCCTGGCGGATCTCCATGCCCGGATACACCAGGACGTCGGCCTTTGCGGGCGCAGCGGGCAGCGAGGAGGCGAGCGCGGCGACAGTAACCGACGCGGCGAATGCGCGGGTTGCCAGGCGATGCACCATGAACTCCGATCCATCGGGCGGATACCGACGGGAGGTCGAGGTTACGGCGTAACCGTCCTCCCCGTTCAGCTTTTCGCGCCGCGCAGCGCCGATGTTACAGAGAGGTCACGAGCGAGGCGGTGGCCTCGGTTCGACCAGCGGCGCGCGGCGCCCAGCCGGGCGGGCCGAACACGTAGCCCAACCGGTCCCTCAGCCGGTTCGCCGTGCGCCAGTCGCGGGCGATCGCGACGTATTCGCGCGTCTGCAGCTTCCAGATGTTGAAGGTGTCGACCTGCTTCGTCAGGCCGTAGAGCGGGCGGAACAGCTCGGGCTGGAAGGTGCCGAACAGCCGGTCCCAGATGATGAAGATGCCGCCGTAGTTTTTATCGAGGTACACCTTGTCCATTCCGTGGTGCACCCGGTGATGCGACGGTGTGTTGAAGACGAACTCGAAGGGCCGCGGCATCTTGTCGATGCGCTCGGTGTGGATCCAGAACTGGTAGATCAAGTTCACCGAGAAGGCGAAAAACACCATCCAGGGTGGAATTCCCAACAGCGGCAACGGAATCCACATCAAGATCTCGCCGCTGTTGTTCCATTTCTGGCGCAGCGCGGTGGCGAAGTTGTAGTACTCGCTGGAGTGGTGGGCCTGGTGCGTCGCCCAGATCAACCGCACCCGGTGGGCGGTCCGGTGGTAGGCGTAGTACAGCAGGTCCACGCCGAGAATCGCGATCACCCAGGTGTACCAGCGGGTCGCCGAAAGGTGCCACGGCGCAACGTAGGCATAGATGGCGGCATAGCCGAGCAGGGCGAGGGTCTTCCAGGCGGCGGTGGTCGCCACCGACACCAGCCCCATCGAGATGCTGGTCAGCGAGTCGCGGGCGCGGTGCGCCCCCGAGGCCGGGCGCGCCTCGAGGTGTTCCAGTTTGCGGGCGGCGGTCCATTCGAGGGTCAGCAGCAACAGGAAGAACGGAACGGCGACCAGCACGGGGTCCCGCATCTGCGGGGGCAGCGCGGACACGAAGCCGGAAAGGGCACTCACACAGGTAAGACTACGACGTACACCGCGACGCTCAGCGACGATCGTCGGACTGCACGTCGTTCCCGGCGTACCACTGGACCGCCCGCACTCCGGGCAGCAGGGAGAGCTCCGCCACCAGGCGCTCCAGCCGGGCCGGGGCGTCACCATCCATCAGCAGGTGGGCGGTCAAGGTGATCTCGTCGTCGGCCGGGTGGCCCGTGTGGATCCCGCGAAGCGTGATGTCATTGCCGCCGGCATGCTGGACGATTTGGGCGCGCGCGTATTTCTCGTGCTTGGGGCGGGAGACCACCTGCACCAGATAAGGCAGCAGGCTTTCGTCTTCGTCGGCACTGTTGTCGCGGTCGATCAACCGGCCCAGCGGACGCCCCAGCACGTGAATGCCGATGACCGTGCCGGTGCCGATCAACGCGAAGACCAGATGCCCGGACGCGGCCAGCACGCCGATGGCCGCCGAGCACCACAGGGTGGCGGCGGTGTTGAGGCCCCGGACGTTGACGCCCTCTCGCAGGATCACGCCACCGCCGAGGAAGCCGATACCGGACACCACATAGGAGGCGACCCGGGTGGGGCTGGAATCCGACGTGGCCGCCGCGTACAGGACGAACAGCGTCGCGCCTCCGGCCACCAGCGCGTTGGTGCGCAGGCCGGCCCGGCGGGCCCGCCACTGCCGCTCCAGGCCGATCAGTGCGCCGCACCCCACGCCGACGCCGAGGCGTAGCGCGAAATCGACGGCGCTCATCGTTTCCACGACACGCTCCTTCCCGGATGGCAGACGGCGAAGGGAGCTAACCAAATCCGGGTTAACCGCAAGTGGAGCCCAACCGAACCGCTGGCGTCGGGCGTCTTCCCCGGCGGGCGGCGAGTCTCAGGCTAACCGGCCTTGGGGGCGATGTGGTGCGGGCAGTAGGCGCTCGATGCGAGTGCCGCGAATTTGGCGGCGGCGTCCATCGTCATGCCGGGGTTCTGGTCCTTGATGTCGCTGACGACCTGCAAACCGGTTTCGCCCCGGCCCATCAACCCGCATACGGCTTTGGCGGATGTGATGACTTGGCTGGGGTTGCTGTAGGTGATGCCGGAGTTGCTGAGGTTGGCCAAAAACGCCGCATCGTCGCCCTCGGGCTCGGCGTGCGCGGGCGCCGCGAAACCGATCACTGCGACGGCGCCGAGCAGCGCAACGAGATTTTTCATGCCGATCCCGCCTTTCCGAGGCCGTCGGGCACGGTCATTTTGGGCTTGTCTCCGCTGGACACGTGCACCGCATGGATGCCGGGCTTTTTCGACAGGCGGTCGAGCAGATCGTCGAGTCCGGCCTTGTCGACGTTCCAGTGCTGCACGGCTTCCGGTTGCTTTTGCAGCTTGGCGATGACGTCGTCGAGTTTGACGGGCTCGGCGGGCGTCGCCGCTCCCCCGGCGCGGGCCCGGACGCCCCGGGCGCTGACGACGTGCGGCGTGACGGAGCCGAGAGCTCCTCCGGTCAGGCTTCCCAGTGCCATCTGGCCGAGCAGGCTGCCCGGGATTCCGGCCGCGGGCGCCGCGGCGATGCCGGCGCTCGGCGCCAGGCCGCTGGCCAACCGGATGGCCGGGGTCGCCGACGCCCACGTCGGCGGCACCGATAGCTTGCCCACCACGTTCGCCTCGCCCATGCCTGCCGATGCCGCGCTGGTCAGCCCCGCGCCGGCCGACCGCATGCCGAGCCCGGCTCCCAGCGCGGACTTCGGGATGTCCATGCCCTCGACGGGCAGGTTGTAGAAGTATTTGAACTCCGTCATGGCGAGGTTGAACGGGGCCAGGGCTTCGCTGGCTACCGTGTTGAACCGGCCGATGTCGGCGAGGATCCCGAAGGTGTTCTGCCATGTCGTGCCCGCCAGGGGGGACCCGGTCAGGGTGTTGAGCACCTGGTCCCAGAACTCCATGTAACCGCGGGACGCGTTGCCGATGGCCTCGAGCAAGTCGCTGATGATGCCCGAGGGTGGGGCCGCCGCGTCCGCGGCCGTGGCGCTGGCGCTCGCCACGCCGGTGGCCTCGCCCAGCGCGGCCGCCTGGGCGGCGATCCCCGTCTGGTTGGTGGTCTGCGGTGGCTCGGGGAACGGCGCCAGCCGCGTGGCGGCCGCGGACGCGCTGGCGTAGGCGTACATCGCGGCGGCGTCCTGGGCCCACATTTCCCCGTATTCGGCCTCGGTGGCGGCGATCGCGGCGGTGTTCTGCCCGAAAACGTTGGTAGCCAACAGCGTTGCGAGCCGGACACGGTTGGCCGCGATCTCGGGTGGCGGCACCACCGCCGCGAACGCGCTCTCGTAGGCGCCCGCGGCCGCCGTGGCTTGGACGGCCGCCGTCTTAGCCTGCGCCGACGTCGCCGACATCCACGCCACGTACGGCGCGGCCGCGGCGGCCATGGCGGCGGCAGACGGGCCGGCCCACGCCTCGCTGGCCAGACCCTCGACAATCGACCCGTAGGACGACGCCGTGGACTGCAGTTCGGCCGCCAGCGCGTCCCACGCCGCGGCGGCCGCCAGCATCGGTCCCACCCCCGGACCCGTGTACATCTGGCCGGAGGTGATTTCGGGGGGCTGGAGCGCGAACGTCATCGGCATGGCCTTCCCGCGCCCGTCGGGCCGATGGCCGCCACGGACCGACCGGGGGTGCTGGCAAACATCCCGTGCCTCGCCGGCGTTTGCGGCGGTGAGGTCACAGGAGACATTGGTCGTTCCCCCCGGTCGGGTGCGGCGATGCCAGTGGTGTCATGTCGAACGCCCATCAATCCGCCGGCACCACGATGATCGTGGCGGTGGTCGCGACGCCATCGGCGGCCGCTGCGGCGACGCCGGTCGTGCCGTTGCTGACGGTGCGCACGCCCGCGCCCGCGAGCGCGCGTCCGGCCACACTCGCCATGGCCATCTCGCCGAACATGGCCCCGTGCGACGTGGCGGTCATCGCCGGGACGGCGCCCAAGCTCGCGCCCGGCAGTACCGAGGCGACCGTTCTCATCACGGGCGCGGCCGTGGCCCAGCCCTGCGGGACCGACAGCGACCCGACCAGGGTCGCGCGGCCCATCGACCCGGCCACGCCCCCGATCTCTGGTGTCACCGCGGAGACGTAGCCGCCCCGCAGCGGCGCCAGCGGCGACAATCCCCCGGCGATGTCCTTCCCACCGCCAAGCAGTTCGGCCACGCCCGGCACGTTTTGGGCTACACCGAGGGGCTGGAGGGCAAACAGGAACCAGCCGCCGGGCACGATGAGAGCCCCGATGGGGCTGTAAGCGCCGGTGACGGCGGCGAAAAAGGGGCGCAGCGCGGCCGTGATGGGATAGATCGCTTCGATGATCGATGCCGCCGGCGTCGCCGCCGCTGCCGACGGGGTCGTCGCCAGGCCTTGCAGCATCGTCGGCGTCACGTTGATCAGCTCCGACAGCTGGGATGGGATGTCCGAGGCGGCACCTTGCGCGATCGCTGCGGATTGCCTTGCCGCCGCGGACGAATCGGTGGTCTGCGGTGGCTCGGTGAACGGCGTCAGCTGTGTGGCCGCGGCCGACGAGGCGGCGTAGGCGTACATCGCGACGGCATCCTGGGCCCACATTTCGGCGTACTCGGCTTCGGCCGCCGCGATGGCCGCGGTGTTCTGGCCGATGATGTTTGTGGCGATCAGCGTCATCAACAGGCTGCGGTTGGCGGCGATCACCGGTGGGGGCACCGTCGCGGCGAACGCGGTCTCGTAGGCTGCGGCGGCGAGCCCGGCCTGCGTCGCCACCTGCTCCGCCTGCGCGGCCGTCGTCGTGGCCCACGCCACGTAAGGTGCGGCCGCGGCACTCATCGCCGTCGCTGCCGGTCCCAGCCAGGACCCCACGGTCATGCCGGCGATCGCCGAGCTGTAGGCCGCCGCATAGGAATACAGTTCGGCTCCCAGCGCATCCCATGCCGCGGCGGCCGCCAGCAAGGGTCCCGATCCGGCCCCCACGTACATCCGTCCTGAATTGACCTCTGGCGGCAGCGCCCCGAAGTCCACCCGTCGCCTCCCGTCCTGCTCTGGTGCCAGGGTAGGGACGAACATGGGGCCATTTCGCAAATGAGCTGCGGCTCAAATGGAATTCATGAGATTTGCCGGTGGAGCATATGTATATTCCATGTGTTTTACCGGCAGCGCTCTAACGCGTCGTGCGACTGAGAAATTCTCAGGATCCGCATGGGGGGCGCAATCAGCTGACCTGTGGACCGAGTGGGTTCCATGCGTGGCCGGGCAATGTACTTCGAGCGCAATGTATTTCAGGTGCCCTCGGCCGCACCGTCGCCATGGGCTACGGAGCTATCTCCTGTTGAGTTGCTGCGGGCAATAATATTTCGCCGCGATCGCCAAGAACGACGTCGCATGCTCGTTGGTGAGTCCGGGATTCTGGCTCTTCAATTCGTCCATCATCTGGGGCCCCAGTTCGCCGTTCCCCATCGACACGCATACGGCCTTGGCGAACTTTATCGCTCCGTCCGGGGTCGAATACGTGATGCCCGCGCTACGCAGGGACGCAAGGAAACCGGCCTCGTCGCCGCCGGTTGTCCCCGGTTCACCGTGCGCGAGCGAAGCCAGGCCGACGGCAGCCGAAACGCCGACGCCCAGCGCCAGCAGCAGTCTCATGATCCTGATTGTCGCATGCCGGGGCGCCACGCGCAGCGCCGGATATAAGGGCGCAGACATGTTGTGCAACAACGCATTTAGGGCCTAGGCCGGTCGGCGCGTCACGTTTTGGAGAGTTGCTGGGGGCAGTAGAACTTCGCGGAAAGCAGGGCGAAATTGGATGCCATCTCCATATCCATGCCGGGGTTGTGGGTCTTCACGTCGTGGACGACCTCCAGGCCGGATTCGCCGTTGTTCAAACACGAGCACACTGCCCGCCCGGCGGCGACGGCCGAACCCGGCGTGGCAAAGCTGAAGCCGGATTGCTGCAGCGCCGCGACGAAGCCGCCGTCGTCACCGCCCGGGTCTGGCCCGGGATCGGCGTAGGCCGGTGCGGCAAGGCCGATCGTCGCGAAGGCACCCAGGAGTGCCAGTAGTCTTGTCATCGCTTATCACCCTTCTGTCATCACGCACGCTCGGCCGCGTGCACACCGATTGCCTTGTCCCCTAACCCAACTGCGCTTCCGTCGGCAGGATTGCGGACTTGCCCGGCTTCTTCAGATGCACCGCGTGAATGCCGGGCTTTTTGGCCAACTGCTCGAGCAGCGCGTCGAGGTTCTCCTGATCGACGTTGTGGTGCTGCACGCTTTCGGGCTTCTCCGAGATTTGGGCGACAAGGCGTTTCAGCTGTTCGGGTGATTGCTTGTCTTTGACGTCCTTGATCGCGGCCATCCGGTTGCGGACGCCGCCGCGGACCACGGTCGGCCCCCCGGAGCCCAGTGCGCTGCCCAGCATCCCGGCCAGCCCCATCGAACTGAACAAGCTGCCCTCGCCCAGCGCGGCGGCCGGCACGGCCTCGCTGCCTGCGGCCGACAGGGCGGCGGCGACAGTCCTGACCGACGGTGTGGCCGTGGCCCAGCTGGGCGGGATCGAAAGCTTGCCGACCAGGGTGCCGGCGTTCCCCATGCCAGCGGTCGGGCTGATCGCGCTGTACAGGGTGCCGCGTCCGAAGCCCAACGCCCCGAGCCCGGCGCCGAGCGCGTCTTTGGGCAACGCACCGTATGCGATGGGCGGCGCGAACTTCAGCCACTGCGACACCGGGAAGTTAACCAACAGTCCGATGTCGTTGAACTGCGTGGTCAGGCCCAACGGCACCTTCACGGCGTTGTACATCGCCGTGTAGAAGCTCGCCCCGCCGGGGACGGTGTTGAAGAGATCCGTCATGAAAGTCTGGTAGAGGTAGGCCAGGTTCGCCGCTCCGGAGAAGGGCCCGCTGTAGGGCAGCGTGGTCGTCCCTGCCGCCGCGGCATTCGCCACGTTGGCCGCGGGGGTGCTGGCGGCCGACGTCACCGCCGCCGCTTGCATCGGTTCGGCCGCCTCGTTGGTGGTCTGGGGCGCCGGGCTGAATTCGGTCAGTTTGTTGGAGGCGGTCGCCGAGGAGGCGAAGTAGGTGTCCATCGCCGTGGCGTCCTGCGCCCAGAACTCACCGTATTGGGCCTCGTTCGCGGCGATCGCCGAGGTGTTCTGCCCGAAGAGGTTCGTCGCCATTAATTGCGCCAGCAGCGCACGGTTTTCCGCGATCACCGCCGGCGGCACGTGTGCGGCGAACGCCGCCTCGTACGCGGTCGCCGCCTCGGTCGCCTGGGTTGCGGATTCCGCTGCGTAGACGGCGGTTTGCTGCATCCAGGCCACATACGGGGCGGCCGCGGATGCCATGGCGACCGAGGACGGCCCGACCCAGGGCCCGGAGGTCAGGCTCGAGAGCACTGACGAATAAGACGCCGCCGCGGACTGCAATTCGGTGGCCAAACTCTGCCAGGCCGTCGCCGCGGCCACCAGCGATCCGGCGCCCGGACCGCTGTACATCCGGCCCGAGTTGAACTCCGGCGGAAAGGCTCCATAAAACATCCCTGCTACCCCCTACCTCGGTGTTCGGACGGAAGGGCTTGGCTGCCAAGCGGTTTGGTCATCGTGGTCATTCCTCGATGCACGGGATCACGATGATGGTTGCCGCGGCGGGATCGGCCTCCGCGGCAACCCCGCCCAGCGCGCCCACCGTCGAGGCGGCGCCGCCGACCGGACGGGCCGCCGCGGCGGTGACGGCGCGGCCGGCCAAGCTGGACAGGGCCATCTGGCTGAACACGCCCTCCTCGCCGGCCAGCGCGGCGGGCGCCGCCGCCACGTTGGCCGGCAACACCTGGGCGACCGTTCGGAGCGCCGGGGCGGCGTCCGTCCAGCCCTGGGGCACCGACATGCTGCCGACCAGAGCGGCTTTGCCCATCGACCCCGACGCCTGCCCCGCCCCGACCGCGGAGCTGAGCATGGGCTTGACGGCGCTGGTGCCGCTGGTCAAGGGGGCCAGCGCGCCCGAAATGGCTTTCGGTCCAGCCAGATAGGCGGCGGCGGCCTGCCCGTTCTGCCCCCACGCGTAGGCCTGGCCGAACGACAAGAAGGGCCCGCCGGGGATGGTGGTCCACGACTGCGGCGAGTACACCCCCGTCACGACCGACCAAAACTCGTTCCAGTTGGTGATGAAACTCGGCGTCGTCAGCTCGGTCGAGGTGGCTCCCGTCGAGGTGCCGTTGGTCACCGTCTGCACCGCCGGTTGCATCGTGGTGCTCAACTGGGACAGCTGCGACGCCGTGTTCGAACCGGACTGGGCGCTCGACTGAGTAACCGCAGCCGCCTGCGTCGCGCCGGTCGAGTCGTTGGTGGTCTTCGGCGGCTCGCTGAAGGGCGCCAACGCAGAGGCGCTCGCCGAAGACGCCGTATAGGCGTACATCGCGGCGGCATCCTGTGCCCACATCTCCATGTATTGGGTCTCGGTGGCGGCGATGGCCGGGGTGTTCTGGCCCAAAATGTTGGTGGCGATCAACGTGGCGAGCAACGCACGGTTGGCGGCGATCACCGGCGGCGGCACGGTGGCGGCGAATGCCGCCTCGTAGGCGCTGGCGGCAAGCTTGGCCTGGGCCCCCGCCTCTTCGGCCTGCGCGGCCGTCGCATGGATCCACGCCACGTACGGAGCAGCCGCGGCGGCCATCGCCATCGATGACGGGCCCGTCCACGGACCCGTCGTGAGCGTCTCAACGGTCGAGCTGTACGACGCGCCCGTCGTCTGCAGCTCCGCGGCCAATTCGTCCCATGCGGCCGCGGCGTCGAGCAGTGGCCCCGATCCGGCGCCGACGTACATCCGCCCCGAGTTGTATTCCGGCGGATATGCACCGAAATCCAGCATCTAGGACCTCCTCGAATGGCGCCTGTGGTGATCACGGCGTCGCGGGCCACGTCTTGACAAACACGCAGCGCTGAGCACGCTCGTGAAATCCGCTTTCAAGCGCATGTAGGTTCCGCGTGTTGAAGACAGCAAGCGCCCCCTTCCCTACTGCGAACCGGGAGCCATAATTGGCAAACAAACTAGTGGCTAAGCCTCATTGCTTTTGCACTGACAAGGGTGCACGAAAGTTATTCAGTCGGCGTTCCCGTCAGGTAAACTCAGGTAAAACATCCATGTCGCGGGCCTGCTGCCGCGTGTGAGATTGGCTGGTGAATACCGCCAGGCCAGTGGCGTAAATCACTCGTCCTCTTCCCTTTTAGCGAGGCTTCACCCACGGGTTATGGGGCCAATGCGTTGATCGGACCACCTGCCGATAATAATTGCTCAGGCAGCATCGATCGATATGCAAATTCCTTCTATAACCACGCCTTAATATGGCGCCCAGAAGCGTCCTATCACATTCACCCCTGACAACACTTGCGTAATGTTTCGCGCATTGATAAGCCGCTTTGGTTCGACATCACTGTCGTGTACCACGCGTCTCATCCGTCTGATTCCGCAATTCCGCGGAATACGACCACGCCCAGCTAGAGCCCGACGACGCTGTCGGCGGCGGCCAGATTGCTACCCGCGGACCGCCGAATCGTCTGTCCGTGGGAGTTGGCCCCCCGTAGATCACCAGGAGTCGCCCCCGAACTCGAGCCGCCCCAACGTCGACGGCAGCAAGCCCCGATGCTCGGGATCCAAAAACACGGCCTGGGCACGGATCAGGGCACCATGGGCGTCGACATTGTCGAACTGGCGGTTGATCGTCACACCGGCCTCCTAAGGTCTACTCATACGACTAGACGCGTCGAGCCTGATGTGGCACTGATTAGCGACTGGTAGTTCGCTGTGAATGGGTTATCTTCACACACAACGACATTCGATTGTGATATGACCCCATCGAGCGAAGATCGGCCCGGCGCCGGCGCCGACAGTTTCTCCAACCGCCGATGTAAAGATCTGGGCGGCAGCGATTTTCCCGCCGCCGGGCACGCAGTTAGGCCGGGACTTCGCCGGTCGGCGAGCGCCGGGCCCGCGTCAGTGACTATCCGGCCGCGGGCGGGCGAACCACGAAGTTCGGCCGGAAGCCGTACTGCGGTACAGCGCGTCCGAGTCCCTGGCTTCCCATGCCGCCGAAGGGAATTCCGGGCATACCGGCTGCCATCGCCGGCTGCGGCGCAACCATCGGGGTACCCCCCAACGTCGACGCCAACGGACCGGCGACCGGCGCGGGCGGGGCCCAGCTCGGCGGCACCGAGAGCGGACCCACCAGGGATGCCCGGCCCAGTCCCGCCGAGACCGACGCGCCCGCATTACCCATGCCCGCCAAGCCCGACAGGCCCTGGGCGCCCGTTCCGATGCCCGTCGCCACCGGCGCGCCGCTCGCCAGGTCGTTGAGGGCGCCGGCGCTGGCGCCGATCAGCGTCGAACTCGTCACGGTCTGCACAACCTGGGCCGGATCAAGCGCGCCGGTCGACGTGATCGTGTTCCAGAAATTGCTGTTCGGGTCCAGGATCGACGACAGACCCGACGTCGACGGCGTCGACGATTCCGTCGGCGACGACAGGGTCTGCAGCGCGTTCGGTACGGCGGTGTTCAGTTGCGACAACGTCGCCTGCTGGTTTCCCGCCGAGGCGCCCGTGGCCTGGGCGACCGCGCCGGCCTGGCGGGCCTGCCCGTCCTGGCTGGTCGTCTGCGTCGGCTCGGTGAACATCGCCAGGCGGGTCGCGGCGGCCGAGGAGCCGGCGTAGCCGTACATGGTTGCCGCGTCCTGGGCCCACATTTCGCCGTACTGCGCCTCGGTGGCCGCGATCGCCGGCGTGTTCTGGCCCAGCACGTTCGTGGCGATCAGCGTAGCGAGCTGCGTGCGGTTCGCCGCGATCACCGGCGGTGGCACCGTGGCCGCGAACGCGGCCTCATAGGCGGCCGCCGCGGCTTCGGCCTGGGCCGCGGCCTGCTCGGCTTGCGTGGCGGTGCTGCTCATCCAGGCCACGTACGGCGTGGCCGCGGCGGCCATCGCCGCCGATGCGGGGCCATGCCATTCCTCGCTGGTCAACGACGAGAGCACCGACCCGTACGACAGTGCGGCCGAACGCAATTCCGCGGCCAGGCCATTCCACGCCGACGCGGCGACCAGCATCGGACCCGATCCCGGTCCGGCATACATACGCGCGGAGTTGATTTCGGGTGCGAGCATCGCGAAGTCCACGAACATTGCCGGGTCCCTCCCCTAGCTCGCTGCGACTGGCGTCGGGCACGCGGCGGCGTGGACGCTGAATTGTGTTGGCATTGACGCTGATAACGCAGCGGCCATAGCCGCCGACACGCAACGCGACATCGGAGTTCTCCTCACCAAGAGACCGAACTCAGCCGTGGTTCGCCAGCCGGGCTAATTCCGCGCACGCTCACGCACGCACGCGTAAAGCGTTGGCGTGCGCGAGAATATGTGGAACGAGCCGAATCGGGCTACGAAACGTGGCCGGGGTCGGATCGCAACGAAATGGTCATCGATCTGGGATACGGACTATCGCCGGGACTCACTTCGCTCTCACCTCCTCGCGGCCAGGGCATACGGGGATGCCATACGTTGCACGCGGGGATAAGCGCCCAACGCGAGAACCGTTGGGCGCGCACCCCTCTCGTCAGAGCTTCGGCACCACACGGCGTATCCGGCCCGCCAGGGCCGGAAGCCACTTGGGCTCAACCCTTAATCCGGGAGGAGCTGTCCTGACCCTGGGCGTCTCTCGACGTTCGAGGTCAGTGGCCTATGTCCGTGCAGACGCCTCACCTAGCGAGGTGCTTGCACAGGCCATGGTGGCACTCGGGCTTCGCTGAGTCAAATTGACGTGCAACACAATCACAATCACTTACCCGCGACCGGCGCGTCACTCGCGAACCCGGCCCGCGCCCGGCCAGTTCGATGGTGGCGACCCGCTGCGCCCGGCTAGTTGGCCTTCTCGGCCACCGCTGCGCTGAGGCCCTCGGCGAGATCCTCGCGGGTCAGCTCCTTGAACCGCAGCAGCTGGCGCTCGCTGAACTCGGTCACGTCGCTGGCCAGTACCGCATCCAGATCCTCGTCGTCCAGACGGAAACTGCGGTGATCGCGGGCCTTTTCCACCACGTTGCGGACGAAACCGGCATTGCCGAGCGTGTCGATGCCGCGGATGAGATCCCCGTCCTCCGAATACGTTTCGTCGAGATAGAACTTGGTGTATGACGGCAGCAGGGCCTGTGCCGATTCATCGGTGATGACGTCTTCGTTCTCCTGGCCCATCAGCCGCGTCAGCGCGACCAGTTCGTCCGGGGTGTAGCTGAAGAACTCGATCACGGTCGAAAACCGCCGCCGCAGGCCCTGATTTACTTCGAGCATCTTGTCCATGGCCTTGGCGTAGCCGGCGCCGAAGACGACCAGCTCGTCGCGATGGTTCTCCATGTACAACAGCAACGTGTTGATGATCGCGTTGCCGTAGGGGTCACCCTGCTGGTAGCCCTTTTCGTGCAGGGTGTGCATCTCGTCGAAGAACACCGCGCCGCCCAGGGCGCCCTCGAGCATCTCCTCGGTGTTCTTCTCCGCGTCGGCCATGTAGCGGCCCAGCAGCTTGGTGCGGCTGGTCTCGACCACCACCGGTTTGCGCAGCACGGTCAGCCCACACAGCTGCTTGCTGAAAGCCCTTGCCACCGAGGTCTTTCCGGTTCCGGGCGGACCGAGCAGCAAGGTGTGGCGCGACGTCACCGGCACCGGCAGGCCCATCTTGGCGCGCGCCAGGTTCACCTTCGTCGTCGACTTGATCAGCTTGATTTCCCGCTTGGCCCGCTCCATGCCCAGCATGGCGTTGAGCTCGGCGTCGCCCTCGGCCAGGTACTTCGCCGCCTCCTCGGCGTGGCGGGCGGCCTCCGTCTCCGCCCGGGTGGGCGCGCTCTCGGGATCCCACGGGTCGGTGCGGGCCTCGATCGTTTCGGGGTCGGTCAGGATCAGGCGAAAGTTCGGGTTGTCCAGCGCCTCGCGGGCCGGGGTGAACTTCGGATCCCGCGAATAGACGCGCCGCAGCAGCTCGACGGCCTCGTCCTCGCGGCCCAGGTGGCGCAAACACATGCCCTGCGTGTACAGGGCGATGTTCGCGGCGCCGGGCACCCGGTCGCCTTCGATGGCCTCCTGGCCGCGGCGCAGGGCCTCTTCGAACACGCCGAGCGAGGCCAGAGCCGTGGTGGCCATCGCCGCCCCCGCGGCCTTCAGCTCGGGCTGGCGCCATCCCTTGCCCTCGCCGAACTGATTGAGCACGTCCGGCCACCGCCCGGTGCGGAAGTACAGCACGCCGCGCACATAGCTGACCAGCTCCTCCTCGAAGGCCTGGCGGGGTTCGACGCCGTCGAGCAGTTTCGCCGCCTCCGCATAGTGTTTGGCCTCGGCCAGCACGGCGGCGTAGGCGCAGGCCAGCGATTCCACGCTGGTCACCGCAAGCTTCAGGAACAGCCCGTCGGACACCTCGGGGCGGAACTGCAACTCGGTGACCCCGAGGCGACGGGTCTCCCACCCCAACGTCCGGATCGACGACCAGGCGCCGGCGAGCACGTCGAGGGTCTGCTCCCCCGCGAGCATCCGCGCCAGCCAGGCGTCGCACATCGACGGGTCCAGGTTGGTCGCCGTGGTGAACATCTGCGACGCAACCTGCGGGTTGTGGCTGGGTTGCAGCCCGTTGACCGACACGCCGGATGCCAGCAGGCCGGCGACCATCGCGTTACGGGCGCTTTCAGCGGTTGATTGGGGCCTCGTCATTGCGCTACGGATACGCCCGCCGAGCTCCCCTGCAGCTGGTCGACGGACAGCGAGAGCTCATCGTCGTCCGCGCGCAACGGACGGCTCGGCACGACCAGCAGGGTGCGGGCCGTCGGGGCGGGCAGGCTGGCCCGCACCGCGGCCAGCTGACGTCCGGTGAGGCGGTTGAGCCCCGACGAGACGTTCCTGCGCAGCCGCTTCTCGGTGTGATAGCGCACCCACGCCGACACCTGCGGACGGCCGCCGCGCGAGGTGAGCCGAATGGTCAGCACGGTGGCGAACGTGTCGTCCTCCCACAGCTCCTCGAGCTTGTCGGTGGTGATGTCCGACGGCGTCAGCCACAGGCTCGTCACGAACCCGTTGAAGTGCTTGAGGCGGCGCCACCCGGGCCGGCTCCACGTGGGCTCCAGGTCGGCGAGTACCGCACGGTCGACCTCGGCGAGCTCCTCGGCGGTCAACGGCCTTGCCGCACAAGTCAGCCCGTCGAGATCTTGCGCGAGCCGTTCGGTGGCCGCCACCAGAGTCGACGCCAGTGAATCCCGGGCCGCCACCGCGGCGACGTTGCGCTGCGGGTTCATCCGCAACACCAGCCAGGTCCGGCGCACGTAGGAGGTGGGCTGATCGTTCGCCACCTCCCATTCCTCGGGGCCCCAATCGTCGAGCTTCGACAACTCGGCGGCGTTCCCGCCGCGGCGCACCTTGAGCGACACGATGTCGATGTCATCGAGGTGGATGTCGAACTGGCGCAGTCCCGACGCGACGGCCTGGACCAGCAAGGTGGGGCGCGACGTCCGGTGACGGTGGCGCGACGCCGGGTCGTCCTCGCCGCCGTTGACGGCGATCACCGTGACGAGCCGGCCCTGGTACTCGCGCACGCCCACCGTGTCGCGGCCGAATGTGCGTTGGTGATCGATGGCCGGGGTGCAGCCGGCGGCCAGCGCGGACCCGGGATCGGCGGACCAATCCCACAGCCACGTCGCCAGCCCCGACGTCACCGTCAGCCCGTGGTAGGTGACCAGCGACAGCAGGGTGATCAGGGCGGCCAGGCCGACGCCCACCCAGAACGCGATGCGGTAGGTGCCCTGCCAGGATTCCGGGCAGTGACTGGCCACCGCCATGATCACGACGTCGACCAGGAACACCGTGGTCAGCCGCGGAAACGACAAAGACAACCCAAACCTGCGTTGCGACTTCATGAGTGCTGCTCCGCCCCTATTGCTGTTTGCGCGATCGCTTCATCAACATCGCCGTACCGAATACTCCGCCGCCGATGAGCAACGCCACGAACAGTCCTGCGGCGGCAACCCATACAGGCACCATATCCCGCTGCGGGGCCGGCTTCGGAACGGTCAGCGGCGCCGAGAGCTGCTGCGGCGGCTTCACCGGACCGTCGGGCACGTCCCAGGTCAGCGCCGCGACGGGGTCGACGACCCCGTGGCCGACCTGGTTGTCCACGCCGCGCGCGGGCGCGCGGGCGGTGCGCGTCAACCGGTTGATGACCTGATAGGCCGACAGCTGCGGGAACTTGGCGCGCACCAGCGCCGCCACCCCCGACACGATCGCCGCGGAGAAGCTGGTGCCGGACGGGACCAGCAGCGTGTTGTCGGGTCCGTCGATCGCGTTGATGAGCCCGTCGTCTCGCGGCGACAGTCCGACGACGTCGGTGCCGGGCGCGGCGATGCCCACCCAGGGGCCCGCCACGCTCGTCGATGCCTGGCCCTGATTGCCCTGGCTCAGCGGGCGGCCTTCCTCGTCGACCGCCCCGACGGTCAGGACGTAGTCGCTGAACCAGGACGGTGTCACGACGGTGGTGACGGAATTCCAGTTGCGAGGATCGTTGGGCTGCAACGGATCATGCGGCGGATTTTGCTTGCAGTCCTTTTTGCTGGTGTCACCGGCCGCGGCCACGATGACGACGTTCTTGTCGACGGCCGCATAGCGGACCGCGGCGCCCAGCGAGCGCTGGTCGATGACGTTGCGCGCGCTCATGCACGTCACGTCGGAGATGTTGATGACCGACGCGCCCATGTTGGCGGCGTGCACGATCGCCCGCGCCATCGTCTGGATGTTTTCGATCTTCGCCGAGGTCTGCGGATCCTCATCGCCGGTGTAGGCGTCCTTGAGGCCGAAGGCCTGGCTGGTCTGCCGGATCGCGATGATGTCGACGTCCGGCGCGATCCCGCTGAACGCATCCGGGCCGCCCTTGGGCGGCGCGGGTGGCGGCGGCGCCGGTGGCGGCGGGTCGAGCGGGCGCGGATTGTCCACGTTGACCACGTGCGCGCCACCGGAGTAGCCCGGGATGGTCACCGTGCCGCTCCCATGGTTGCCCGCCGGGGCCTGCCCGCCCTGGGGCGGGCCCGGGGCGGGTCCGCCGGGCGCCGGGGCCGCGGGTGGCGGCGGGGGCGCCCCGAAGGGGCCCGGAGGCGACTGTTCCTGGGGCGGCGGGGGAACCATCGTCACGGTCTGGGGCAACGGTGACAGGGTGACCGTCTGCGGGGGCGGCGCTTTCGGCGGTGGCTCCGTGGTCGGAATGGTGACCGGCTTGCGCGGTGCCGCCGGCGGCACCCCCGCGCCGTTGGCCGGGGCCGCGCCGATCATCGACGCCACGATGGTGCCGTGCGCGTCGCAGTCGGACAGCCCATCACCGGACATGATGTAGTCGCCGCCCGGGATCAAGTGCGGAAACCGGGGGTGCGGGGTGACGCCGGTGTCGATGACGGCCACCTTCTGGCCGGCGCCGCGACCGAACTGCCACGCCTCCTGCAGGTTCAGCATGTCCATGTATTTGGGCTGCAGCCGAAAATCGGTCCCGGGCAGCACGCCCACCTCGGTGCAGTACGAGTTCTGCTTCATCGGCGCCCCCGGCCCGGGCGTACCGTCGGGCGGCACCGCCGCGGCGTCGATCGTCGGGGGCGAAATCGCATAGGCGGGCGGCAGATTCGCCAACGCACCCGAAGCGATCAAGACGGCGGCGATGGTCGCGGCGGTCGCGCGGCCGCGCCACACTGTGCGGTCAGCGATAGCGGATTGCTGCATAGACATTCATCAACCACAATGCCAGCGGGAAAATTGGCATCAGGCAGAGGTATTCAATCCATTCCACGAATTTGCGGAATAGCGGGCTGTAGACCGTGTTCGGCACCACGGCCGCGGAGGTAAGTCCCGCCACCGGCACCAAAACCAGGATCGCCGCGCAGATCGAGACCGCCAGCGAGGACTGCAGCACCAGCGCGTAGCGCACCACGACTGCACCGACGATCAGCACCCCGGTGCCGGCCAGGGTGATCGCCTGCCAGCGGTCGACGTACGAGCGGCCGCGCAGCAACAAAAATCCCGCGCTGAAGCCGGCCAGCAGGACCGGCAACCAGCGCTGCCCGGTGTGCGGGTCCGACAGGGCGGTCAGCGAGACGACCATCAGCACGCCGAGCCCGATCAGCAAACCTGACAGGAAGGAGCGGGCGCGTTCGGCCTGCGTCAGCACGTCGCGGACCGAGGCGGGCCCCTCCAGCACCGGGGGGCCGCCGTCGGAGCGCACCACGGTGGTGGGCAGGTCGGGCCGGGCCTCGAACACCCATCGGCTGGTGGCCGACGGGAAGACGGGCAGGCGGATGCCGGCCAGCCGCCGCGAAATCGCCGGTGCACTTTGGTAGATCAGGACCGACACGAGCACGACGCAGGTCAGCAGGGTCACGGCGCTGGTCATGGCCACCATGCGCGCGAGCGCGGCGAGCGCCGCGATCGAGCTGACGGTGACGATCGCGGTGTAGATCGACAGCCGGCGTCCGGTGAAACGCAGCGCGAGGATGGCGGCGATGGTGAGGACGCCGAAGCCCAACACCGCTTGGGGCGACCCCACGCCGCCGGGCGGCGCGGACGCCGCGGCGATCGACAGGGGCGCAAGGCTGCTCAACAGCATGATGTCGCCGACGCGCCGCTCCTGCTGGGTGCTCGCCCGCATCAGGAGCAACAGCGAAACGCCCAGCATCAGCACGCCGATCACACCCGCGTAGACCGTCGGCAGCCACGAGTTGTGGTGCCAGCGCCACCAGCCGAGCAGACCGGTCGCGGCCGTCACCCCGATGGCCACCATCGACGCACCGACCTGCACGGCAACCACCGGGTCGATGGCCGCGAAGCGCTTGCTGAGGTCCGCCGCGACCGCGGTGGAGATGTGCTCGATGACCTGCGACCGGTGCTCGGTGTCCGGGATGAACCGGATCCACAGCCGGTCGCCGTCGTAGACGTCCTGCTCGCTCAGCGATTGGGTGGCCCGCAGCGGCGATCCGTCCACCAGGCACAGCGCCCAGCGGCCCCGGCCGGCGGCTTCCAGCGGAGCCTCGCCGAGCTCGCGGAGCCGGCTGTTGACCACCTTCAGCAACGGGTCGGTCATCACCGAGACAGGGGCGTTCGCGTCCAGCAGGACGCCGATCT
Source organism: Mycobacterium marseillense (assembly GCF_010731675.1). Taxonomy (NCBI): domain Bacteria; kingdom Bacillati; phylum Actinomycetota; class Actinomycetes; order Mycobacteriales; family Mycobacteriaceae; genus Mycobacterium; species Mycobacterium marseillense. Next base: position 1,045,504 of record NZ_AP022584.1, read on the forward strand.
GGACACCCGTGCCGGCCATCACGCCGACGACGACAGCCTGGGGCTGTGAGATGCCCTCTACGTCAGGCTGTGGTACTTCAACGACCGCAGTCATCGCCTTGCACTCCCTACCGTGATGAATGTGTGAGCCCGTGCCGTTCGCGTGCCGGCCGGCGCCGGTGTTCTCGCCGACGTGCTGCGAGCCCCCGCGCAGCGCATTCCGACTAATTGGAATTCCATCTGCCTCGCCTTGCGATTAAGAGTTGTGGTTGACACCCGTGTTTGAGATTTGCTGATGCCTTGACAGAAGTATGCCGTGTTCGCAGCTCAACCGCATGTTGAGTGCGGCGACATTGATGAAATCTGTGTTTCGCGTGAACGTCACACCCGGCGGTGAGTTTTCCACTCGCCATAGGGAAGTGTGTCGAGCACGGTTTTGACGCCGACCTGCACCAGCTGCGGGGTCGCCGGGCAGATGGCGAGCCACGCCTCCCCCGAGCCCGCGGTCCGGGCCTGCTGGTAGAGCGCGATGCGGCCACCGGAGCCGTCTTTGAGCGACAGCACGGACGCGCTGGGGCCCTTGGCGTCGTCCTGGTACTGGCGGGCGTACACGGCGACCTCCGCGGCGGGGTCCGACAACGCCTGGCCCAACGCGGCCACGGTCGCGGCGCTGATGCCCATCCGGCGCAGGTCCCCGCCGGAGAACACGTTGAAGCCCGACTCCTGCCACGACTTCGTCGCTTCCAGCATCTCTTCGAGCGGCACGTTGACCGCGTTGATCGCGGCGGGCTCGGCGTGGTGGATCGACTCCAGCGCGTCGATCACCAACGACGCGATCGAGGCGCTGTCCGCGACGGCGACGTCATCGACGGTGATCTCGCCGCCGACCCGAACCGCCGAAACCCAATGCTGGCCGCGGCGGGCCAGGACGACGCGAAACTCGTTGTCGGGGATATCGCGCGAGCCCGGAGGCTGGTTCTCGTCATCGAGGACGCCGTAGGCCAGCTTGCCCCGCGACAGCAGGGCGACCACCTCGAGGTCGGGTGCGGCGAGCACTTTCATCCGGGCGGCCACCTGCTCGTTGACCTCGTCGTTCTCGACGATGCCCTGCTCACGCATGACGGCCATGCCGGGGTGCTCGTTGAGCCAGTCGTTCGAGTCGGTGGAAACGTAGGGCCGGCACCGCAACTCCGGGGCGACGTGCCGAATGTCCAGCAGCGCCTGGAGCATCCAGAAGCCGTCGACGTTGACGGTGATGTCGGTGCGGGTGCTCTGTTGGTCCATCAATCCCTCAACTGATCCCTGAATTGCTCAAGCGTCACATTGCACGGTAAACCGCAGGACGCGGCAGCACACCGACGGGTGGTGTGCTGCCGCGCCTGTGGTCGAGGCGTCAGGCCCAGCTGGACCCGACGGCGCTGTCGGTGCTGGCCATGTTGTTGCCCGCGGACTGAACCTTCTGTCCGTGGGAGTTGGCCTGCTCGTAGATCACCTGGAAGTTGCGACCCAACTGGGTGATGAACTCCTGGCACGCGACCGAACCGGCACCGCCCCAAAAGTCACCGGCAGCAAGCACATCGCGAACGATGGCCTGGTGCTCGGCCTCCAAGGACGCGGCCTGGGCGCGGATCAGGGCACCGTGGGCGTCTACGTCGCCGAACTGGTAGTTAATGCTCATATCGGTGTTCTCCTAATGTCTCGAAATGTTACGCAGCGGCGATTTTCGGCGCTAGCTGCTGAGGATCTGCTGCGAGGCCTGCTCTTGCTGCTCGTAGTTGTTCGCGTCGCGGATCAACCCGTCGCGCACCGAGTGGAGCATGTTGACGATGTTGCGGAAGGCCTGGTTGACCTGGCCCATGGTGTCATACGACGTCGCCTGCGCCTGGCCGCTCCAGCCCGCGCCGGCGATGTTCATCGACGACGCCCACATCTTGCGAGCCTCGTCCTCGACGGTCTGGGCGTGGACCTCGAAACGGCCCGCCATCGCCCGCATCTCGTGCGGGTCGGTCATAAAACGTGTTGCCATGTCGGCTGTCTCCTTATTACGTAATGAGTGGTTGGTGTGGTTTACGACGGTGGCCGGATCGTTTACGGATTACGCAACCGCCGTGCCGAATCGATAGAAATGACCCCCCCTTCCCGTCAACCGGCGGCCACCGGGTGTTGTCACGGTGAAACGGACGTCAGACCCGAACCGCGGCGTTTGAGTTGACGGAGTGCGTGTTGCTGTGGAGGTTGCTGTGCGGAAACAGCCCTGCGGCCCCGCACCCAGCCCCCGTTGGGCGGCTACTTTGGAACCCACGTCGGTGACAATCTGCCCCAAGCCCCGAACCGCCGATACGAATCAGCCGGCGGCGGCCGCGTTGGCTGCCTCGGTCGCAGCGTACGAACCGGAGCTGGTGGACAGGGTGTTCACGAACGCCTCGTGGATGGCCGCAGCCTGGGCGCTCACCGCCTGGTACATCTGCGCGTGGGCGGCGAACTGAGCGGCGGTCAAGGCCGACACCTCGTCGGCAGCAGCGGGTACTACCCCCGTCGTTGGGGCTGCAGCGGCTGCGTTCTGGGCGCTCAAGGTCGACCCGATAGCCTGCAGGTTCCCGGCCGCCGCGGCCAAAGCCTCCGGCTGTGTGGTCACGAACGACATGTTTGTTTCCCTCCTAGTTCATTCCCCGACTCTGCGAGAGTAGATGACTGCGACCCCCGAGGCCGGGGTGGACGCAGCGTGTTTGCAATTGTTCACGTAGTGGTACGGCGAATTCACTTTCGTTAACGACACAGTAACAGCCTCTGACCTCGACCGCAGCCCTTCGCGCGACAGCCGGAACAAACGGAGTTCGGCCCCGGTCGAAAAAGTTGCTGATCGCTGTCAAATAGGTTGCTGCGGTTGCATCGGCCGTCATAAAAACAATCTGCCGACGGACTCGTCGCACCGAGTCCCCGCAGTAACCGTTGCCCGTTCTGCGTCGCTCGAACCTCCTTTCCTCCATGTCAGCTGGTTGATCGCACCGCTGGCCACGGCTCAGCCCGCGAAGGGTGGTCGGGCCATGACGGTGGGGCGGAAGCCGTATTTGGGGCCGGCCACGCCGTGGCCGCCGGCACCGGCGCCGGCCAGGGGCATGCCTCCGAGCAGGTTGCCGGGTCCGCCGGCGGCTTCGGGGGCCGCGCTGATGGTGCTGACCGGGATCGCATGACCTAGCGCCGGCGCGACCGCCGGTGCTCCCGACCAGGCGACCGGCACCGACAACTTGCCCCCGATCGAGGCCGCACTGCCCAACGCGGCCACCGGATGCGCCGCGGCCGCACCGCCACCGAGCACCCCGCCCAAACCCCCCAGCGCAGGCAGGGCCTTGGCCGCTGCGGGGGCCGCACTACCGATCAACCCCAACGACTTGGAGATCTGCACAAAGTTGTTCCCCATACCAATGCTGAAGTACGGCAAACCCTCAGTGCTATAGAAGATGCTGGCCCAAGGGCTGTAGCTACTGGCAAACGATGACAGAGACGAGGAGGACGAGGACCCCGACGACCCGCCGGGCGCCGTGCCCGCGCCAGGCTGCGCCATCGACTGCAACACCTTGGAGGTGTTGGTCGCCGTGGAATTCGTCGTCGCATTGGTGGCCGCCGCTTGTTGGTTGGCTTCCCCCGACGGGTTGGTGATCTCGGGCGCCTTCTGAAACGGCGTCTGCTTGGTCGCCGACGACGACTGGCCCGCATAGCTGTACATCGCGCCGGCATCCTGGGCCCAGTACTCGCCGTACTGGGCCTCCAACTGCGCAATCAGCGGCGTGTTCTGCCCCAACACGTTGGTCGCCTGCAATTGCTGCGATTGCATGCGGTTCGACGCCACCAACGGCGGCGGCACCGACGACGACAACGCCGCCTCATAGGCCGCCGCCGCCGCACGCGCCTGCACGGCGGCCTCTTCGGCCTGCGCGGCCGCCGCAGTCATCCACTCGACATAGGGAGTCACCGCCTGGGCCATGGTCGCCGACGCCGCACCCAACCACTCCTCACTACTGAGCGCGGTCACTTGCTTTTCGTAGCTGAGGGCGGCCGAATTCAACTCCGCCGCCAACGCACTCCACGCCGACGCCGCAGCCACCAACGAGCCCGATCCCGGACCGGAATAGATCCGCGCCGAATTGAACTCCGGCGGAAAGGCCCCATAATCCAGCACGAATAGCCCCTTAACCTGTGTTGCGCGAATCGATGCGTCGAGTTGCAAAAGACGCTAATGGGCTGGTGGCCGCCCCCGCCGCGCTCGGCTCGCGGGCGGCTTTCCTGCCCGCCGCTCGGGCGCCCGGTGCCACGAGCCCCTCCCCGCCGGCAGACGACGCGCAACCTGGCCCCATCAACGGCGTCGAGCTGCGGAAACGACCGGAGCCGAAGATTCGCCCGCCCGTCCCACCCCGGTGCGATGTCGTGGTGGCTCGGGGTACGCGTGCGCCGACCGGGGATAAAATCCGGTCGCGAATAAAGGTGCGGGTGCGCATGCCGAATTCTGCCGCTTATCCGGCCGAGGGTGGGCGTGTCAGCACGCTGTAGCGGAATCCGTATTTGTTGACATAGCCGGCGGTGGCGCCCCGACGACCCAGCGCTCCGGCGGGCATGCCCCGCAGCAGCCCGTTGGCCGGCCCGGTGGTCCCCGTCGCGGCGGCCTGCACGGGAGTGGCGTCCATCTCGGACACCGTCGCCGGGCTGACCGCCGAGGTCAACGTCGCCCAATGCTGGGGCACCGACAGCGCCCCGACCCGCGCGGCCTGCCCGGCACTCGCCGTTACCCCGCTCAGGTGGCCCACACCGCCACCACCGAGGTTGCCCAGGCCCAAACTCGCGAACTGCGGAGTGGGGAACCACGCACCACCGGCACCGGCCGTGCTACCACCGGGACCAAAGGTCAACTGCTGCGCGATCGACGTAAAGAAACTCGTCATACCGTTGGAGAAGTACGCCAGGCCCACGGTGTTTTTCATAATTGTCGCGTAGGTTGTCGAGGCCGAACTCGAAGTCGAGGTCGAGGTAGCCGCCGGTGGCGTCATGTTCGCCGTCGCAGTCGTCGAGGCGTGCTGAACCGTTTGAGAGGCGTTCAGCGACAACGCTTGTGGCGATGCCAGCTGTGACGTGTTTTGTGCCGTGTTGCCCGCCGGCTCGGCGACGGCCTTCGCCACCGCGGCGGCCTGGTTGCCTGCCGCGTCCGGCGTCGAGGTTTTCGGCGGCGGCGCGAACGGGGCCAACTCCGAGGCGGCCAGCGACGAACCGGCGTACCCGTACATCGCGCCGGCGTCCTGGGCCCACATCTCCATGTACTGCGCCTCGGTGGCCGCGATCGCCGGGGTGTTCTGCCCGAGGAAGTTCGTCGCAACCAGATTCGCCAGCAACACCCGGTTGGCCGCGATCACCGGCGGCGGCACCGTCATCGCAAACGCCGCCTCGAACGCCGCCGCGGCAGCACGGGCCTGGCCGGCGGTCTCCTCGGCCTCCGCGGCGAGAATGCCCAGCCAGCTCACATAGGGCATGATGGCGGACAACATCGACTCGGATGCGGGCCCCACCCAGGGAGCATGGGTCAATTCCGCAACCACCGACGCGTAACCGCTTGCGGCGCTGTCTAACTCGGCGCCGAGGCCATCCCAGGCCGCGGCCGCGGCCATCATCGGCCCCGAACCCGGACCCGCATAGAGGAGACCGGAATTGATCTCCGGCGGTAATGCCCCGAAGTCCATCGCTATGAGGCGCCGGGCTCGAACGACATGTATCCCCTCGTACGTGGTCGTGTGTCGATGACATTGCGCATTTGCTTGCTTGGGAAGGCTAAATCGGCGCACCGCCCCCCGCCGCTTCCTCGCCCGGCCGCGGCTGCGGCGACGACCTCTCTCAAAGCGGTGTCGCGGGCGCGCGCCGACGTGCGGCCGCCATGGCGCGTGCCTCGCGAGCGGCGACCATTACCTGCGGGAACGGCGCGTCAATGACCTATGGGGCGGGCCGTCGTCCCGGTGAGGCGGCCTGACTCCGAGCGTCTCCGCGGAGGTCAAAACCCGCGCTGCGGGATAAAAATCCGGCCGCAGATAAAGCCGAATACGAGGTTTCGCCGCCGCGACAGGCCGACAATCCCCTCTCGGGCGGCGGCGCGGTGGCAACGGAAACGCCGAAACGCGCCCTGCCGGTGATGCTTTCGGGGCAGGGCGCGTTTCGGATCGCGCGGTGTCGCTGGGCCTGGAAGCTATCCGGCGAAGGGTGGTCGGGCCATGACGGTGGGGCGGAAGCCGTATTTGGGGCCGGCCACGCCGTGGCCGCCGGCACCGGCGCCGGCCAGGGGCATGCCTCCGAGCAGGTTGCCGGGTCCGCCGGCGGCTTCGGGGGCCGCGCTGATGGTGCTGACCGGGATCGCATGACCTAGCGCCGGCGCGACCGCCGGTGCTCCCGACCAGGCGACCGGCACCGACAACTTGCCCCCGATCGAGGCCGCACTGCCCAACGCGGCCACCGGATGCGCCGCGGCCGCACCGCCACCGAGCATCCCGCCCAAACCCCCCAGCGCGGGCAGGGCCTTGGCCGCCGCCGGGGCAGCGCTGGTGATCAACCCCAACGACTTGCCGATCTGCACAAAGTTGTTCCCCATACCGATACTGAAGTACGGCAGACCTTCGGTGTTGTAGAACAGGCTGGAGAACGGGTTGTAGGCGCTCACGAGGTCACTCAGGCTCCCGCTCGTGCTCCCGCCCGAGGCGGCCGGGGTCGCGGTCGGGGTCGTGCCGCCCGCGGTCGGGTCGGTCCCGCCCGAGCCGGGTGTCGCCATCGTCTGCAAGATTTTTGACGTGTTGGTCGCCGTCGAGTTGCCTGTCGCATTGGTGACCGCAGCGGTCTGATTGGCCGTCCCGGAATCGTTGGTGATCTTCGGCGCTTCTTTGAACGGCGTCTGCTTGGTCGCCGACGACGACTGGCCCGCATAGCTGTACATCGCGCCGGCATCCTGGGCCCAGTACTCGCCGTACTGGGCCTCCAGTTGGGCGATCAGCGGGGTGTTCTGCCCCAACACGTTGGTCGCCTGTAACTGCTTGGATTGCATGCGGTTCGACGCCACCAACGGCGGCGGCACCGACGACGACAACGCCGCCTCATAGGCCGCCGCCGCCGCACGCGCCTGCGCGGCGGCCTCTTCGGCCTGCGCGGCCGCCGTGGTCATCCACGCGATGTAGGGCTCCACCGCTTGGGCCATCGTCACCGAGGCGGTGCCCAACCACTCCTCACTGCTCAGCGAGGTCACCACCTGCTCATAACTGAGCGCTGCGGAATTCAGCTCCGCCGCCAACGTGCTCCACGCCGACGCCGCAGCCATCAACGACCCCGACCCCGGGCCCGTATAGATCCGCGACGAATTGAACTCCGGCGGAAATGCCCCGTAATCCAACATCATTGACTCCTCAACTAGTCGCGGCCGCGTTGGCCGCCTCAGTCACCGCGTACCACCCGGAGCCGGTGCTCAGGGCGTGGTCGAACGTTTCGTGGATCGCCGTCGCTGGAGCGCTGACGGCCTGCTGCATCTGTGCGTGGGCAGCGAACTGCGCCTCCGGGAAGAGGTTGATCACGAGGGCATCGCCTCCGTATGTCGAGGTGTCCATGCGGGTCATCCGGCCGAGGGTGGGCGTGTCAGCACGCTGTAGCGGAATCCGTATTTGTTGACATAGCCGGCGGTGGCGCCCCGACGACCCAGCGCTCCGGCGGGCATGCCCCGCAGCAGCCCGTTGGCCGGCCCGGTGGTCCCCGTCGCGGCGGCCTGCACGGGAGTGGCGTCCATCTCGGACACCGTCGCCGGGCTGACCGCCGAGGTCAACGTCGCCCAATGCTGGGGCACCGACAACGTCCCGATCCGGGCGGCCTGCCCGGCACTCGCCGTTACCCCGCTCAGGTGGCCCACACCGCCACCACCGAGGTTGCCCAGGCCCAAACTCGCGAACTGCGGCGTCGGGTACCACGCACCACCGGCACCGGCCGTGCTACCACCGGGACCAAAGGTCAACTGCTGCGCGATCGACGAACTGAACTGCGCCAGACCATTCGAGAAATAGCCAAGACCCGAGGTCTGTTTGAAAACGATGGTGTTGAAGGTCGGGTCTCCGAAGATGTTCTTGAGTGAGGTCGTGGTCCCGGCAGATGCCGTATTCGTTGCGGTCGTCGTCGCCGGCGCTTGCACGGCTTGAGAGGCGTTCAGCGACAACGCTTGTGGCGATGCCAGCTGTGACGTGTTTTGTGCCGTGTTGCCCGCCGGCTCGGCGACGGCCTTCGCCACCGCGGCGGCCTGGTTGCCTGCCGCGTCCGGCGTCGAGGTTTTCGGCGGCGGCGCGAACGGGGCCAACTCCGAGGCGGCCAGCGACGAACCGGCGTACCCGTACATCGCGCCGGCGTCCTGGGCCCACATCTCCATGTACTGCGCCTCGGTGGCCGCGATCGCCGGGGTGTTCTGCCCGAGGAAGTTCGTCGCAACCAGATTCGCCAGCAACACCCGGTTGGCCGCGATCACCGGCGGCGGCACCGTCATCGCAAACGCCGCCTCGAACGCCGCCGCGGCCACCCGGCCCTGGCTGGCGGCCTCTTCGGCCTGCGCGGCCACGGCACTGAGCCAGCTGATGAACGGCGTGATCGCCGAGATCATCGAGATCGACGCCGGCCCCACCCAGGGCCCGCTGATGAGCTCCGTGACCACCGAGTTGTAGCCGGTGGCCGCCACGCCCACCTCCGCCGCGATCTCATCCCAGGCGGCGGCCGCGGCCATCATCGGCCCCGAGCCCGGTCCCGCGTACATGCGACCTGAATTGATTTCGGGCGGTAACGCACCGAACTCAAGCACCTATCCTCCTCAGTCGGCCGAGCCCGCAGGCGATTTCGGCTGGCACATGGGAATCAGTGGTGGCGGTAATCACGGCTCTGTAAACGACCCCACCGGTCGATCGCTGCCTCCACGGGAGCCCGCCAGCGGCCCTTCGGCTCGCGACTCGGCAGGCCGGGCGGGCCGGCGCATGCTGACCAAAAGGCTGCGCCCGGAAAGGTGGTCTGCCACCACGCTTCTCGGACGTCTGGTCAGGAACGACATGCACCTTCTGCCTCGGCCAATCCCGTTTTCAGCAACCGAGCGACAGCTCCATGTCTCCGAACTGCCGCCCGGCACTGAGATTAGTTCGTTATGGGGCGAACGCCGACACGCAAAGGCCGCTGTTTATCAATGGCCAACCACTGTTCATTCCCGGTCGGAAGCAGTTCATATAGGGCAACGGTTTGTTCATTTACCGTTTGCTTGCCACCGCGCCGCGACGCGGTTTCGCGGCGGGCCGGCCAGCGCCGGCGCGCGGTCAGTCCTCGTCGAGAATCAGCGCCATTTCGGGGCAGGAAGCGACGCCATCTCGAGTCAGTTGCTCGTCTTCGGGCCGGACGTCGCGCTCCTGAAGAATCGAATAGCCGGACTCGTCAATGGGAAAAAGATCGGGGTCGACGGCATAACACTGGGCGTGACCCACGCATTTCGACTGATCCAGACGAACCCTCACGAAGTTCCTCCCTCGGCGGCCCGATACGGCGCTTCACGGTCCGATACCCAGATTAGTCGGTCGGTAAAGTAGCGAAGATGTTCGCCATCGAGGACGGGCGCCGAATGGTTCGGATGGGCTCGTCTGTTCGGATCCGTGTTCCTTTGCCCCCCAGGCAAATTTGATGCGCCCCCAGATGTCGGTGCCGGCATGAGCGACGGCCAATACGGCGCGTTCCATTTACCCCGGCTGGAATTCGCCAAACTGCCGATGAGCGCCGATCGCGGACTGGGATGGAAGACGTTGCGCGACGCGGGGCCGGTGGTGTTCATGAACGGCCATTACTACCTCACCCGCCGCGAAGACGTGCTGGCCGCGCTGCGTAACACCAAGGTCTTCTCCTCGACGGTGCTGCAGCCCCCCGGCAACCCGCTGCCGGTGCTGCCGCTGGCCTTTGATCCGCCGCAACACACCCGCTACCGCAAGATCCTGCAGCCGTATTTCAGTCCGCACGCGTTGGGCAAGTCCCGTCCCGTCCTACAGCGCCACGCCCGCGACATGATCGCGGCGCTGGCCGGCCGGGGTGAGTGCGAGGTGATGGCCGATCTCGCGAGCCTGTACCCGTTTCAGGTGTTTCTGGACCTCTACGGTCTGCCCCTCGAGGATCGCGATCGCCTGATCGATTGGAAAGATTCGGTCGTCTCCGACAAGCCTTTCCTCACCCAGGCCGACATGGCGAAGGGCCAGCAGCTGCTGCAATATCTGATCGACGCCATCGCGCAGCGCCGGCAGAACCCGGGTTCGGACATGTTGTCGCAGGTAATGACCGGCGACGGCGACTTCAGCGACATCGAGCTGCTCGGCATGAGTCACCTGCTGATCCTCGCCGGACTGGACACCGTCACCGCGGCGATCGGATTTTCGCTCTTCGAACTGGCGCGCCGGCCGCAGCTACGCGCCGAGCTTCGCGACAATCCCAGGCAGATCAGGGTTTTCATCGAAGAGATCGTGCGGCTGGAACCGTCGGCGCCGGTGGCGCCGCGGATCACCACCGAGTACGTCGAAGTCGGCGGCATGACGTTGCCGCCGGGCACGTCGGTGCGGCTCTGCATGGCGGCCGTCAACCGTGACGACAGCGACCCGATGTCCACCAACGAGCTCAACATGGACGGAAAAGTGCACCGGCACTGGGGATTTGGCGGCGGCCCGCATCGCTGCCTGGGCTCGCACCTGGCGCGCATCGAGCTGACGGTGCTCGTCGCGGAGTGGCTCACCCAGATTCCGGATTTCGAGCTGCCCGCGGACTACTCCCCCGTGATCAACTACCCCTCACACAGTTTCGCGCTCAAGGAATTGCCGCTGCGCTGGGGCTGAGCCCGGCGATCACCAGGCCGGCCCCGGCGCGGCGGCCGTCGCACCCGTCCTACTTGCGTATCTCCGTCGCCGCGACCTGAACGAACACGCCGGTGTCCTCGGCCATCAGCAGGCCACGGCCGCGGGGCAGCGGACCACCCTTCATCTTGCCGCGGATGAAGCCCTCGTCGGGGTCGGCGTCCATCACCAGCAGGGGCGCGTTCGCCTGGGCCAGGGCCCGCAACATCGGGTCGCTGCCCGCAGACGACCAACCACCGAACGTCCGGGTGACGATCACGTGCAGGCCGACGTCGGCGGCGCGGGTCACCCAAGGCGCGGCCTTGTGCAGCGGCGAATCGAAACCCGCCGGCAGCTGCTGGATGTCGTCGACGATCAAGAAGATCTCCGGGCCGCTCCACCAGTTCCGCGAGAGCAGCTCTTCGGCGGACAGGCCGGGCGGCGGCTCGCGGCCGGCCAGGACCGCGGCCAGTTCGCCCATCATGGCCTGCACGCCGTCGAGGTTGTAGGCGAACTTCTCCACGTAGTCCGAACCCAGCGTGGTCAGCAGCTGACGCCGCGGGTCCACCAGCCATACCTGCGCCGAGGGCTGCCCCGCAGGCGGCGGCGGTGCGCTCGTCGCTCCCGGCGCGTACAGCCGCCCGATCTCGGACATGATGGTGGCCAGCGTCGTGGTCCGCCCACATTCGCGGCGACCGGTGACCATCAGGTGCGCGTTCTCGGCGAAATTGAGATAGACCGGCGACAGGTCCAATTCCGAGATGGCCCAGGCGATTCCGCCCGCGCCGACACCCTGGCGGGTGTCTCGGGCGGCAATCTCGCGAAGTTGTTCCACGCCGAACGTCGCCGGCAGCCGGCGCACCGGCGGGGCCTGGCCGGTCGCGATGCGGCTGACGGCTTCGACGATGCTGTCGGACTCGAATCGGTTGTCCGGCGTGCTGGCCAGCGCGGGCCGGGCCACCAAGGTGTGCAGACCGGACTGCGGGTCGGCGTCGAGGCGGACGTAGTTGACCGCGACCATGCCGCGGCCCGGCTTGACCGGAACGTCCTTGGCGAACCGGGACCGCACCAGCTTGGCGTCTTCGACGGCGGCCAGCCGCAACTCGACCCGGGAGCCGAAACCGCTGCGGACCGGCGGTCGCAACTCGGACTCGCGATCGGCGGTGACCACTACGTGCACCCCGAACGAGGGGCCCTGGTTGATGATCACGTTCACCTGCTCGATCAGCACCTCGTTCTCTTCGGCCAGCGCCCGGTAGTTGTCGACCACCAGGTAGACGTCGCCGAACCCGTCGTTGGGCACGGGGCCCGCCTCACCGGCGAACTTCCGGCGCCGGAACACCTCCATCGAGGCGATCCCGTACTCGAGGAAGGTGCGTTTGCGCTCCCGCACCAACGCCAGCAGCTCGGCCACCGTGCGGCGCACGCCGTACGGGTCGGTCGGACCGGCCACCTCGCCGACGTGCGGCAGCCGGGCGACGGTGGTCAGCGCGGTGCTGCTGTAGGCCAGGCAGTAGAACTGGATCTGCTCGGGCGTGTGGGTCAGCGCCGCCGCGCAGATCAGGGTCTGCAGCGCGGTGGTTTTGCCCGAGCCGCCGGCCCCCAGGATCAGGACGTTGGCACCGGGCCCCGACGTGTCGACCGTCCACGGCGGCTGGTCGTGCTTGAACGGGCGGTCGATGATCCCGATCGGGAAGACCAGATCCCGCGCGGTGCCGTAATCCTGCTGCCACGGGTGACCGAGGAACCGGTTCACCAATTCGTCAATGGCGACCGGCTGGTTCAGCGGCGGCTGCCACAGCCGGTAGGGCTGGAAGTCGATCTTGCGCAGCTGATCGATGATGACCGTACCGACCTTGGGCGTCCTGATCCCTTCGACGTCCTCGTCTCGTCCCTCGACCTCGAGCAGGTCGCCATCGGCGGGGATGGCCGGGGCAGTGACCTCGGGTCCCCCAACGCTCACCTCGAGCGGGGTGAACGAGTTGGTGAACAGTTGCGGGCGGACGTAGTCGATGCTGTGCACCAACGCCGGCGCCTCGTCCCCGTCGTCGGTGAGGCCGCGCGGGAAGTAGTCCCGCCACAGGAATTCGGCCTGGAACCGGACGATGTCCTCCAGGCTGCGGCGGAAGTAACCCAGGCCGGCCTGGGCGGGCAGGTTGACGGCGTTGGGCACGCCGGCCGCCTGTGCCGCACCGGCGGTGCGCGCCTTGAGCACCAGCCGGTAACCCATGTTCTCCATGAGCTTTTCGGCGCGGCTCTCGATGGTCTGCGACGCCATCATCAGGTGGATCCAGTACGCGCGGCCCTGCCGGCCGATCGAGTCGAGGACGTCGACCGCCGTCGGCATGATGCGGAACCACTCGTAGAACTCGTCGATGACCACCACGAGCATCGGCAGCGGCGCCATGTCCTGGCCGCGGGCCCGCATCCGGCCGCGCACCGAGTTGTATTCCTTGGCGTCGTCGACCCCGGCGCTGTCGCAGATCGCCTTACGACGCGCGATCTCACCCCACAGTGCGTCGAGGAAGCGCTCCATCAACGCCTGGTCTTCTTCCAGGTCGGTGATGATCCGGGACACGTGCGGGACCCCGGCGAACGGCTTGACCGCCGACCCACCCTTGAGGTCGGCCAGCACGAACTGCAGCTCTTCGGGCGGGTGGCTGAGCATCAGCGATTCGATCACGGTCCGCACCAGGGTCGATTTCCCCGAACCCGTCGTCCCGGACATGACCCCGTGCGGGCCGTCGCCGCCTTCGTCCAGCGACTTCATGTCCAAGAACAACAGCTCGCCGTTGTCGGAGCGAACACCGAACGGGGCGCGCAACCGCGACCTGCCCATCGAGTCGTTGCGGCTGCCCCACAACGACTCGAAGTCGATGCGGCCGGGATCGTCGATTCCGTAGTAGGCCATGATGTCTCGGGCGCCGATGTGCGCCACCCGCTGGCCGATCTCTTCGTACGCCTCGGCCAGGCGCCAGCGCGCCAGCTTCTGCGAGAACTCCTCCGCCTCGGCGATGCTGATGTGGTCGGTGAGGGCGAAGAACCAGGGCTTCTCGTCGATCACCATCCAGGTGTCGCGGTCGCGGGGCAGCGCCTCGATCACACCCTTCTTGTCGAACTGCAGGGTCCGCTCCGGGACGGCGCTCCACATCGCCGAGCCGGTGAGATCGAAGAACGTCACCCCGTCGACGCCTTCGCCGCTGATCACGTACTCCCATTGCGGGTCAACGACATCGGCGATGATCACCGTGTGCGGCGTCGGGGTCTGGGCGGCCGAACTGGCGTGCCGCGGAGTGAAAGACCCACGGCCGGCGAACAATTCGGCCTGCTCGGCGGCGAACTCGCGCACCGAGCTGTAGACCATCCGCGCATTGCCCGCGGCGTCCTGGCGGCGCGGATCACCGAAGTGCGGCAGCCATTTGACCCAGTCCCATTCGTCCAGATCCGAACTGACCACGATCATCCGCACGTGGTCGGGACCGTGGGAGAACGCCAGCTGGCAGACGATCGCCCGCATCAATCCCAGGACCTGCTCGCGGTCCCCGGCCAGCGAGTACCACGGTTCGACCAGCACCGAGATCATCTTGGGCAGGTTGTACACGACGCTTTGATAGCGCCCGAATTCCTGCAGTGCCTTACCGGTCACCGGCTCGAGCTCGATGTCGGTCGGCATGTTCTGGGGCTCACCCCAGGTCACCTCGGGGCGCGTCATCCCGACGCCGACGCGGACGACGCCGAAGTTGAGGTCCTTGCCGTCGGGCTTGCGTTCCCACATGCGCGACGACCCGACCGCGGCGGCCAGCGTGGTGGGCGCGGGGTGGAACCAGCGGTAGTTGGCGTCCATGCTGTCGGCGGACTCGTGGGCGGTCTCGCGCAGCATGTCCAGCATCAGCATGAACTGGGCCCGCATCGAGTCCAGCTTGGGCCTGCTCATCTGCTGCTGGCCGCCGAATCGCCCGCCGAACATCATCATCGCGACGCCGCCGATCATGAAGATCGGGAAGATGGCGCCCGCGCCGCCGAACACGTGCGAGCCGCTGGCGAAGGTCATGCCGACCATGCCGATCAGCAGGCCGACCACCAGGACACCGACCACGACCAACCACCAGGGCTTGCCCTCCGGCGGCGGAATGCTCAGCGGGGTCGGAAGGACGATGTTCTCCGGCTTGATGACCGGGGGCTTCTCCGGCGTCGGCCGGGCAAATCCACGTTTCACTTCGGTACCGTCAACTCTCCTGGGGACATATCCATCGGCAGCGTGTCGTGCTGCACCAGCGCATCCGCGCGCGACAACGTCGGCCCCTGCGGCAGCAGTCGCAGCGCCACCCACGGCGCCAGCGCTGGTTTCGTCTTGAGGCCCAATGCTTCTCGGACCTCGCGGGTGTCGTCGACCCCGAACCGGGCGCCCGCATCCGTGAGCCACCACAGCGATTCGGTCGTCTTGGCGCCGGGATCGTTTCCGGTGACGGCGACGAAGTTCGCATAGTCGGGCCCGAAGAACACCTGGTCTGCTTCGCGGCCCGTGGTGTCGGCCTTGACCAGCGACACCACCCGGTTGGCGTCCTTCGTCTCGACCGGGATGGTCGCGCCCGAGATGACCTGCACCCGGGCCCGGTTTTCACCGGAGGTCTTCTGCCACCACCAGCACGTCGCCGGGTTCTCGCGGATATCCATCACGTTCAGGGGCGCATCCGGGTAGGACGACAGATCCAGCTTGTTGACCACCGGCATCTTCGCCAACGCGGACGGTTCCACCGTCACCGGTTTGGTGTTGCCCGGCCCGGCGTTCTGCAGGATCTGCGCCACCAGCGGCGGCAGCGTCTGCACACCGTCGGCCAACACCAACGAATACTGTTGCGGCCCACTGATTTGCGGGGTAACGATCACCGTGCCGATCGGTCCGGGTGCACCCGGGAACGACGCACCGGTGCCCGCGTTCTGAATCTGGGGCACCGTCAGTTCCGGACCCACCGGCAACGCGTCATACAGGGCGCGGCTCATCGGCTTGGCCATGCTGACCTGCTCGGGGGTCAGGCCCAGCGGCAGCAGCACCGAGCGGTTCGCGGCGTCGATGCGGGAGCGGCGCCCGTCACGGATCACCCACGCGTCGCCGCCGTAGTTCAACACCACCGCGTCCGTCCCGGTCAGCACCCGCCGGTGGTGGCTCAGATCGGGGTTGCCGTCGATCACGGTGACCGTCACGCCGGACGGCGCCCCGGCGCCGGTCGAGTTCGCCACGGTGTCGCAGACCAGCCACGATGACGCGCCCGGGCTGGTGGGGTGGAAACTCGACGGCGCGCCCGGGATGCCGACCATCGGACCGCGCGGCAGGCTGGCGATCTGGCTCGACCGAACCAAGTGGGGGTTGTCGGGACGCCCGGTGATCAGCCGCGCCGACGCCAGGTTCAGCGCGGGATACAGCCGGTCCCCCACGCGGACATACAGGGCGCCCGAGTCGCGGTCGGCGATGATCGGCGACTCGTTGATCTGGCCGGCCGGGCTGATGAAGGAGTAGAGCAGCGCGCCCAGGCAGATCACCAGCGCGGCCGATATCGATGCCACCACGGCCAGGTTCTGGCGCCGGCCGGGCTCGACCTCCATGCGCACGCGCCACCGGGTCAGCGCTATCGCGGTCCGGCGGGCAAGGAACTGATAGCCGGTGACCTGGGTCCGCGTCGACAGCCCAAGGCCGTACCCCGACCCGCGCTGCCCGCGACTCTCTTCCGCCACTAATTCACCATCCGGGTTGCTCGAACGCCTGGATTTCGCCTCGTTGAACCGATCCAGCGCGAATTACATGACAACGGTAAGGCACCTGCACGGACCTCGCCATGCGGCGCGAAGCGCCTGCACTTCTCCATCTGTTCACCGCACCCGAACCGGTGCCGTTCACCGTGCCGGAACCCGCCGCGCGGACGGCGACGGCTGACGCCACTGAGCTGGCAGTTTCTGTTCCCCCACGGATCGGTTCACCGGATTCTTGTCGGTCTCCTCAGAGAATCGTAGTGGCCCACGGTGCCGGCGTCCTGTCGAGCGCGCGAGCGGGTTACCGACGAGCGAAACAGGTGAACGGCAGGGGGACGTCCAGCAAAGAAAACGCAAACGTGCGTCGGGTCCGGGTCGCCGGTCGGCGAAACCTGGCAGCAAGATGGCCCTATGACCGAACTCGCGCCGTCGCTGATCGAACTCGCCCGGAGGTACGGCATCGCGACGGACTACGAGGACTGGAGCGGGGCTCGGGTGCGGGTTCCCGAGGCGACGCTCAAGGCCGTGCTGGCCGCACTCGGGGTCGCGGCCGACGACGAACAGGAACGCAACGTCGCGCTCACCGCCAAGCGGCGGTCGCACTGGGCGCGGCGGCTGCCGGCGACCATCGTCGGACGCACCGGCGAACAGATCCGGTTCTGGGCCCACGTCACCCATGGCGATCCCGCCGAGGTGTGGCTGGAGCTCGAGGACGGCACGGTGCGCGGTGACGTCGCGCAGGTCGACAACTTCACCCCGCCGTTCGACCTGGACGGGCGCTGGGTCGGCGAGGCCAGCTTTCTGCTGCCCACCGACCTGCCGCTGGGGTATCACCGGGTGCACCTGCGTTCCGGTGACTCCGAGACCAGCACCGCGCTGATCGTGACACCAAATTGGCTCGGGCTGCCGGAGCGGCTGGGCAATCGCCGCGCCTGGGGCCTGGCCACTCAGCTCTACAGCGTGCGGTCCCGGCAGTCCTGGGGCGTCGGGGATCTCACCGATCTGACCGACCTCGCGGTGTGGTCGGCGTCGCGCCACGGCGCCGATTACCTGTTGGTCAATCCGCTGCACGCGGCGGCGCCGCCGGGACCGAAGGGCCGGATGGAGCCGTCGCCGTACCTGCCGACGTCGCGTCGCTTCGTCAACCCGATTTATCTTCGCGTCGAGGCGATCCCGGAATTCGCCGACCTGAACAAGCGCAGCCGGGTCCGCCGGCTGCGCTCGGACGTCCAGCAGCGCGCCGGGCGTGTCGACGCCATCGACCGCGACAGTTCGTGGGCTGCCAAACGGGTCGCCCTGAAGCTGCTGCACGAGGAACCGCGATCGGCGGGCCGGGAGCTGTCCTATGCGGCGTTCCGCGGCCGGGAGGGTCGCGCGCTCGACGACTTCGCCACCTGGTGCGCGCTGGCCGAAAGGTACGGCGACGACTGGCATGCCTGGCCCGAATCGCTGCAGCACCCCGACGCGTCCGGGGTCGCGGACTTCGTCGAAAAGCATTCCGACACAGTCGATTTCCACCGCTGGCTGCAGTGGCAACTCGACGAGCAGCTCGCGGCGGGGCAGTCGCAGGCGACCCGGGCCGGGATGTCGCTGGGCATCATGCACGATCTGGCCGTCGGTGTGCATCCCAACGGCGCCGACGCCTGGGCGCTGCAGGATGTGATGGCGCTGGGCGTGACGGCCGGCGCGCCGCCGGACGAGTTCAACCAGCTCGGCCAGGATTGGTCGCAGCCGCCGTGGCGGCCCGACCGGTTGGACGAGCATGAGTACCGGCCGTTTCGCGCGTTGATCCGCGCGGTGCTGCGGCACGCCGGCGGGGTGCGCATCGATCACATCATCGGGTTGTTCCGGCTCTGGTGGATCCCGCGGGGCGCAGCCCCCACCGAGGGCACCTACGTGCGCTACGACCACGAAGCCATGATCGGCATCGTCGCGCTGGAGGCACATCGGGCCGGCGCGGTGGTGGTGGGCGAGGATCTCGGCACGGTCGAACCGTGGGTACGCGACTACCTGTTGCTTCGGGGTCTGCTGGGCACCTCGATCCTGTGGTTCGAGCTGGATCGCGACGGGAACGGCGGCCCGCTGCCCGGCGAGCGCTGGCGGGAGTACTGCCTGTCCTCGGTCACCACCCACGACTTGCCGCCGACCGCCGGGTACCTGGCGGGCGACCATGTGCGGCTGCGCGATTCGCTGGGATTGCTGACCCGGCCGGCCGCCGAGGAACTCGAGGCCGACCGGGCCGACCTGGCGGCGTGGCTGGCCGAGTTGTGCCGGGTGGGACTGCTCGAGGACGGCGTAGACGACCCCGAACAGGTCATCTTGGCGCTGTATAGGTATTTGGGCAGGACGCCGTCGCGGCTGCTGGGGGTGGCGCTGACCGACGCCGTCGGTGACCGCCGCACCCAGAACCAACCCGGCACCACGGACGAATACCCCAACTGGCGGGTCCCGCTGACCGGCCCGGACGGGCGCGATGTGCTGCTCGAAGACGTGTTCGCCGATCCCCGGGCCGCGACGCTGGCCGAGGCGGTGCGCGGCGCGATCGCCCCCGTCGCGGCGGAAAGCACGCAAAGCCCGCAAACCGCGACCCGCTGACCGGGCGACCGGTCGGCTTGTTAGCTTCACCAACCATGAAGGTCTCAGTGGTGGCCCCGGTCGCCGACGGCGTCACCGCGGACCCCGAATGGATGGTGGCCTTCGCGCGCCACCTCGAAGTGTGCGGGTTCGAATCTATCGTCGCCGTCGAGCACACCGTGCTGCTCACGCGTTATGAGAGCGTCTATCCCTACGACCGTTCCGGGCGGGTCGGGCTGGCCCCCGCCTGCCCCATCCCGGACCCGCTCGACCTGCTCGCGTTTCTGGCCGGCCACACCACCAGCCTCGGGCTGGCGACCGGGGTGCTGGTGCTGCCCAACCACCACCCGGTGGTGCTCGCCAAGCGGGTCGCCACCCTCGATGCGCTCTCGGGCGGAAGGCTGCGGCTGTGCGTCGGCGTCGGCTGGCTCAAGGAGGAGCTGCAGGCCTGCGGCGCGGACTTCGACAACCGGGGCAGGCGGGCCGACGAACAACTCGCGGTGATGCGCGCGCTGTGGGCCGACCAACCGCAGGGGGCATCGTTTCACGGCGAATTCTTCAGCTTCGAGGATGTGATGAGCTATCCCAAACCCGTTACCGCGGAACGATTTCCGGTGCACATCGGCGGCCACAGCCGAGCGGCCGCCCGCCGTGCGGGGCGATTCGGCGACGGCTTCCAGCCGCTTGGCGTCACCGGGGACCGGCTCGCGTCGCTGATCGGGCTCATGCGCGACGAGGCCTCGGCGGCGGGCCGCGATCCCGCGGCCCTGGAGGTCTCCCTGGGTCACAGCGTCACCAAGGTCGACGCCGAGCGCGCGGCGGGCCTGATCGATCAGGGCGCCGACCGGCTGGTGTTGGCCATGCCGCCGATCGCCGACCTCGAGCAGGCCAAAGACACCCTGTCGGCGTGTGCGCAGCGGCTGTCACTGGTTTCGTGACGGCGATGACGCTTGCCGCCGACGAGCGAATGGCGCTCAGTGACGTGGTCCACCGGTACGCCGCCCACGTCGACGACCGTGAATTCGCCGCCGTCGCAGACCTTTTCACGGTTGAGGCTGAGTTGGTCGTGCCCGCGCCGCCGGCCGATCTGTTGCCGATCCATGCGCATCGCGGCCGGGAAGCCATCGCGGGCGCCGTCGCCGCCGTCGCGGCGGTCGCGCGCACCGAGCACGCGATCGTCGGCGAGGTGTACGAGGCGGCCGGACGGCCCGGCGCCGCGCGGGGGCGCGTCGCGTGCGTCGCCCACCACTGGAACCAGCGGGGCGACGAAGTGGTGGACGTGGTGTGGCATCTGCGCTACGACGACGCCTACGAGCTGACGGCCGCGGGTTGGCGGATCGGGCGCCGGGCGTTGACGGTCAATGCCATCGAGACGCGCCCGGTGCGCCGGCTGTTACCGCGCGACACCGCCTAGCCAGCCGCGACTTGCTAGGAGGTTGTGAGAAAATTCACAGCAATCGGCAAGGAACCGAGTTTGCGGAGAAAATCGAGCCACGCAGTAGGCAGGTGCGGCAATCCGTCTCCGCGCCGACGCGGATTCTGCCCCCTTGCAACTATTGCCGATGACCACACGGCCCGAACGCGCGACACGACCACGGCGTTTTTCCAATGAAACTTGGATTTATCCAGGTGTTTTCGTGTATTTTCAACCCCGTGACGCATGCCGAAAGCAAACATGTTGACCCGGTGGGGAACGGCTCAGTCTCGACGTTGGCGGTAGGCACGCCGCTGACATCCGATCCGGACTTCCGGAGCGAGATCCATACCGCCCACGACACCATCGATGTCGAGCATTACGGCGGTGGCTTCGATCTCACCAGGCGGGCGACCGCCCCGAAGTTGCGTGTCGGCCGCGACCGGTGGTTCAACCTGCTCTGGCTGATCCCGATCGGCTTCGCCTTGTTGATCGCGTCGGTGGCGATCGGCAAGGGCCTGCACAACGTGCCGGCGGTGCAGTCGTTCATCGAGCGCTACCCCGGGACCGATCCGAACAACCATGCCCCCGAGGGCCTGCCCGCGTGGATCGGCTGGACCCACTTCTTCAACCTGTTCATGATGATGTTCATCATCAGGACGGGCATCCAGATTCTTTGCGACCATCCCCGGCTGTATTTCAGCCGCAACGCGACCCCCGGCAAGGATGAATGGCTGCGGGTTGGCCCACCGGTGCCCGACGACGAGCTCTGGACCGCCAACGCCGACACCGTCGCCCTGCCACCGCAACTGGGATTGCCCGGCTTCCGGCACTCCATCGGGCTGGCCCGGTGGTGGCATCTCGGCGTCGACGTGTTGTGGCTCGTCAACGGCGCGGTCTTCTACGTACTGCTGTTCGTCACCGGACAGTGGCGTCACATCGTGCCGACCAGCTGGGACGTGTTCCCCGACGCCGCGTCGGTCGCGATCCAGTACATGTCACTGGACTGGCCGAAGGACAACGGCTGGGTCGCCTACAACGGTCTGCAGTTGCTGTCGTACTTCGCCACCGTCTTCATCGCCGCCCCCGCCGCGTTGATCACCGGGCTGGGAATGTCGCCCGCGTTGTCGCAGCGGGTCCACTGGCTGAGCAAGCGGCTGAGCATTCAGCACGCGCGGTCGCTGCATTTCGTGGTGCTGGTGTACTTCCTGTTCTTCATCCTGGTGCACGTGACGATGGTTTTTGCGACCGAGGCGCTGCGGAACCTCAACCACATGTTCGCCTCCCGCGACGACAACAGCTGGATGGGTTTCTGGATCTTCGCCGCGGCCATGGTGGTGACGGCCGTCGCGTGGGTGTGGGCCACTCCGTTCACCATCAAGCACCCCCGGGTGGTGCAGCGGGTCGGCTATGCGCTCGTCGGCCCGTTCCAACGGGTGCTCGAACGGCTGGACCCCAAGCCCGGCGCCTTCACCGAGAAGGACATCTCGCCGCACCACTGGCGCAACGGCCGCCTGCCGGAGACCGTCGAGTACAAGGAACTCGAGCGCGACGACTTCAAGGACTGGCGCCTCAAGGTCTACGGCCTGGTCGAGCACCCGATGGAGTTCTCGCTCGAGGACTTGATGGCCCTGCCCTACCACGAGCAGATCAGTCAGCACTTCTGCATCCAGGCGTGGTCGGGCGTCGCCAAATGGGGTGGCGTGCAAATGAAAACGATCATGGACATCGTCAAGCCGCTGCCCGAGGCGAAATGGGCGGTGTTCTATTCGATGGGCCTGGGCGCCACCGGGGGTATCTACTACAACGCCCACCACATCGGTCAGATGGACCACCACATGACGATGCTGGCGTACAACATGAACGACCAGCAGCTGCCCTACATGCACGGGAGGCCGCTGCGGCTGCGCAACGAGCTGCAGCACGGCTTCAAATTGGTGAAATGGATCAAGGGAATCGAATTCGTCGCCGACTATCACGACATCGGAAGCGGGTACGGCGGCTACAGCGAGGACCACAAATACTTCGGGCGGCACCAAACGCTGTAGGGCTCGTCAACTCCGCCAAGTCGTTTGTCCAACCGGCGTTTTGGGTAGCTCCAAAGCATCGGCCGGACGGAAGCGACCGCAGAGGAGACGCCCATGAGGCACAGCCCTGTCAACGATGATCGGACCGCCGCCCGCCACGCCGACGATTCGGAGCGTGATGCGGCGCGGACGCCCGCGCTGCTCGTGGTCGGCGCCGCCGCGCTGGCGTTTGTGGCGTGCCTCGCGAATTTTGCGTTGGGACAAGCCGGGGCGGGCGTGGCCGCCGCGATCGTCGCGATGCTCGCGTTCGGAGCCGGTCTGGCGTGGCTTGCGATGGACCGCAGGCGGATCCGCGAGGCGCAGCGCGAATGGGCGATCGGTCACCCGGGCCGGTAGACCCGCTACCGCAACGACGCGAGGTTGTTCACCGACTTTTGCACGTCCGATTTCAGCACCCGGGCGACCAGTCCCCCGATCGGCCCACTGAGCAGGCCGCCTTTGAGGTCGGCGGTGAGGTGGAACGTCGACCCCGGGTCGTCGGCCGAGACCGACATCTGGACGTTGAGCCGGATCCCGCCACGGCCGCGGCCTTGCAGCTCAATCGATTTCGGCTCGTCGTACCGGGTTACGGTCCAATGGATGACGTTGCGGAAACCCTTGACTTTCACGCACGACGAGACGCAGGTCCCTTCCTCGATCGTGTCGGGGACCGGGCTGCGCCATCCGGCGAAGATCGTCATCCACTCGCCGAATCGATCGAGATCCGACGCCAGTTTCCAGGCCGCCTCCGGCTCCACTTTTGAGGACACCGAAACATCTACCCGAGCCAAGGCATTCCTCCGCTTCTCCCCAGGTACCAGCGTCGCCACCCCACGGGTGACAAACGCACAACCGTGGCTGAATACCCGAACATCGGCGGCCCTATTCGTGGGCCAGGCTCAGGGCCACGCCTCTTGGAGTTGCGCAGCGACGTCGATGATCTGCGCGGCCTGCGACGCCGGCGCGTCGATCTCGGTCGCGACGTACTGCGCGATGAACCGCCGGATCTCGCCGTCCACCCCCGCCAGGATCCGCAGCACCTCGCCGCGGATGGAATTCGACGAGACATTGACGGTGATGTCGGAAGGCCGCGGTTTGGCGACGTCGACGATCAACAGCAGCGGTTCGGCCGCGCGCGCCGTCGCGCGCAGGGCGATGTCGCCCGAGACCACAAAGCGCTGCTTGTCGAGCCACAGGTCCACCAGCAGATCGATGGACAGCGGAATGTGAATGACGAAGGTGATGCTGTCGCCCAGCCGGCGGGTGACCCGGGGTTCCTGGATCGAGACATTCGCACTGACTTTGGCGATCTTGCCCGGCCCCTGGGCGATCGGCTCCATGGCGAACTCGCTGCCGGCGATGTCGGCGAATGCCGCGGCGACACGCTCGGGGGTGACGGCGACCTCGAAGAACCGGCGACCGAATTCCTCGTAGGTGACAAAATCGTGATTCGACATAGGCTTATACCGTCTCACGTCGCCTGCCCGAACGGCCGCTGATCCGCTCGCGTCGCAGGAAATGCGGGTCCGCTCGCGCCCCACGGGGCCGGGTCCGCCCGGCCGATGCCCGGCGGGTGATCTCCCTCGATCCCGCCGGATTGTGAAGCCCGCCACACCCGGTCGCTTCGTGGCGCTACTGCGCACCGAAGGCGGCATGGAGCTCTGGCAAGAAGCCGGCCAGATGGTTCATCTCCTGGGCGCAGTGCACCATCAGATTGCGGGCATTGGTCTCCGAGTTGCCCAGCAGCCGCGACGCGAACGGCCGCACCGGCCGCGACGCGCCACCGGGGACGTTGCGCACCGCGATATACCGGCCGCCCATCCAGAAGCGCGACCGCATCTCGGCCCCGCTCGGGGTCGACCGGACGTGGTGGATGAACCATCCGACGTCCACGGGCGCGGCACTGGAACCCAGCCGGGCACAGATGGCCACCGCGTCGTCGCTGTCGGGGGGACAGCCCACGGTCTCCGGGTCGACGAATTGGATTGCGCCATTGAGCATTGCGGAGCCGATGTATTCGCTGATCAATGACCAGCGGCCGATGTAGCGCTGGGCGCCCTGACGTCCGGCGTCGTCGCCGTCCTTCCAGGCGGCAAAAAGATGCGCCCGCGGATGCCACAGCTTGTAGCGGCGAGTGTCGCATCCGTGCCAGCCGAACCACCACGACCACATCGCCGGAGTTACGCCCGGCATGTCGGTGCGTACCGACACGTGGTAGGCCCCGTCGTCGAGCACCCCGTAGCCATTTTCGGTCTGCTGGTAGCCGTCGTCGGCGACGCGGGCGGCGTCGTCGAAGGCCGGCAACGCCATGCCGCCTTGCGGTCCGTGCTGCAGCGCCTCGACGACATGCCGTGGCAGCGGCGCCATTTCGGGCGTGAAGAACTTGCCGAACGGTGTCTTCGCGTCGTCGTCGCGGTAGCCCAGATAGCGGTCGGCGGCCATCAGAGCCGTCCCATCCAGCTGTTGAACAAGCCGTCGGGGTCGTAGTCGGCGCGCACACGGTCGAGCTTGGCCATGGCGGCGTCGCTGGCGAACCGTGCCGGACGCCGGCCGAGGTTCTCGTCGGCGAGCTGAATCCCGATGGCGTGCTCGGACATCGCGGCCATGTTGGACCGCGCCCAGTCGCAGTACTTGTCCTCGTCGGACGGGTCCTTCCAGGAGCCGTAGAGCGCCAGGTAGATGTCGCCCTCGATGCTGTACGCCATGTCCTGGCGGGCGGGGCACGGGCCCCAGTTCAGCCACAGGAAGTGCGCCGGATGCGGGGGCATCGTGTCGAGGATGGTCCGGATGCCCGGCAGCAGGTCTTCGGCCGGCGCCGACGTCCACATGTTGTCCACCGCGTAGTGGTGGTCGGACAGGTAGTGGCTCATCGCGACGTCATACCAGGTCGGCAGATCGGTTGGCAGGTAAGGGACTTTGACGAGCGCCCGGTCGGCGACCGGGCAGGTGCCGAACAGGGCGAGGGCCGCTTCGGCCTCGGCGTCGGAGTCCGCGAACGCCGGCGACGCGAAGGTGATGACGGGGACGTCGATGCCCATGTTGGGCTCGCCGCGCGAGGCGACCGCCTGCAGCTCGACCCGCGGGTCCACCTCGGCGCTGACGGCGCGCGCCCAGGTGAAGACCTCGTCGGCCAGCTCGAACGGGTAGGCATAGACGCTGGTGCCGCAGGCGGCCGGGCGCGGGTAGAGCCTCAGGTAGAACGACGTGACGACGCCGAAAAAGCCGGGGCCGGCGCCGCGGGCGGCCCAGTACAGGTCGGCGTGATGGTCTTCGTCGCAATGGATCTGCTCGCCGTCGGCGGTGATGACGTCGAGGCCGATAACGCTCTCGCAGGCCGGGCCGTAGATCCGGCTGTTCCAGCCGTAGCCGCCTTGCAGCAGGTAACCGCCGAGGCACACGCCCTTGCAGTGGCCGCCGGGGAAGAACAGGTTTTGCGCTTCCAGGTCCGCCATCAGCAGGCTGCCGCCCTTGCCCGGACCCGCGACGGCCAGGCCCCGGTCGGCGTCGATGTCGGCATGGTCCAGGCGGCTCAGGTCGAGCAGCACGGAGCCGTCGCGCAGGTGGCTGGCGGCGAAGCTGTGTCCCCCGGAAACGACGCTGACCTGTAGACCGTTGGCCTTGGCGTGGCGCAGACCGGCGACGATATCGTCGGCGCAGCGGGCCTGCACGATCACTTCGGGATAGCGGTCGGGGACCCGCTGATGCCACACGGTGCCTCGCCGCGCCTCCTCATAACCGTCGTCGCCGCGAAAACAATGCCGCCCAGCAGGTAACACGCTCATCGGGAGCTCCTTTGATCCCATCCCTTTGATCCACAAAGCGGATCTTGGCGATCCGTGATGCGGATCACTATAGTGGTCCTGTGCCGGAAACGGGAGACAATTTTCCAACTGGTCGCGACGAGGGCATCCAGGTGTTACGCCGCGCCGCGGCCGCCCTGGACGAGATCGCCGCGGAACCGGGCCGACTGCGCCTGGTCGACCTCGGCGAACGGCTCGGGCTGGCCAAGTCGACGGCACGCCGGTTGCTGGTCGGGCTCGTCGAGGTCGGGCTGGCCAGCGTCGACGCCCAGGGCCGGTTTTCGCTGGGCGAGCGACTCCTCGGGTTCGGCAAGGCCGACGCGGCGCAGGTCTCGGCGATGTTCCGCCCGACGATCGAGCGGGTGGCCCGGGCGACCGACGGCGAGACGGTCGACTTGTCCATCCTGCGCGGGCAGCGCATGTGGTTCGTCGACCAGATCGAGTCGACGCATCGGCTCCGGGCCGTCTCGGCCATCGGCGTGCGCTTCCCCCTGGAGTCGACCGCGAACGGCAAGGCCGCCCTCGCCGCGCTCGACGAGTCCGACGCCGAGGCGGTGTTGACCCGGTTGCGCCCCGACGACGCGGATCGGCTGCGCGCCGAGATCGCCGAGATACGGCGCACCGCCATCGCTTTCGACCGCGACGAACACACGCCGGGGATCTCCGCTGCGGCCGTTGCCGGCCGGGCCGCCGGCGACATCGTCGTCGCGATCTCGGTGCCGGCGCCCACGGAACGCTTCGCCGAGAAGGAACGGACCATCGTCGACGCGTTGCGGTCGGCCGCCGACTCGCCGGCCTGGGCGCGCTAGCTGCGGCCACTCAGCGGAACAGGCTTATGCCGTAGTCGATTTCGGAGATCGGTCGGTTGGCCGCGCGTGCCTTCCGCCAGCGCCTGCTGCCCCGCCCGCGGGCCGGCCAATAGAGCTCGAGGCCGAAGGCGCGGCCCGCGGAACGTGCCGGTGCTTGGTCGAAAGAGTTGGAGACGGCCGGGTTACCCCTCGAAAGCTCGGCCGTCCCAACGTCTTGGTGCGCGCTCAACAGGGCGCTGCGGCGGAATCGAACAGCGGGCCCCACTCGTGCCGGGCGGCCGACTGCGCATCGATGAAGCTCGGTGTCTGCTGGCCGGCGCCGGCGAGGTGCACCAGGGCCCAGGCCATCGCGAACACCGGAACCTTGTGCCGCAGTGCCGCGCTGTGCAATTCGTCCAGGGCCGCGTCGGACGGGCACCGGCGCAGGCCGATGAGAATGCCCCGCGCGGTGTCCAGGATGCGACCGGAATGCGGGCCGCACGAAGTCTGGGCGGGAACCCAGTTCGTTGTCATGCTGTGGATACCTCCTGCGGCGCCGTCAATGAATCCGCCACTCACGTACCGGACGAGGAATTCGTGTGTGCTACGCATCGTCGCGGCCGCATACCTCAAAAGCGCCCTGTGCCATGATTTGTCGATTGCCTGCGTTCTGCCAGACCGCGGAAGACATTGATATGCGCCCGTGACCGTTTCGGAATCGGCTGCTCACCAAAGAATCCGAGACGCGTGGTAGCGAAACGGGTTGCGAAGACCGCGATTAGGCCGCTCCTGCCCGCGCCCTAGAGGATCGCCCCGAGCTCCTTCGCCTTGGCGATGTCGTCCCAATCGATGTCGAGTTCCAGCAGGATCTCCTCGGTGTGCTGGCCGTGTTCGGGCGCCCGTGCGGGTGCGGGCGGCGTCTCGTCGAATTGCACTGGTGCGGCGACGATCCGGTACTTCTCGCCGTGGTCGTCGACGTTGGTCACCACGTATCCGTTGGGCTCGACCTGCGGGTCGTTGAGCGTCTCGCGCGGCGTCGCCAGGGCGCCCCAGACACCGGGTTCGTCCGCGAGCACCGTTTGCCAGTGCGCGAGGTCGTGGCGGGCGAACGCCGTCGCGAAGAGCTCGGTCGCCGCGGCCGCGTTGGCGATCAAGTTGCTCGACGGGACGAAGCGCCCGTCGTCGGCCAGCTCGGGCAGGCCCATGCGCCGGCAGAAGCCCGCCCAGAACTTGTCCGGCTGCAGGAAGACCAGCTGGATCCACCTGCCGTCCTTGGTCTTGTACCGGTTGACGAGGGGGTTGAGGGCCAGGCCGGGTGGGGCGCCCGGGATACCGTCGATGTCGAAGAAGTCGGCCGCCGAAATGGACGGCGCGATCGACCACATCGCCTGGGCCAGCAGCGAGGAGTCGACGATCGTCGGTTCGCCGGTGCGTTCGCGGTGAAACAGGGCGGCGCAGACGCCGCCGGCCAGCGTCGCACCGCCCTGCAGGTCACCGAAGCCGGGCCCCTGGACCGCTGGGGTCTCGGTGCCGAACGGGGTGAGCGTGTACGCGACTCCGCCGCGCGCGAGGTACGTCGCGGCGTCGAATCCGCCCCTGTCCCGGTCCGGTCCCCGCACTCCCAGCCCGGTGCCGCGCGCGATGATGATCTTCGGGTTGAACGACCGGATGTCGTCGACGGTCAGGCGGGCCCGCTCGAGCGCGCCCGGCAGCCAATTGGTCAAGAACACGTCCGCGCTGGCCAGCAGCCGGCCGAACAGCTCGCGGCCGGTCGCCGATTTGATGTCGATCGCGATGCTGCGTTTGCCGCGGTTGCCCAACTCGAGGATGAAGTCGGCATCGGGGCGGGCGGCCTGCCGGGTGAAGCCGCCGACGACCAGGGCGCGGCCGGGGTCACCCGAGGTGACGCCCTCCACCTTGATGACATCGGCGCCCCAGTCCGACAGGGCGGCACCGGCCGACGGTACGTAGGTCCACGACGCCAATTCGATTACCCGCACGCCGCGCAGAACACCGTCGGACATCGCCAACCCCCTCGCTCGCCGCCATTCCTTGCTATTTTAGATATTCTAGCTAGTCTTGGGCGTAGTGATAGCCCATCCGCAGGTCAGCGCAGTTTTTCGGGGAAGAGATGCGATGGAGCCGGCCGTAGGTCTCATTTCACCGCCCGCCGCGGTCACCGCGTGTCCCCTCCCGGCCCGAACGGGTAATCGACCCGCTCATGTCCGTCGCGATCGCTGCTGTCGAATCGAATGCCGTTGGGCCCCAATGCGGATAGCGATGTAGCCGCACGGACGAAGGACGAGGGATGGGCAGAGTAGCGGGCAAGGTGGCCGTCATCAGCGGCGCCGCGCGAGGTCAGGGCCGTTCCCACGCGCGGCTGCTGGCCGCCGAAGGCGCGGACATCATCGCGGTGGACCTGTGCGCGGATATCGAGACCAACGAGTATCCCCTGGCCCGGCCGGAGGACCTCGACGAGACGGCGCGGCTGGTGGAAAAGGAAGGGCAACGCGCGTACACCGCCGTCGCGGACGTCCGCGACCGCGTGGCCTTGTCCGCGGCCATCGATGCCGGGGTCGCCGAGTTCGGGCATCTGGACATCGTGGTCGCCAACGCGGGCATCTGCCCCCTGACCGCGGGCCTGCCGCCGCAGGCCTTCGCCGACGCCGTGGACGTGGATCTCATCGGCGTGCTGAACCTGGTGCACGCGAGCCTCAAACACCTGGGGCCCGGCGCGTCGATCATCGTCATCGGCTCCAACGCGGCCTTCATGTCGTCGATGAACACCGGCGGTATCGACGGGGGCCCCGGCGGGGCCGGGTATGCGTTCGCGAAACTGGCTGCCGCACACTACGTCAACGACTTCGCGTTGGCGCTCGCCCGATTCTCCATCCGGATGAATGCGGTGCATCCGACGAACGTCAACACCGACATGCTGCACAGTCCGCCGATGTACCGCGCGTTCCGGCCGGATCTGACAGAACCGGCCCGCGAGGATGCCGAGCCGGTGTTCCCGCTTGTTCAGGCGATGCCGGTCCCCTACGTCGAACCCGAGGACATCAGCGAGGCGGTGCTGTTCCTCGCTTCGGATGCGGCGCGCTACATCACCGGACAGCAGTTGCGCGTCGACGCCGGGGGCTTCCTCAAGGTCAAACCCTGGTCGGGAGCGTGATGACCACCGAACACGCTGCACCGCAATCGGGCTCAGAAAACATTGAGCGTCGCCTGTACGAACTGATGGTGTTGATGAAGGCGGCCGACGATCGACTGTCGAAGGGCATCGGCACCGGCGAGTTCATGTGCGTGTACTGGCCGTCGCGGGGCCAGGAGGCGATCGCGGCCGCGATGGGGCTGGCGCTGCGGCCCGACGACCAGTTGGTGACGACCTACCGCGGTCTGCATGACCTGATCGGCAAGGGTGTCCCGCTCGAGGAGATCTACGGCGAGATGATGGGCCGCACGGTCGGCGCCGGCCGGGGCAAGGGCGGCACCATGCACATCGCCAATCCCGCGAAGGGCGTGATGCTTTCGACCGGCATCGTCGGGGCCGGGCCGCCCGTGGCCGTCGGGCTGGCGATGGCCGCCCAACGCAAGGGCATCGACCGCGTCACGGCGGTCAGCTTCGGCGACGGCGCCACCAACACCGGCTCGTTTCACGAGGCGGCCAACATGGCCGCGCTGTGGGACCTGCCGATCGTCTTCGTCTGCCAGAACAACCTCTACGCCGAGATGACACCGACCGCCGACACCATGAAGCTCGAACACGTCGCGGACCGGGCCGCCGGCTATGGCATGCCGGGCGTTCGCGTGGACGGCAACGACCCGCTGGCCGTGAAAGCGGCGCTCGACGACGCGCTGCGGCGGGCGCGCGACGGGGGCGGCCCGACGTTCCTGGAATGCGTCACGTTCCGCTTCCGCGGCCACTACTTCGGCGACCGAACGCCCTACATCCCCGCCGAACAACTCGAGGCGGCGATGGCCGCCGATCCGGTGCCCCGGTTCCGCAGCCGCTTGGCCGAGACCCGCGTGTGCGATCACGCCGAGCTCGACCGCATCGACAGCGACGCGGCGGCGGCGGTGGAGGCGGCCCTGCGCACGGTGCTGGGCGCGGACCCTCCGTCGCTGGACGAACTCGACCGCGACGTGTACGCCACTGCAATCACGTTCCCGGTGTAATCGCATGGACGACAACGAGATGACGATGCGCGAGGCGCTCAACCTCGCGCTCGACCAGGCGCTCGCCGCCGACGACCGCGTGTTCCTGCTCGGTGAGGACATCGCCGATCCCGGCGCCTCCGGGCCGACGGCGGGCCTGTCGACGAAGTACGGCCACGACCGCGTCCTCGACACGCCGATCTCGGAGGCCGCGATCGTCGGTGCCGCGATCGGCGCGGCGATCGACGGTCTGCTGCCGGTGGCCGAGATCATGATCATGGATTTCATCGGGATCGCCGCCGACCAGCTGATCAACAACGCCGCCAAGCTGAGGTTCATGACCGCCGGGCGCACGTCGGCGCCCATCACCATCCGCACCCAGGTGTACGCCGGATTGGCCACCGGCGCAACGCATTCGCAGAGCCTCGAGGCGTGGTTCATGCACATCCCCGGGATGAAGGTGATCGTGCCGTCGACCCCGCGGGACGGCAAGGGGCTGCTGACCGCCGCGATCTTCGACCCCGATCCGTGCCTGTTCATCGAAACGATCCGGCTGCAGAGCAAGAAGGGCTCCGTCCCCATTGAGCCCGGGTTCTCCATCCCGCTCGGCCAGGCCGACATCAAACGGCCGGGCACCGACGTCAGCGTGATCGCCTACGGCCGCTGCGTGCACGACGCGCTGAGTGCCGCGGCGACGCTCAGCGAACAGGGCGTCAGCGCCGAGGTGATCGACCTGCGCACCCTGGTGCCGCTCGACGTCGACACCATCGTGGCGTCCGTGCGCCGAACCCGGCGGGCCGTGGTCGTCCATGACGCGGTGCAATTCGGCGGCCCCGGAGCGGAGATCGCCGCGATCCTGCACGCAGAGCTCTTCGGGGAGCTCGCCGCGCCCGTCGAACGGGTCGCCGCACGGTTCGTCCCCAACCCGGCCGCGGCGGCGCTCGAGGCCCAGATGTATCCGTCGCCGGCGCGCATCGTCGACGCAGCCCAGCGCGCCTGCCGGAAGGCGGCGGCACATGGGTGACTTCATCATTCGCATCCCCCGGGTCTCGGTGGCGGTCGCGGAGGCCGAACTGACCGGGCTGCTCGTGGGCGCCGGCGAGCACGTCGAGGCGGGCACGCCGATCTACGTCATCGCGACCGAGAAAGTCGAGCAAGAGATCGAAGCCGGGGCGACGGGCACCGTCCGGTGGACGGGCCAGGTCGGGACCACCTACGACATCGGCGCCGAAATCGGCGTCATCTCGTCATAACGAAGGAAGGTAAGCCCTATGGATCTCAACGAGACCCGCGACAGAATCATCTACCAAAAAGACGGACCCATCGCCCGCATCACCCTGAACTGGCCGGAGAAGGCCAACGCCCAGGACCAGAAACTGGCCGAGGAAGTCGACGCCGCGCTGGCCGACGCCGACCGCGACTACGACATCAAGGTGCTCGTCCTCAAGGCCAACGGCAAGGGCTTCTGCTCGGGCCACGCCATCGGCAACAACGCCGTCGACTACCCGTCGTTCGTCGAGAACGCCATGGTCACCGGCCACCCGTGGAAAGCCCAGAGCGACCTGTTCGTCAAGCCGACGCTGAACCTGTGGGAATTCTCCAAACCCACCATCGCCCAGGTGCACGGCTACTGCGTGGGCGGCGGCACGCACATGGGCCTGACCACCGACATCGTCATCGCCTCCGAGGACGCCTACTTCTCCTACCCACCCCTGCAGGGGTTCGGCATGCCCTCGGGCGAATGTTCCATCGAGCCTTGGGTGTTCATGAACTGGCGGCGCGCCGCCTACTACCTGTTCACCGCCGAGGTGATCGACGCCAAGAGGGCGCTGGAAGTCGGCCTCGTCAACGAGGTGGTCAGACGTGAGGACCTCGACGATCGGGTGGACGCGATCGCCCGCCACATCGCCCAGGCGCCGCTGACGACGCTGATGCTCACCAAGGCCAACCTCAAGCGCGCCTGGGAGCTGATGGGCATGCGGGTGCACTGGCAGAGCTCCAACGACCTCGTCGCACTCGCCTCGATCAGCAAGGACGTGCAACAGCTGATCCAGACCGTCTTCAAGGACAAGGTGTTGCCCTCCGAGCACGCCCGCCGCCAGGCCGCCGCGGCCGCCCAGACCGACGGCGCCGCAGCCACTTAAGCCCCGCCGGTGAACATCGCCGACCACGCCCGCAGTGCCGCGCAGTCGCCGGCACTCATCGTCGCTGACGGTGCGGTGATCTCGTACTCCCAGCTGCATGCCCGCAGCCGGCGGGTCGCCGCGCTGCTACACGACGCCGGGCTGCGGCGCGGCGACGGCGTGGCGCTGGTCCTGTCGAACCGACCGGAGTTCTTCGAAATCACCTGGGGCGCTCAGCTTTCCGGCCTCTACTACACCACCGTCAACACCCACTTCACCCCCGACGAGGTCGCCTACGTCATCGACGACTGCGACGCAAGGGCGGTCTTCGTCGACGCCACGATGCCCGAACTCGCCGCGCACCTCCGTTCCGCCGGCGCCGCGGTGGTCGCCTACCTCGCCGTCGGCGGCTCGCTCGCCGGCTGGCGCTCCTATGACGACGCCATGGCCGCGGCGGGCGAAGCGCCACCGGTGTCGGACGGATCGGAGATGCTGTATTCCTCGGGCACCACGGGACGGCCCAAGGCAGTGCGGCGGCCGCTGCCCGCGGACGGCAACGGGTCCTGGGCGCAGGCGGTGCTCGAGCTGGCGCTGAGCCACAAATACGGGATGACCCCATCGAGTGTGTACCTGTCCCCCGCGCCGCTGTATCACGCCGCCGGGGTGAACTACACCATGGCGGCCAACCGCGTTGGTGCCGCCTCGATCCTCATGAAGAGGTTCGACGCCGAGACCACGCTGCGGCTGATCGAGACCCACCGGGTGACCCACGCCCAGTTCGTGCCGACGATGTTCGTGCGCATGCTCAAGCTGCCCGCGAAAGTCCGGGAGCGCTATGACGTTTCGAGCCTGCGATGCGTCATCCACGCCGCCGCGCCCTGCCCCGTCGATGTCAAACACCAAATGATGGACTGGTTCGGGCCGATCATCCACGAATACTACGGAGGCACCGAAGGATTCGCGGGAACCACGATCGGGCCCCAGGAATGGCTTGCCCATCCCGGCTCGGTGGGCATCCCGACGGCCCCGGTGCACGTGCTCGGCGAGGACGGGCTGGAACTCCCGGTCGGCGAATCGGGCGAGCTTTATTTCGAGGGTGGACCCGAGTTCGAGTACTTCAAGGACCCCGCCAAGACCGCGTCGGTGTACAACGATCGCGGCTGGCGCTCGCTCGGCGACATGGGCTACGTCGACGCAGACGGCTACCTGTACCTCACCGACCGGTCGACGTTCATGATCGTCTCCGGCGGCGTCAACATCTACCCGCAAGAGGCGGAGAACCTGCTCGTCATGCATCCGAAGCTGGTCGACGCGGCCGTATTCGGGGTCCCCAACGAGGAATTCGGCGAAGAGGTCAAGGCTGTCGTGCAGCCGGCGCGCGGCGTCGCGCCCGGGCCGGACCTCGAGGCCGAACTCATCGACTACTGCCGCGCCCACCTGGCCGGCTACAAGTGCCCGCGCAGCGTGGATTTCGACGCGGAGCTGCCGCGGGACCCGAACGGCAAGCTGTACAAGAGGCGCATCCGCGAACGGTACTGGCAGGGGCGGGTATCGCGAATTGTGTGAACGAGGATGGCTATGAACGCTAGGAACGTGCCGTGGGCGGTTCGCACCGCCGACCGGATCCCCAAACAGCGCTACTACGACCCGGAGTTCTACGCGCTGGAAGCCGAGATGTTGTGGCCCCGGATGTGGCAGATGGCCTGCCGGCTCGAGGAGATCCCCAAGCCCGGCGACTTCGTCGAGTACGAAATCCTCGACCAGTCCGTCATCGTGGTACGGGTGGACGGCCAGACGGTGCGCGCGTATCACAACGCCTGCCGGCATCGCGGCGTGAAGCTGGTGGAGGGCAACGGAAATCGGCGCACCTTCGTGTGCCCCTTCCACGGCTGGTGCTGGGGCCTCGACGGCCACAACACGTTCGTGCTGCGGCCCGAAGCGTTCGCCGACGAAAACCTGGCCGCCGACGACCTTCGACTCGTGGCGGTGCGTTGCGAACTCTGGGGTGGTTGCGCGTGGATCAACCTCGACGACGGCGCGCCGGCGTTGCGTGACTGGATGGAGCCGTTCGCTTCGGTGTACGACGCCTGGCAGGTCGAGTCGCTGCGCGTCGAGTGGTGGCAATCGTGCCGGCTGCCGGTGAATTGGAAGCTGGCCGCCGCGGCGTTCATGGAGGGCTATCACGTTCCGCAGACCCACCCGCAGCTGCTGCCGTCCGCGCAGACCGAGAAAGGCACCGCGGCGACCCACCCCGTCGTCGCGAGCAGCCTGTATTTCATGCGCACCCTCGGTGCGGGCATGGGCGGCATGACCCACGAAAACGACATCCGCATCGCCGAGGGCCTGCAGAACATCGACCTGCCGTCCGACCCGGCCGCGGCCATCGCCGCGTGGCGCAGCGCCCTCAACGACGCCGTCGTCGACTGGCATCGCGCCCGCGGCAGCGGCATGCCCGACCTCAACGAGCTGGTGCGCCGCGGCATCACCGACGCCATCGGGTTCGCCTTCCCGCACTACTTCATCCTGCCGACCTACAGCAGCGCGTCCTCGTACCGGATCCGGCCGCTGGGACCCGAGGACACCCTGTTCGAGATCTGGTCGCTCACCCGGCTTCCCAACGACGCGTCGACCGGCAAACCGACGCCACCCGTGCCGATGGCCCCCGACGACCCGCGCTGGCCGCCGATTCCCGCCCAGGATTTCTCCAACCTTCCGCGGCAACAAAAGGGGCTGCATTCCAAGGGATTTGACTTCATGCGGCTGTCCAACCAGATCGAGGGATTGATCTCCAACTTCGAGCGCCTCGTCGACGGCTTCCTGGCCGGCCTGACCTACGACGAGCTGGTGCCCGCGATCCAGAAGACCAACACCACCATCGATGTGCCGATCGTCGATCTCGGCTTCACGACGAACTCCGTGGAGGCGCGGTGAGCCCGCAGTGGGACCGCTCCGTGGACCTGCTCATCGCGGGCAGCGGTGGCGGCGGCATGGTCGCCGGGCTGGCCGCCCTGGACTGCGGGCTCGAACCCCTCATCGTCGAAAAGCAGTCACTGGTCGGCGGTTCGACGGGCCTGTCCGGTGGCATCGTCTGGCTGCCGAACAACCCGCTGATGCGGGCCGATGGCATCGCCGACTCGCACGAGGACGGTTTGGCCTACCTGGCCGACGTCGTCGGCGAC
Source organism: Mycobacterium marseillense (assembly GCF_010731675.1). NCBI lineage: Bacteria > Bacillati > Actinomycetota > Actinomycetes > Mycobacteriales > Mycobacteriaceae > Mycobacterium > Mycobacterium marseillense. The sequence continues at coordinate 1,082,216 of NZ_AP022584.1, forward strand.
GTCGGTGCGCCGTCCTCACCCGAGCGGCGCGAAGCGTTCCTCAGGGCGGGCCACGAGATGATCAACTTCCTCACCCGCAAGGGCGTGCACCTGATCCGGTGTGCAGGCTGGAGCGACTACTACCCGAACCATAAGGGCGGCAACGCGTCCGGCCGCGCGGTCGAGGGCATCCCGTTTGACGCCGCACGGCTGGGCGATTGGCGCGACAAGGTGCAACCACCGCTGGCCAAGAACTACGGATACGTGGTGCTGACCAACGAGTTGCGTTCGGTCCAATATTTCAACCGCTCACCGCGGGCGTTCGCGGTGGCAGCCCGGGTGTTCCTGCGCACCGCGGCAGCGCGGGCCATGCGGCGCCACATCCTTACCAACGGCGCCTCGCTGATCGCGCAAATGCTCAAGGCGCTGATGGATCTCAGCGACGGGCACCCCCCGTTGTGGACCGGCGCCGCGATGGCGGACCTCGTCGTTGAGGACGGCCGCGTGGTGGGCGCGCGCATCGTGCGCGACGGCACGCCGTTGAACGTCGAGGCGCGCAAAGGAGTCCTGCTGGCCGCCGGCGGATTCGGCCACAACAAGGAGATGCGCCGCCGCTACAGCGGTGACCAGCCCAACGAAGGGCAGTGGTCGATCGCCAACGCCGGTGACACCGGCGAGGCGCTCGAGGCGGCGATGCGCCTGGGCGCCAAGACCGATCTGCTCGACGAGGCGTGGTGGCTGCCTTCGGTTTTCATTGCCAACGGGGGGGCCGTCGCCGCCTCGCTCGGGTCGGGCCGCCAGCGGCCCGGCGCCATCTACGTCGACCCGAGCGGCCGGAGGTTCTGCAACGAGTCGAACTCCTACGTCGAGGTCGGCAAGGCGATGTACGCCAACAAGGCCGTGCCCTGCTGGATGATCTTCGACGAGGGATACGTCCGTCGATACGTCACCAGCGCCAACCCGCTCAAGCGAAACCAGCCATTGCCGCCCGAGCTGATCGAGTCCGGCGCCGTCCGGCGAGCCCCGACCATCGCGGAGCTCGCCGGCGAAATCGGCCTTCCCGCCGACGAATTGGCCCGCACCATCGCGCGGTTCAACCGGCACGCGGCCAAGGGGCTGGACCCGGACTTCGGTCGCGGCCAATCGGCCTACAACGACTGCCTCGGCGATCCGGGGTATCGGCCGAACGCCGCGATCGGGCCGCTCGACACCGCGCCGTACTACGCGACCCGGGTGCTCCCGTCCGACGTCGGGACGTGCGGCGGTGTGCTTACCAACGAGCACGCGCAGGTCCTCGACCAACAGGATCAAGTGATCGAGGGCTTGTACGCCACCGGCAACACCACGGCGACGGTGATGGGGCGGACGTATCCGGGCGCCGGGGCGAGCATCGCCAGCTCGATGGTGTTCGGTTACGTCGCCGCGCGCCACGCCGCCGGCAGATAACGGCGAGCTAGGAACTTTCGTCGCGGTCGAGGAATTCGCGCGGCTTGAGGCCTGACTCCATGAGCTGCGCCCGCCTCGCCTGCACGTCGGACGCGGCGCCAACCATGTTCGTCAGGATGTGACTGACCTGCAGGTGCACCCGCATCCCCATCAATTCCCATGCGCGCTTCACGTTGTTCTTGACCGCCATCAGTGTGGTCAACGGGATTTGGGCGATCTTGCGCGCCATCTCTTCGACGGTGTCCTCGAGCTGATCGCGCGGCACCACCCGGTTGAGCAGCCCCCAGTCCAGGGCCTGCTGCGCGGACAGGGTCGGCGCCAGCAACAGCCAATCCATGGTGCGGTGCCAGTTCATCAGCAGCCACGGCTCGATCATGGTGTGCCCGCCGGGCTCGCCGAGGCTTTGGGCAAGGGGCATCTGGAAATACGCGTCCTCGGAGGCGACGCAGAAGTCGGTCAGCAACCCCAGATAGATTCCCCCGCCCATGCAATAGCCGTGGATTTGCGAGATGGTCGGCTTGGGAAATTCCCACAGGTACAACGTCGGCCACAGGAACAGGTCGGCGGTCCCCTTGTAGAGGTCCTCGAACGTCTCCCCGAAATCCGGATACGGGTTTTCGTCGGGACCCCAACGGGCCACGTGCCCCCCGCAGAATCCCTTGCCGTTGGCTTTGAGGATGACGACCTTGATGTCCTTGTCGCGGTCGGCCTCGTGCAGGCAGTCGTCGACCTCGGTGACCAGGACCGCGTCTTTGGTGTTGGCCCTGTCGACCCGGTTCAGGATGATCCGCGCAATCGGCGGTTCGCGTTCGTAGATGACCGCGTCGAGCTCGCGCCGCTCCATGGTCGGACCATACCCTTTTGCACCCCGCCCACCGCCGATTTGACGGTTGCGCGATCGCGACGCGAGGAGTGAGCTGTAGTGGGGGTGCGCAGCGACGACGGATAGGGCTGAAATGGCGACTCCTCTCGACCGCGTGCAGCAGCTGGACCTGGTGGCCCGGCTCAAATCCGCCTACCCCGAACTTCCGGACGCTCCCACGCCGGATCTCATCGACCACGACCGTTTCGCCGCCTACGTCAAGACCCCGCACGACGTCGGCGGTGAGCCGGACGCCCCGATCGAGTTCGGCGAACAGGAGGCACGCTACGGAACCACCGTGCAGACCGAGCTGCCGGAACGGTGGCTCGAATCGGCCTAGCGACGGGCGCTGAGTTCGGAAAGGACGACGGCATGAGCGCTGACGAACACGATCATGACCACGAGCGCACCGCTGCGCCGATGGTGGATGAAATCACCGACTTCGAAGTCCTCGAGATCGCGCTGCGCGAATTGTGCATCGAGAAGGGACTTTTCACCGCGGAGGATCATCGTCGCTTCACCGAGTTCGCCGAACAGATCGGCCCCACGCCCGCGGCGCACCTGGTGGCGCGGTCCTGGCTCGATCCCGGCTATAAGGAGCTGGTGCGCTCGGATCCGCTCGCCGCCAGCAAGCAGGTGGGCGTCGACTGGCTGGAACCGACCGGCTTTGGGACGCCCAGCGACTTCACGGCCCTGCACGTGCTCGAAGACACCCCGACGCTGCACCACGTGATCGTCTGCACGTTGTGTTCGTGCTATCCGCGGCCAATCCTGGGCAACTCCCCCGAGTGGTATCGGACTCCCAACTATCGCCGCCGCATCGTGCGCTGGCCCCGCCAGGTGCTCGCGGAGTTCGGCCTGATCCTCCCGGAGGACGTCGAGATCCGGGTGGAAGACTCCAACCAGAAGCACCGGTTCATGGTGATGCCGGTCCGTCCCGACGCAACGCAGGGCTGGACCGAAGATCAACTCGCCGAAATCGTCACGCGCGACTGCCTGATCGGTGTCGCGCTGCCCAAGCCGGGTGTGACCACCAACGCCGTCACCCAGACCCGCCCCGCCGTCCATCCCGTCGAGCAATGAGACACCGATGAGCACCGCGCACACCCCACACCCGATAGAGGGCTGCACAGTCGTGCCGCTGACGAAAATCGTTGAACGCAACCAGGTCTGGGGTCTCATGGCGGCGAGGTACGGGGTCGACAACCCGGTACCGCCCTGGCAAACGAGTCTCGACGGCATGTGTGATGCGATCGACCAAAGCTCCTGTGGCGACGAGGTTCTCGGTTTTGCCGAACGGCGTGACGACGAGGACGCGCTATCGGCGACCGTCTACTCCGGGCTGCCCTACCCGGAGAACCGGCTGGTCGCGTTGGCCCACTCGCTGGTGGCGCGCGGCGTCATCGACGAATCCGAACTCGAGGAAAAGCTGGCCGCGGTGCGGGCCAGGCTGGAATCCTGACAAGCCGCACTGCGGCGGACATCACACCGGAGTTCCCGGGCGCTTTCTCGTCTTGTGCACCGGGTGCGCTATGCTGACACCAACGTTGGCTTCACTCCCTTGATGTCAACTACGTCGTGGAACGCTTCTTCATCCCACTGGTGCCGCCCCGAAATTCGGGTTCAACCACCACGTTCAGATGATCCGTGCACCCGCACTAGCATGTCTCGCGGCGATCGATTTTGCCCTCCGGCAATCTCGCCAACTTGTGCCCAGAACCGTGCGCGACAACCACGTTGCCGGTCCGGCATGACCGATGCCTGAAAGGCACCGAAAAGTGACTACCGACAAAACCTTTGCCGACCTCGGCGTGCGCAGATCAATCGTTGATGCGCTCGCGAAGCGCGGCATAACCGATCCATTCCCCATTCAGGTTGCGACCCTGCCCGATACGCTGGCCGGCCGCGATGTACTCGGCCGCGGGAAAACGGGCAGCGGGAAGACCCTTGCGTTTTCGATTCCGCTGGTCAGCCGACTCTCCGAACGCAGCGGCCGCCGCTCGCGGCCATCGGGTTTGGTGCTCGCGCCCACCCGTGAGTTGGCGAGCCAGATCACCGCGACGCTCGAGCCGTTGGCAGCCGCCTGCGGTCTGCGCGTCACCACGATCTTCGGCGGCGTTTCACAACACCGTCAGGTGGCCGCACTCAAATCCGGCGTCGACATTGTGGTGGCTTGCCCCGGTCGGCTCGAGGACCTGATGAAGCAGCGCTTGATCAGTCTCGAGGCGATCGAGATCACCGTGATCGACGAAGCCGATCACATGGCGGATCTCGGCTTCCTGCCCGGCGTCACCCGGATCCTGGCGGCCACTCCGAATGGCGGCCAGCGGCTGATGTTTTCGGCGACCCTGGACAACGGCGTCGACAAGCTCGTCAACCGATTTCTCCGCGACGAGGTGCTGCACTCGGTCGACGGGGCCGACTCACCCGTGGCTCAAATGACCCATCACGTATTCCACGTCGCCAATGCGGACGCCAAGAAGGAGCTCGTGCACCGGCTGGCGTCCGGCACCGGGCGTCGAATTCTGTTCATGCGCACCAAGCATCAAGCGCGCAAACTCGCCAAACAGCTCACCGAATCGGGAGTTCCGTCGGTCGACTTGCACGGCAACTTGTCTCAGCCCGCCCGCGAGCGCAACCTGGCGATGTTCGCCTCGGGCGGCGCACGGGTGCTGGTGGCGACCGATATCGCCGCGCGGGGCGTGCACGTCGACGAGGTCGAGCTTGTCGTGCACATCGACCCGCCGGCCGAGCACAAGTCCTATTTGCATCGCTCCGGGCGCACCGCGCGGGCCGGAAGCGCCGGTGACGTCGTCACCGTGGTTCTGCCTGAGCAGCGCCGAGACACCCAGGCGCTGCTGCGCAAGGCCGGCATCCAGGTCGCTCCGCAGCAGGTGACCGCGTCGTCGGATGCGGTGCAGGCGCTCGTGGGTGAGGTCGCGCCCTACCAGGCGCCCGCGCCCGCCAATGTTCTTTCGCGCTCGTCGCGGCAGCATCGACCGAACACCGGCGGTCAGCGGCGCCGCAATAACCGCAATACCCGGTCACCCAAGACCAACGCACCCACCGATTCGGCGATATCGCACCGCAGCGCCACACCGACGCGGCGGCTGGATCGTCGGCGTTCGAGCCGCGCGCAGGGAAGCACCGGGTAGTTCGCTGCCTGGAACGAGTCAACCCCGCGCGAGCAGCCAGGCCTGACCCTCCGCTTCGCCGTCGGCGACGACGTCCAGTTCGGCGAACGCTGCGGTCAGCTCGCCGGGTAACGCGCGGAAAGGCCCCGGGGCCGCCCCCACCTCGCTGAGCACGGCGATCGCCAGCAGCCCACCGGGCGCCAGGCGTTCGATGATCGCACCATCGAGGCGACGGTCCCGGAATTTGCAGCAGGCGATGACATCGGCCGGCTTGCCCGCCGGCAGGCCGTCGTCGAAATCGACGACGGCGAAGCGGCAGCGGTCGGCCACCCCGGCGCGCCGGGCCAACTCCCGCGCGTGGGCGACAGCCACCGGCGAAATGTCGAGCCCCACCACGTGCAGGCCCCGCGACGCCAACCAGACCGACGCGGTGCCCTGCCCGCAGGCCAAGTCGAGCGCCGTGCCGGTGGTGGGAAACTCCTGGGCGTAGCGCGCGAAAACACCGGGCGGCCCAACCGAATCCAGCGACGGCGGCGCCATCGCCGCATACCGCTCGTCCCAACGACGCCGGTCCGAATCGCCCATACGCGACACTCTAGGGCCCGGCTTCTTCTGGACAGCTGTCCGTTATCGCAATCGCCCGGCCCGGTCGAACGCGATGAATGCGGGTTGTTGGCGGCCGCCCGCCTTCCTAGACTGGACGGGTGTCCAAAGAGGCGTCGTTCCCGGCCGTTGCCGCCAGAACTGCCGCCAGCACCGCCGCCGGTGCGGCCCGCAGGTCGGATCGCCGCCCGGGCCAGACGATTCGCAAGGTCCTCGACGCCGGGCTGGAGGAGCTGCGGGAATCGTCGTACGCGAACCTGACGATGCGGGCCGTGGCGACGCGCGCCGGGGTGTCCCCCGCCAGCGCCTACACCTACTTCCCGTCGAAAAGCGCACTGGTCGCGGCGGTGTACCTGCGCTTCCTGCGCGACCTGCCGCTGCACACCGACGTCAACGAGACGACCAAGACCCGGGTCAGCGCCACCCTGCGGGACATGGCGGTGATGGTCGCCGACGAGCCGGAGTTGACCGCCGCCTGCGGCGCGGCCCTGATGGCCGACGATCCGGCCGTCACGCCGCTTCGGGAACAGATCGGCGAGGAGGTAGCCCGGCGGATCGGTGCCGCGTTGGGGCCGGGTTGGCCGCGGGCGGTGAAGGCCACGCTGCAGATGACCTTCTCCGGTGCGCTGATGACGGCCCGGTTCATCAGTTTCGCCGAGATCGCCGGACAGCTCGACGAGGCCGTCAACCTCATCCTGGGTGCCTCGGTGGCGTGAAAGCCTATGCGGCCCAAGCTGGTCCGCACGGTGTGCCGCGTGACTAGCCGGTGGCGGCCAGCTTTCGCGACGGGAGCCCCGCCCGCAGGAACTGACCGAATCGTTCCTTGCCCAACGCCGGGGCGGCCTGGCCCGCGCCGAACGCGAGTTTCCCGGATACCAGCACGGCCGTGACCGTCTCGTCGTTGCGGTTGACCATCCGCGACAGCCCGCCGTAGGACTCGACCGGGTGCTCGGCGTAGCGGTCGAGCGACTCGTCGAGCTTGGCGGGGTCGATGACGACGATGTCGGCGCGGTCACCCTCGCGCAGGGTGCCGGCGTCGATGCCGTACCACTCCCCGAGCTCGCCGGTCAGCCGGTGCACGGCGTGCTCCATCGAAATGAACGGCTTGCCGGCCTTCTCGGCATCGTGCGCGTGCCGCAGCAGGCGCAGTCCGGAGTTGTAGAACGCCATATTGCGCAGATGCGCGCCCGCATCGGAGAACCCCATCTGGATGGTCGGGCTCTGCGCCAACTTCTTGAGGACCTCGGGGCGGTGGTTGGAGATCGTGGTGCGCCAGCGCAGCTGTTCGCCGTGTTCGACGACCAGGTCGAGGAAGGCGTCCACCGGGTGCACCCCGCCCCGCTCCACGCCGACCTGCCCGAACGATTTGCCGACGACGGACTCATCGGGGCAGCCCACGATCTCGGCGTCGAAGAAGTCGCGGTGCCAGACCCGCGGCCCGTATTTGCTGTCGTAGTCCTTGCGGAACGTGCGCCGGTACTCCTCGTCGCGCATGAGCTGGTTGCGCTCGACCTCGGTCTGCAGGTGCAGGGCCGCAGCACCCGAGCCGAACTCTTCGAACACCACCAGCGAGATCCCGTCGGCGTAGACCTCGAACGGCACCGGCAGATGCTGCCAGCGGAAGTTGCCGCCGAGGGCGTTGACGACGCGGGCGAGGCGGTCCATGACGTGGATGACGAACGGGATGGCTTTGATGTCGGCCGCCGACAGGAGGCTGGTCTTCAGCCGGGGCCGGCGGTACCCGAGCGACGTCAGCAGCTGCGAGACCACCGACAGCGGGTTCTTGATGTCGGGGCCGGACTGCAGGATCTTGTCGCGGCGCCGCAGGATCGCGTTCAGGCGGCGCAGCTCACGCGATGACGCGTACGTCGACGGCAGGGTGCGCGATCTGCAGACCTCGCCGTCGAGCTTGTCGAACAGCAGTTGCTGCGACGACATCCCGACGAAGCCCTCGTCGAGCGCGTCGTTGAGCATCGATTCCATGCGGGCTTGTTCGGCCGCGGACGGCCGGACGCCCTTGCGCGTGGCCCGGTCCAGCCCCATCGTCGCCGCGCGCAGATCGGAGTGCCCGATGAAGGCCGCCAGGTTCGGACCCAGGTTGAGGCGTTCGAGTTCGGCCACGTACTCCCGGGGATTGGTCCAGGAGCGCGCCGCGTCGAGGTGCTCGATGACGTAGCGGCGGGGAATCGCTTCGACCCGGCCGAAGATGTCACCGGCATCGACGCTGTCCAGGTAGACGGTGGACAGCGAACACGATCCCAGCATCACCGTCGTCACACCGTGCCGCAACGATTCGGAAAGCTCAGGTGCGCAGAGGATTTCGACGTCGTAGTGGGTGTGGATGTCGATGATGCCCGGGATCACCCACTGGCCCGTCGCGTCGATGACGTCGGCGCCGGTCGTGTCGAGCCCCTGGGCGATGGCGACGACGCGGCCGTCACGCACGCCGATGTCCCGCAACGCCGAGGGCCCTCCCGTCCCGTCGAACCAGCGCCCGTTCGTGATCACGGTGTCGTACTGCATCGGTCGGCCTTCCTCTGTCAGGCGTCCTGCCCGCTGGATCCGCAGTGATCATACATACTGGGGATAGTGTCTGGCCGCGTTATCGGCCCGCGACGCGGTGGTTAGCCAGCAACGACGGCGCCGCTGCGGACGCTATGATCCAGCTGTGGGGACCACCGCCTACCGGTTTGCCGTTCGATAACCATGCGCAGTCACGGTTGGGCAGGAAACACGCCGGCTTCCGACGCGGAGGCGATCGAGCGCATCCTCGACGCCGCCGACAAGATCGTCGACGAACGCGGTTCAGCGCTGCGGATCGCCGACGTGGCACGGGCGCTGGGCGTCACCCGCCAGACCGTGTATCGGTACTTCCCCGGAACCCAGGCGTTGTTGGTGGCGTCCGCGATGCGTTCGGCCGACGGCTTCCTCGATCGCATGGCGGCTCATCTCGACGGCGTCACCGACCCGGTCGTGGCCATCACGGAGGGAATGGCTTTCGCCGTCGAGGAGTTGGCCTCGGACAATCAGGTCGAGTTCGTCCTCAACCAGCGCCACCACGGCGGCCAGAAGGTGTCGATCATCTCCGATACCGCGTTGGCGTTCGGCCGGTCGATGCTGCATCGCTACGACATCGATTGGGAGCATTACGGTTTCGACGAGGCGGGCCTGGACGAGCTGAACGAATTCTCGTTGCGGGTCCTGCATTCGTTTCTCGCCGACCCGGGACGGCCGCCCCGTAGCGGCGCCGATCTGCGGCGCTATCTGACCCGCTGGATCGGGCCGGCGATCGCCTACCCGCAACTCGTCCGCGCAATGGATGCGCTGGGCACCGCCGAGCCGCCGCGAACGCGCCGGCGCTCGTCAAAGGCGTCCTGACCGGGGCCGACCGCGACCGGCGGACGACCATACATTTTCGTTGATATGTCCGCCCGGTCGGCGACGGCCCTCGACGAATTCAGCGCGCCTGCGTCGCGGTGCCGATCATCGTGTGCACCTCTTCGATCGACCACGGTCCGGCCTCATGGTGATCGCGGTAACCGAGCAGCCGCGGCGTCTGGCGGTCGAAACTCCCGACGAAACCGCCTGCGGCGACGAGGATCTGGCCCGTCACGTCGCGGGCCAAGTCGCTCGCGAGATAGGCATAGACCGGTGCCACGAATGCGGGTGGGGCGCTGTCGAGCGAGGCCCGCATGGTCATCTCGTCGAGCAGGCCGCGGCGGTGCAGATCTTCGATATGTCTTTCGTACTCGGGCCCCGTAGAAAGCCGCGTCCTGGCGCCGGGACACACCACGTTGGCCCGAACGCCGTGGGGCTTCAGTTCGGCGGCGATGGCCATCGTCAGGCCGTTGACTGCGCCTTTGCCCGCGGGATAGCCGGTCCCGCCGTAGTCGCCCAGAAAGGCCACCGAACTGGTGTTGATGATGGCTCCGTGCCCCTGGCAGGCCATCACCGGCGCGGCCGCCCGGCACGTGTGAAACGCCGTGCCCAGGTGGGCGCCAATCAGCTGGTCGAACTCGGCCGCCGAGATCGCCAGAATCGAGGAGCCCGGCGGCTCGGCGGTCCCGGCGCAATTGATCAGCGTGTCCAGCCGCCCGAACGTGCTGACACACACGTCGATGAGCGTCTGGGCGACCCGCTCGTCATCCGCGGCCCCCACCACCGCGGTGGCCCGCCCACCCGCCGCTCCGATCGCGGCGACCGTCTCCTCGACCGCGTGCCCGTCACGCCCGTTGACGACCACACCGGCGCCCAGAGCGCCCAGCAGTTCGGCGACCGCACGTCCGATGCCGCGGCTGCCGCCGGATATCGCCACGCCGTGCCCTTGCAGGAGGGCTTGCGCGCCAGATCCGCTCACCGTGCGCCCATCCCGCGGGCCGCGTAAAGCATTGCGCGCGAATTGCTCTCGTCATCGGCGCGAGACATGCCGCTCGATTGCATCATGAACATTAGGCGAACGATACCGAAACCGAGAATCGACGCCCGAACGTTGCGGCCACCCGGGTCCAGCACCCTTCCCCGACCGGTCGTTTGCCCCGGTTGCCGGGCCGCCGCCCCGTTAGGGGGGCGCCCCGCCAGGCGCTCACCGCCGCGCCGCCGAGAATGGCACCGACGAGCATGGCAGCGGCCACGGTTGTGTTTGCCGATGGTGCCGCATCGCGGATCCTTGAGGCTCGGGATGTCCACACAACCCCAGCTCAAGGCACGGCGGACGAGGCGGCGCCTCGGACACCGGCGGCTTGCTGGCATAGCATGAATGCCCGATGGAAATAGTTAAGTAGTGATTCACACCCACCGCGGAACCGGTCGCCGCGCGATCCGCGGGGGCGTATAGTCTCCACTGAAGTCCGCTTTTGGACGTGTCGCCGTTTAGCTCAAAGCGGCCAGTCAGCCCCGCGGCTACTGAGCTTGGTACTGGCTCCGGCGATCAAAGACCCGAGAGTCATCTCCCCTTCGGTAGCGCGTGTGCGGTGGGTAAACGACAAGTCCCGCGGATCAGGATGCAGTGGAGGCGACTGTGCGGGATTCCGCGATCTCTTTCTGCATAGACTCAGGAAAGTGAGTCAGCAATGCAAACTCGTTCTTGCGCAGGTGTTTACACGACTTATCGAGTAAACACAAGGTGCGCCAGCCGATGACCCACACGATTGCCCCTACCCCTCCGGCTCCGGCCCCCGCCAGACAATCCGACGATTCATACGACGATGTGGTCGAGATGTTCTTGGCGCTGCATCAGATGCCGGCCGAATCGCACGAGTACGCCCACCAGCGGGAACGCATCGTGGCCCGATGCCTACCGCTGGCCGACCACGTGGCCAGCCACTTCGCCCGCCGGGGCGAAGGTCTCGACGACTTGATTCAGGTCGCGCGCCTGGGCTTGATGAACGCCGTCAACCGGTTCGACCCCGCGAAGGGTCCGAGCTTCATCGGGTTCGCCGTCCCGACCATGATGGGCGAGGTCCGGCGTTACTTCCGCGACTACAGCTGGGGGATGCGCGTCCCTCGGCGGTTGCGTGAATTGCACGTTCAAATCAGCAGGGCCACAGCCGATCTCGCCCAGCAACTCGGCCGGGCGCCGAACGCCGGCGAACTATCGCAGATGCTCGAGGTGCCGCGCGAGGAGATCGTCGAATGCCTCGTTGCGGGCGACGCCTACCGGCTCGATTCCCTGGACGCGCCGCTGGGCGCCGACAGTTCCGGCACGCCGCGTTCGGTGGCCGATTCGGTGGGCGACATCGACCCGCAGATCGAGCACATCACCAACCGGGAAGCGCTGCGCGTCCTCGTTGCCACCCTGCCGCCGCGCGAACGCGAGGTGTTGCGCATGCGGTTCTTCGAATCGATGACGCAGAGCCAGATCGCGGAGCGGATCGGCGTATCGCAGATGCAGGTCTCACGCATCCTGGCAAACACGCTGCGCTCCTTGCGCGACCAACTCGAGTAGCCCCCGGCACCAGTACGCTCCGCGGCGTCCCCCGCCGCGGGGCAATGTACTGTGCGATTCGAAGGGCGGGCCCCGACGTCGTCGCCGAGAAGACCTGGAAGGGAGCTGGATGCGATGAGGACTTCACGAGCGCTGATCGCGGGCGTCGCGGCGACGACGGCGCTGGCGGTGTCGGTGGCGGGGTGCGGCAACAACAAGTCGCAACCGTCGACGTCGAAGACCGGATCCGCTACCTCGGCAACCTCCGCCACCAGCAGCCCCGCCGCCGCGCCACCCTCGTCGTCGGCGGCGCCGGGTCAGCCGAATGAGTACGCCAGGCTGCTCATCCCGGCGAGCGACATCAACGCGCCGGTTCCCTTTACCGCCGGTCCCCCGACCAGCAATCCCAACGGGCAGCCGGGCGTGGCGACGACCTTCAAGGACGACGACGGCAGCCATGCCATCACGGTCACCATCGCCGTCTACGACGACCCCGAGGCGGCGACGAACGCGCTGAACGCGGCCAAGGGCCAGCAGGGCGGTGTCGTCAAAGACCCGACCACGCAACCGTCGAATGTCGGCAGCGGCGGAACGATGCTGATGGGCAACGCGCCCGACCGCAGCAAGGGTGTGGTGATCCTGCTCTTCACCGAGGGACGCGCGCTCGCCACACTGCAGTTCGATGGCCCGACCGACACGCTGGCCCCGCCGGATTTCGTCGGCGATGTCGGCCAGAAGCAAGACGCGGCCATCAAGAAGGGCCTCGGCGGCTAGACCCTCAGCACACCGCACAGCAGAGGCGCGCCATGAACGTCATCAACGGGATGCCGGCTCACGCCCTGTTGCTGCATTTCGTGTTGGTGCTCGTTCCGCTGACCGCCGTGCTGGAGATCGTGTGCGGGCTGTGGCCGGCCGCCCGGCGCGGGCAACTGATGTGGCTCACGCTGATCCTCGCGGTGGTCACGCTGGTGTTGACGCCCATCACCATCGACGCTGGTGCGTGGCTCTACGACCGTCAGGCCAACCCCAGCCCGATCCTGCGCGAGCACGCGGCGCGGGGCGGCCTCATGACCTACTTCTCGGCCGCGCTGCTGGTGGTCGCCGTCCTGCTCATCGCGCTGCGAGTCATCGAACGCCGATCCGATCGGCGCCGCGTGCTACTCCACGTGCTCGTCGCGATCGTCGTGCTCGTGACCGGGGTCGCGTCGACCCTCCAGATCTACCGCGTGGGCGACGCCGGCGCGCAGGCGGTCTGGGGCGGCTGAACAGCCGCTAGTGGTCCACGGGGCGGCGTCGGTCGAGTTTGCCCAGCCCGGTGATTTCCAGGCTGACGGACTTACGTTGCCCGGCGGCGCCGAGCATGAAAAGCATGTCGGCGACCGGTGCGCCCAGCCAAAACCGCCAAAACCGTTTGCGGAAAATGGTCCAGGCGTAGCTGCCGCCCCCGATCGTCCAATGCAGGGCCATCGTGATCAGGTAGTAGACAGCCCGTTTCGGGCGAGCGGTAACCATCTCGAGGTTCATCTCCCACGCCTCGAGGCCCCAGGCGCGGTAGCGCCATTGCAACTCGTACTTGTTCTGGAACTCGTAGAACGCGAGCATTTCGCCATTGGTGACCAGATATTCGTCAAAGACAAGGATCGATCCCTCGACGAACCGGTCCTTGCAGGTTTCCAGCGCGTGCAGGCAACTCTCGTACGTATCCAGATCCATGTGGAAAAGCCGGATGGGGGCGCCCGGTCGGTCGGCCAGGAACGGGGCCAGCGTGTCGTAGGTGCTTCCCCTGATGAACTCCACCTTGCGGCCGAGCGCGTCGGGCACGCCGTCGTGCAGGGTGACGCCGGTGTCCCGGAGGAAGCGTTTGGCCACCGGGTCCGCCAAGGAAAAAGCCCCGCGCTTGATGACGGTGTGGTCGTCGATTGGCCAGTCCTCGACGAGGCCCGAGAAGGTATCGAATCCGTACACCGTGCGGCCGCAGGCGTCAGAGATCAGCCGCGTCGACCACCCGGCCCAGACGCCCAGGTCAAGCAGCAATTCGTCAGGATTGTCGGGGTTTGGTGGCGCCAGCTGCGAGGCCTCCCACAGCAGCGTGTGGCCCCCGATTTTGCATTGACGCAGGTCCGCAAGCGTGCGGCCGATAAACGAGCGATATGCGTCGTCATAAACTTCGATGTCCCGCGCGTACAAATTGGGAATATAACGATCCCGACCCTTATAGACCCAGCGCGCGCACAGCAGCGACAGCAGAATCGCGGCGACCCCGACGAGGAGGACCGGCCGGACGTAGCATGCCGCAAAGACAATGACCGCGATGCCGACAAGAATCGCTTTCCATATGCGGTGAAGCCCTGTCCGATCCACGGTCCGCGTGTCGATTACGACCACCGGTTAGCCCTCCGATTTCTCGTCCGGATTAGACATCGCAGGGCCAATTTCGTCAAGGGGCGGCCACGTGGCGAGCCCGCGCGGAGGTGCGCTTTCCCGATCGGCTAACGGACTTGGCGCGGGCGAAATTCATCTATAGCAGCACACCGAATTCAAATTCGACGGACCCACGTCGGCCAAAACATAATGCGGCGATCACAAGGATCAGGTGAGCGGCGTCAGCAGGAACAGCCGGAATTGGCGCGGCCCGGCGAGATCCTGGGCGACCCGATAGTTGGACCAATGGTCCAGCACCGCCGCCCAGGCTTCGTCGCGGTCCGCGCCGGTGAGCAGCTGCGCCTTTGCCACGAACCGTTGGCCACGCCTGCGCACGGTGACGCGTTGTGCCGCTTCCAGATTCGCCGACCACGACGGGTGGCGTTCTCGCCCCCAGTTCGATCCGACCAGCAACAGCCCGCCGCGAAAGGGCACGTACTGCACCGTCGCGCTACGGGCCAGGCCCGTCCTGCGGCCCGAGGTCGTGATGCGCACGTTGGGCAGCCCGACGAGGTCCAGGACGCCGAGGCGTCCGCTCGTCGCGAACCGAAGCAGCGCCTCGAAGCGTTCGACGATCGACGATCCGCTACGCACGAGCAACCGATAGACGGTCGGGTTGCGAGCCGCCCGCCGCAGCGGATTCATGCGGCGACTGTATTCCCGGTGGGCAGCGCCAGGGCGTCGGGTCGGTGAAATATCCCTGACGACCCGGGGTTTCGGCCGATGAATCCGATTCCACAGACCCTGCAACTAAATAAACTGCTTGATTTAACAAGGCGGCCGGTGTTCACTGAGGCGATGACCGCCGAGCGGATCGCTCGTTCCGAAAGGTCGACGGGTACCCGAGAGGCGCTCTTGTCGGCCGCCGAGGTGTTGTTCGCCGAACGCGGGATGTATGCCGTGTCCAACCGGCAGATCAGCGAAGCGGCCGGACAGGGCAACAACGCCGCGGCCTGCTACCACTTCGGGACCAGGGTCGACCTGCTGCGCGCGATCGAAGCCAAGCACCGCGAGCCGATCGAGGAGCTGCGGGCGCACATGCTGACCGCGGTCGGCGACTCCGCCGAGCTGCGCGACTGGGTGGGCGCGTTGGTGCGCCCGCTGACCGATCATCTGTCTGCGCTGGGGACCCCGACCTGGTATGCGCGGTTTGCGGCCCAGGCCATGGCCGATCCCACGTACCGGCACGTGGTCACCAAGGATGCGCTGGCCTCGCCGTTACTGGTGCAGACACTCGAGGGCATCGACCGCTGTCTGCCCGAATTGCCCAGGCGGGTGCGTGCCGAACGAATGGTGATGGTGCGCAACCTGCTCATGCACACCTGTGCCGAGCACGAAGGCGCGCTGGCCGAGCACGGACCGCGATCCCGTTCGGCCTGGCCGGTCGCCGGAGAAGGGCTGATCGACGCGATCGTCGGTCTGTGGCGCGCGCCCGTCCACGTGTCCGCGGCCGGCAGCCCCCCCTCACCGTCAACCGCGTAAGGCAACCACCGAGGAGCACGATGACCGAAGGATCCACCGCCACCGATATCCCGGAGTTTCCGATGACGCGGGCGCCGGGGTGCCCGTTCGCCCCGCCTCCGAAGGTATTGGAGCTCAACGCCGACAAGCAGCTGAGCAGGGTGCGGATCTGGGACGGCAGCACGCCGTGGCTCATCCACGGCTACGACGCGATCCGCGCGCTGTTCACCGACTCCCGCACCAGTGTCGACGACCGCCTGCCGGGTTATCCGCACTGGAACGCGGGCATGCTGGCCACGGTGCACAAGCGCCCGCGGTCCGTGTTCACCTCCGACGCCGAGGAGCACACCCGGTTTCGCCGGATGCTGTCGAAACCGTTCACGTTCAAGCGGGTTGAAGCGCTGCGCCCGGCGGTGCAGAAGATCACCGACGACCACATCGATACCCTGCTCGCCGGCCCGAAGCCGGGCGACGTCGTCAGCGCCCTCTCGCTGGCGGTCCCCTCCCTGGTCATCAGTGAGCTGCTGGGCGTGCCGTACGAGGATGCCGAATTCTTCCAGTCACACGCCCAGCGCGGCGTGAGCCGTTACGCGACGGAAGAGGACACCGCCCAGGGCGCCGCCGCGTTGGCCAAGTATCTGGCCAACCTGCTCCGGACGAAAATGCAGGACCCTTCAGAGGATTTGGTGTCCGACCTCGCCGAGCGGGTCAACGCCGAAGAGCTCAGCGTGCGCGAGGCGGCGCAATTGGCCGTCGGCGTGCTGATCGCGGGCCACGAGACCACCGCGAACATGATCAGCCTGAGCATCGCGGCGCTGCTCGAACATCCCGATCAGCGGGCGCTGCTGTGCGACGCCGACGATCCGAAGGTCATCGCGACCGCGGTCGAGGAGCTGATGCGCTACCTGAGCATCATCCAAACCGGCCAGCGCCGAATCGCCGTCGAGGACATCGAGATTGGCGGCGAGACGATTCGCGCCGGC
Source organism: Mycobacterium marseillense (assembly GCF_010731675.1). Lineage (NCBI taxonomy): Bacteria > Bacillati > Actinomycetota > Actinomycetes > Mycobacteriales > Mycobacteriaceae > Mycobacterium > Mycobacterium marseillense. The sequence continues at coordinate 1,099,028 of NZ_AP022584.1, forward strand.
GACGGCATCATCCTCGACGTCGCCCCCGCGAATTGGGATGAGCGCCAGTTCCCCCACCCGGACCGGCTCGATCTGCTCCGTGAAGACGGGCCGCATGTCGGGTTCGGCTACGGTCGCCACCAGTGCGTGGGCCAGCAGCTGGCCCGCATGGAACTGCAGATCGTCCTGCCCACCCTGCTGCGCCGCGTCCCCACGCTGCGGCTTGCCGTGCCGCTGGACGACCTGCCGTTCAAGCACGACGCGCTGGCCTACGGCCTCTACGAGCTGCCCGTGACATGGTGAAGCCCGATCTCGCGCTGAGTGTTCCCGATCTGCGCGGCAGATTCGCCGTCGTGACCGGGGCCAACAGCGGTTTGGGCTTCGGCCTGGCGAAGCGGCTGACCGCCGCGGGCGCCGACGTGGTGCTGGCCATCCGCGACCGGGCCAAGGGCGAACGCGCGGTCGCCGACATCCGCCGAGACGTACAGCAGGCCAAGCTCGCCATCAGGCAACTCGACCTGTCGTCGCTGGACAGCGTCGCGGCGCTGGGCGAACAGCTCACCGCCGAGGGACGCCCGATCGACATTCTGCTGAACAACGCCGGCGTCATGACGCCGCCGCAACGACAGGAGACCCGCGACGGCTTCGAATTGCAGTTCGGGACAAACCATTTGGGTCACTTCGCCTTGACCGGGCACCTGCTCCCGTTGCTGCGGGCGGCGGACTCCGCGCGGGTGGTCACGGTCAGCAGCCTCGCGGCGACCCAGGGCAAACTCGACTTCGGTGACGCCAACGCGCAACGCGGCTACAAGCCCATGCATTCGTACGGGATCGCGAAATTGGCGCAACTGATGTTCGCCTTCGAATTGGACCGGCGCAGCCGCCACGGCGGCTGGGGGCTGACGTCCAACGCCGCGCACCCGGGGCTGACCAAGACGAACCTGCTCAGCGGCGCCTCATACGGCCGCGCCAAGCCGACGTTGCAGGCCCGGTTGACCCAACTGACCTGGCGCGTGATGCCGTTCATGTGGCTCGACGTCGACGAAGGCATCAAGCCGACCCTCTATGCCGCGGCGTCCCCGGACGCCCAGGGCGGCAAATACTACGGGCCGCGCGGATTCTACGAAACCGTCAGGGGCGGAGTCACTTTCGCGGGCGTCCCCCGCCTGGCGCGCAGCGAGACCGACATGCGACAGCTGTGGCAGCTCTCCGAGCAGCTGACCGGCGTCCGCTATCCGGATTGACATCAGAAAGTGGTGAGAGATGGCGTTCGTCGGTCGCAGTGACGTCAAAGATCCGGGTGCACAGCAGGACCAATGGGAACGCCTGGCCCGGCGGCGTGAGCGGCTTTACGCCGACGACGAGCAGTTCCGGAACACCCGGCCCGACGACGATATCGCCGCGGCCGCACGCGCGCCTGGGCTGCGGATCGCCGAGGTGATGGCGACCGTCCTGCAGGGCTACGGCGCGCGGCCGGCACTCGCGCAGCGCGCCCGCGAAGTCATCACCGATCCCGAAACCGGTCGGTCGGTGCTGCACTTCCTGCCGCGGTTCGAGAGCGTCACCTACGCGGACCTGTGGGCCAGGGTGCAGGCCCTGGCGGCCGAATGGCATCACCACGAACGGTTCCCGGTCCGCGCGGGGGACTTCGTGTGCGTCCTTGGGTTCGCCAGCATCGACTACACGGCCATCGAATGCGCGTGCATCCATCTCGGCGCCGTGGTGGTGCCGCTGCAGACCAGCGCGCCGGCGAGCCAGCACGCCCCGATCCTCGCCGAAACCCAACCGCGCATCCTGGCCGTGGGCGTCGACAACCTCGCGACCGCGGTCGAGGCGGCATTGGCGGGCACTCCGCCGGAGCGCTTGATCGTGTTCGACTACGAACCCCACGACGACGACCAGCGCGCCGTCTTCGAGGCCGCACGGGCGCGACTGTCCGAAACGGCCGGCCCGCTGACCCTCGAAACGATCGATGCCGTCGCCACCCACGGCGCGGTCCTGCCGCCCGCGCCCCTGCACGTCGCCGCGGCCGGCGAAGACCCGTTAGCCTGGGTGTTCTACACGTCGGGCAGCACCGGCACACCCAAGGGCGCGATGTTCACCGAAAGCCTGTGCATCGGCACCTGGCTCGCGCAGTCCGACCAGCCGGTCATCACGCTGAGCTACATGCCGATGAGCCACCTGATCGGCTACGGCTACGTCATCTTGACTCTGGCCAACGGGGGCACCAGTTATTTCGCCGCCAAGAGCGATCTTTCGACGCTGTTCGAGGACCTCTCACTAGTGCGGCCCACGTCCATGAGCCTGGTGCCGCGCGTCTGCGAGATGTTCTATCACCACTTCCAGCGGGAGCTCGACCGCCACGCCATGGCCGGCGCCGACCCCGATGCCGTGGGTGCACAGGTCATCACGGCCATCCGCGAGGAGATCCTGGGCGGCCGCGTGCTGGCGGTGGGCTGCGGCTCGGCCGCGTTGTCGCCGGAGATCAAGGAGTTCATGGAGGAGGTGCTCGATCAGCACCTGCTGATCGGCTATTCGTCCACCGAGATCGCCGGCGGAATGATCGTGGCCGACGAGCATGTGCTGCGCCCGCCGGTCATCGACTACAAGCTTCTCGACGTCCCCGAACTCGGCTACTTCAACACCGACAAGCCTTATCCGCGAGGGGAATTGGCGGTCAAGTCGGCGCGCTTCATGGCCGGCTATTACAACCGGCCCGACCTCACCGCCACGATGTTCGACGAGGACGGCTACTACAAGACCGGCGACATCATGGCCGAGGTCGGCCCGGACCGGCTGCGCTACGTCGACCGCCGCAACAACGTGATCAAGCTCGCCCAGGGTGAGTTCGTCGCGGTCTCGCGCCTGGAGGCGCTGTATTCGACCAGCCCCCTGATCCATCAGATCTACATCTACGGCAACAGCGCCCGCTCGTTCCTGCTCGCCGTGGTCGTGCCGACCGACGGCGGAGCCGACCCGTCCGCGATCGCCCAGTCGCTGCGCCAGGTCGCCCGCGATAACCAACTCAACGGCTACGAGCTCCCCCGCGACTTCCTGATCGAGACCGAACCGTTCGGCCTGGCCAACGGCTTGCTGTCCGGCGTCGGAAAGTTCCTGCGGCCCAAGCTCAAAGCGCGCTATGGCGACCGGCTGGAAGAGCTGTATGCGCGTATCGCCGACGATCAACGCGGGCAGCTTCGCGTCCTGCGCACCGGTGGCGCCGATCAGCCGGTGCTGTCGACCGTCACCAAAGCCGTTCAGGCCACTCTGGGCGTGGCCGCGGCCGACGTGTCCCCGGAGGCGAGGTTCATCGACCTGGGCGGCGATTCCCTTTCGGCGCTCACCTTTTCGACCCTGCTCGCCGACATCTATGGCTTCGAGGTTCCGGTCGGCGTGGTGATCGACCCGACCGGAGACCTGCTCACCATCGCCGGCCACATCGAACGGCAGCGCGCCCCCGGCACCGGCCGGCCCACGTACGCATCCGTGCACGGCGCCGGCGCAACCGAGGTGCACGCCGAGGACCTGACCCTGAACAAATTCATCGATGACGACATCCTGAAATCGGCCATGTTGTTGTCGCAGCCGACGGCCGAGGTTCGTACCGTCTTGCTCACCGGCGCAACAGGATTCCTGGGGCGGTTCCTCGCCATGGAATGGCTCGAGGGCCTCGCCGAATCGGGCGGCACCCTGATCTGCTTGACCCGGGGCGCCGACGCCACGCAGGCCCGTCAGCGGATCGAAGCGGTGCTGGGCTCGGACACCGCGCTGCTGGAACGCTTCCGGGCCCTGGCCGCCGATCATCTCGAAGTCGTCGCGGGCGACATCGGCGAGCCGAGGTTCGGGCTGGACGAGGCGACATGGCGGCGCCTGGTCGATACGGTCGATCTCGTCGTGCACCCGGCGGCGCACGTGAACCACGTGCTGCCCTACCGCCAGTTGTTCGCGCCCAACGTGGTGGGTACCGCCGAAATCATCCGGCTGGCAATCACGCGCCGGCTCAAGCCGATTCACTACGTCTCCACCATGGGCGTCAGCGCCGTCGCGCATCAGCTCGTGGACGAGGACACCGACATCCGCCGCTCGGTGCCCAGCTGCACGGTCGACGACGGTTACGCCAACGGCTACGGGATCAGCAAGTGGGCGGGCGAGATCCTGATGCGCGAGGCACACGACCTGTGCGGGTTGCCCATTGCGGTGTTCCGGCCCGGCATGATCCTCGCCGACAGCCGCTACGCGGGTCAGCTCAACGTGCCGGATATCTTCACCCGGTTGCTGTTCAGCCTGGTCACCACCGGAGTCGCGCCACGCTCGTTCTACCGGGGTGGCGGCGGGCACCCGCATTACGAGGGTCTGCCGGTCGACTTCCTGGCCGATGCGATCGCCGCGATCGGGCCGCAGCACGGCAGCAGCTTCGACACCTACAACACGACCAATCCGCACGACGACGCAATCTCGCTGGACACGTTCGTCGACTGGATCATCGCGGCGGGATATCCGGTCGAAAAGATCGACGATTACTCGGCCTGGCTCGCTCGGTTCGAGACGGCGATGCGCGCACTCCCGGAGAATCAGCGTGGACAGTCGGTGCTGGCGGTGCTCGACGTCTACCGTGAACCCATGGCCGCGGTGTCAGGATCGCCGGTGCCCGGAGAGCGGTTCCGGGCGGCCGTCCATGCCGCCGGGCGCGCGATCCCCCACGTGTCGAGGGAGCTGATCGACAAATACCTGGCCGATCTCCAGCGGATCGGTGTGCTGACCCGCTGAACGCGAACTGATCTGGAAAACGAAGGGACGATGATGTCCAGCCCAGCCCAAACCCTTTACCCCGAAGGCGTGATCGGTGCGCCCAAGGACCGGCGCGGTCACGCGGCGGAGTTCAGCACCGGCCTGCCGCCGGGTACCGAGGTGTTCTCCGCCGACAACCACATCTCGGTGGCCGACGACATCTTCTACGAAGGCTTTCCCGCCGAGCTGAAGGATCAGGCGCCCCGGATCTGGTATGAGGACGGTGCGTATCTGCTCGGCCCGCCCGGGCAATCGATGGTGGTGGGCGATTTCAGCGCGGTGCTCATGCAATACGACGACCTGGCCGGGGCGGCCACCAACAACGTCGACGCCCGGGTTCGCGAGCTCGCCGAGGACGGCGTCGACAAGGAACTTGCCTTCCCCAACGCGGTGCTCGCGCTGTTCCACCACCCCGACCACGAGGTTCGCGAGCGGATCTTTCGTGTCTACAACGAGCACATCGCCGGCGTTCAGGAGCGCTCCGACGGCCATTGCTACGGGGTCGGGCTGATCAACTGGTGGGATCCGGCCGGGGCGCGGCGCACGCTCGCCGAGCTAAAGGCATTGGGGCTCACGACGTTTCTGATGCCGATCAGCCCCGGCAACGATCGCGACGGGCAGCCCATCGACTATTCGAGCACGGCGATGAGCGCGGTCTGGGACGAGATCGAGGACGCCGGGCTGCCCGTCACCCACCACATCGGCGAGAGCCAGCCCAAGTTCCCCAGCGAGGTCAACAGCGTCGCGGTGGCCATGATGGTCAACATCGACTCTTTCCGGGAGATGTTCTCCAAGTACATCTTCGGCGGCATCCTGGACCAGCATCCCCGACTGCGGATCGGCTGGTTCGAAGGCGGAATCGCCTGGGTGCCGACGGCCCTGCAGGACGCCGAGCACGTTCTGGCCTCCTATCGGCACATGCTGGCCCACCAGCCGGCACGTGACGTCCGGCACTACTGGGACGCGCACATGTGCGCCTCGTTCATGGTCGATCCGCTGGGGCTGCGGCAGATCGACGAGATCGGTATCGACAAGGTGATGTGGTCGTCCGATTACCCGCACAACGAAAGCACTTTCGGCTACTCGGAGCGGTCGCTGGCCGCGGTGGTCGACGCGGTCGGTCCCGAGGATGCCGTTCGCGTGGTCGGCGGCAACATCAGGAACTTCCTGGGAATCCCCGCATGACGAATTCGGTTACTGCCCGCGCCTCCGTGCTCGACATCCCCGATGAGCCGGACTGGGCGCGCATGCGCACCGAGATCGGCGCGCGGCTGCGATCCGCCATGGCCGAACACGGTGTCGACGCCCTGATCCTGCTGATGAACGGCTATGTCGGCTACGCGACCGGTGCCAGCTGGCCGCTCCTGGACGCCGGCCTGTCACACGTGGAGCGCCCAGTCGCCGTCGTGCTCGCCGACGACGTGCATCCGCACCTGTTCATGCCGTTCCGCGGCGGGGCGTCCGCGGAGTATCCCGTGCCCGACGATCATCTGCACGGTCCGGCCTACCTCGAATTCGACCATGGCGTCGAGGATTTCGCGCGGAAGCTAGCAGGGATCGTCCCGCCGGGAGCCAACGTCGCCGTCGACGAACTCACCGGTGCGATGCGGCGGGCGGCGGCCAAGCTGTTTCCCGCGGGTGCGCCGACCGACGCGGCGATCGTGCTGGGCGCCGCGCAACTGGTGAAGACCCGGGACGAGTTGTCTTGTCTGCATCGGGCGGCCCGCATCACCGAACGGGCGATCGTCGACGTGCAGCAGGCGCTGAAACCCGGTGTGCGTCAGATCGATCTGTCGGCCACGTTCGTGCGTCGCGCGTTCGAGCTGGGCGCCACCACCAACATGCTGGAAGCCATCTGGCAGGTGATGCCGAGCTCGCGGGAAGCCGGAGTGTGGACGACGCACGGCGATCTCGCGCTGCCGCTGCTGCCCACCGATCGTGAACTGGCGGCCGGCGACGTGCTGTGGACCGACATCAGCATCACCTACCACGGATACTGCTCCGACTTCGGCCGCACCTGGGTGGTCGGCGAGGCTCCCACGCCACGACAGCAAGACCAATTCCGGCAGTGGCGCACCATTTTGGACGCCGTACTCGCGGTCACCAAAGCCGGCGTGACCTCAGGCGACCTGGCGCGCGCGGCGATAGCGGCAAACGGCGGTCGCAAACCGTGGCTGCCGCATTTCTATCTGGGCCACGGCATCGGCACCTATCCCGCCGAGGCGCCGATGATCGGGACGGATCTCGGCGAGGAGTTCGACGACAACTTCGTCTTCCCGCCCGGCATGGTTCTCGTGCTGGAACCCGTGGTGTGGGAGGACGGCACCGGAGGCTACCGCAGTGAGGAGATCGTGGTGATCACCGAAGACGGCTACGCGCCGATCACCGACTACCCGTACACCCCCTATGGCGACTGAAGTTCTGCCCGACGCACACGCGTTGCGGTCGGGCCGCAGGGATCGGGCGCTAGCCCAGATGGAGGAGCACGGCCTGGACATCCTGGTGCTCGGCCGGCAGGCCAACATCCGTTACGTCACCGGCGCTCCGCAGCTGTGGATAGCGGGCACGCGACCGTTCGGTCCGATGTGCGTGCTGGTGCGTGCCACCGGAGACATCTACCTCAACAGCACCGACGACGAGGGCGTTCCGGAGGAGATCGGCCACGATCACCTGTACGGGCTGGCCTGGAACCCGATGACGCTCATCGACGTTCTGAAGAAGGTCGACGGCGCCGAGGCGGCGCGGCGGGTCGGAACCGACGCGATCACACCGACTTTCGCGGCGCTGCTGCCCGAGGCGTTTCCCAATGCCGAGCTCGTCGACGCCGAGCCTGCGATGCGGGCGGCGCGACGCATCAAGACGCCCGGCGAAATCGCCGCGATGGGCGCGGCCCTTCGTGTCGCCGAACACGGGCTCGCCACTGCCCTGGCCGAATTGGCGCCGGGGGCGTCGGAGCGGACCCTGGCCGGGGTGATGATGGAGGCGATGGCCGCCGGCGGGGTGAGCACGCCGGCCACCCAGGACGCCGCGTGGGTGACGTCGCGGGAACAGCCATGGCGTCGCGCTGCCGGAGATGAGATCCGACCGGGCGACCTCGTCGCGCTGGCCGCCGGCGCGCTCGCGGACGGCTACGTCGCCGAGGTGGGCCGCACCTGGCCGGCCGGCGATGTTGTCAGCGGCGAGGCGCGTGAGCTCTTCGCGCGCTCGAACGCGTTGTACGACAAGATGCTTGCCGCCTGTCGTCCCGGGGTGCCCACCGGCGATCTGCTGGCCGCCTATGAGGCGGTCGGTGAGTCGATACCGCCGATGCCGATCGCGCACGGGCTGGGGCTGGGTTTCGATCCGCCCGTCGTGTCGGAAGCGCTGCTGGCCGCGGGTGAGCACGACCAACTCGAGGCGGGCATGGTCTTGGCGATCACCGGCTACGTGTGGCAACAGGGTGTCGGAGCGGTGTTCCGCCGGGACACCGTCCACGTCACCGAGGACGGCGCCGACGTGCTGACCGCCAGTCCCGCTTGGGGTTAGCCTAACGGCGGCGGGCGCTCCCCGCCTCGCGCCGGCGCGATTACGGATATCGGAAGCGTATACCGAAATCCCTTGTGTGACTGTGGTTTCTGTGGTCACAATGCGGGGTTTTCTGTCGGTGGGTGTCGTTAGTTTGGCGGTGTGAGTTCAAGTAGTCAGGCTGAGGTCGATGCGGTGTTCGATGCGCTCGATGCCGAGGTGGACCGTGCCTGCGCGTTGGTGCTTGATGCGTTGACCATCCAGCAGCAGCTGGCGGTGTTGGAGCGCTGTGAACGGCTGCGCCGGCGCCTTCCGGTCATCGAGCATCCGCTGCTCAATTCCCTTGCCCGCCAGGTCCCCTCCCAAGAACTGGGCGCCGGGCTCTCCCACGCGTTGACCGAGCGCACCCTGATCAGCCGCAACGAAGCCTCCCGGCGCATCAAAGAAGCCGCCGATCTAGGTCAACGCCATGGCCTAACCGGTGAACCCATGCCGCCCGCCCTGGCCGCCACCGCCGCCGCCCAACGCGCCGGCACCCTGGGTGCTGGCCAGGTGGCGGTGATCCGCAACTTCTACCACCACCTACCCGGCTGGGTCAGCGCCGCGGCCCGCGAGGTCGCCGAAGCCCAACTGGCCGAGCTCGGCACCCAATTCGGCCCCGAACACCTCAAAGAGCTGGCCCGCGGACTGGCCAATGCCCTCAATCCCGATGGCACCTTCACCGATGAGGACCGGGCCCGCCAGCGCGGCCTGATCCTGGGTGGCCAACAACCCGATGGCATGTCGGCGCTGCGGGGCCTGATCACCCCCGAGCTACGCGCCACCCTGGAAGCCGTGGAAGCCAAACTGGGTGCCCCGGGCATGTGCAACCCCGGCGACCAGACCCCCTGTGTGGATGGGACGCCCAGCCAAGCCGCCATCGACGCCGACACCCGCTCGCGCGCCCAACGCGGCCACGACGCCCTGCTGGCCGCGCTGCGCGCGCTGTTGGCCTCCGGGAAGCTGGGCCAGCACAACGGGTTACCGGCCTCCATCATCGTCACCACCACCCTGCAAGAGCTCGAGGCCGCCGCCGGGCGCGGCTTGACCGGTGGGGGCACGATTTTGCCGATGAGTGATGTGATCCGCCTGGACCGCCACGCCAACCACTACCTGGCCATCTTCGACAAAGGCAACGCCCTGGCCCTGTATCACACCAAACGCCTGGCCTCACCCGGGCAACGAATCGTGTTGTACGCCATGGCCCGCGGCTGCACGGCACCGGGCTGCGGCACCAAGGGCTACTACTGCGAAGTCCACCACGTCACCGACTACAGCAAGTGCCACACCACCGACATCAACGACCTCACCTTCGCCTGCGGACCCCATCACCGCATGCTCCAACCCGGCGGCTGGAGCACCCGCAAAAACGCCAAAGGCGACACCGAATGGAAACCCCCACCAGAATTCGACCGCGGCCAACCCCACACCAACACCTACCACCACCCCGAACGAAACCTGAACTACGACCAAGACGACGACCCCGTTTGACGCTACGGCAGCACTTCTTCCAGTAGCTCCCCCACGCGGTGCCGTTCCCACGCACTCAGCAGGTTCGACAGCATTTGCAGCGGCGCGCGCACGCCTTCGTCGTCCCTGATGCGCGGATCCTTGCGGGTGCGCGGAACGCTGTCGAATCGCTTGCGGATCAAGGCCGGCACGTCCAGCAGCCATACGATGCCCATGGCCGCCGCATAGAGCAGCATGTGCCGACGCAAGCGTGCCGGGTCGAGACCCGGTCCGCCGCAGCGCTCGTATTCCGCGACGAACAGGTGCAGCAGCTCGTCGAGATGGGCGTCCCACATCTCGGTCTCGGAGCCGGACATCGCTCCCCACAGGGCCATGCCCAGGTTCATCTGGCCGACGCATCCCCAATCCAGCAGGCCGCAGTGCAACGTGTCGCCGGCGTCGCGCCAGAACCACGCATTGTCGATGTTGGCGTTCCAGTGGCACAGCGCGACATAGTCGGAGTCGTCGGCCAATTGGTGTGCGATCGCCTGCTCGTGGCGTGCCACGCGGGGCACGTCGCGGCGCAGGCGGTCCAGGAATTCCGGTGAGCCGACGTTCGCCGGGAGCAATCCCGGATGGGTGCGCGCGAATTCGGCGAGTTGGCTTACCCGCCGGTCCAGCCTCTCCGGTGACAACGGTGCCCGCTCCCCGACCGTCGCCGCCTGCACGTCCAACGGAAAGTGAGCGGTCAGTTCCGCGGGCAGCCGGCCGGAGCGATGCGTGCCGGCAAGCCGCGCCAGCGCGGTCAGCAACGCGCGGTAGTGCTGGACGGGTTCGGGCATCTCGTAATCGAGACACTTGTGGTATTGGCGCTCGAACCCGTTGTTGCCAAAGCTGATTCGCTCGGTGATCAGCAGACCCGTGCCGGTGGGGCGGTGATAGTCGGCGAACTGCGGGCAGGGTACGGCGATGGGAAATTCCGGGGCGCGCGACAGCGAGGCGAAGCGGACCTCGGGTTCCATCTGCGTCTTTCCGCGGTCGCGCACCGGATTATCGAGATCTCGGGAGAACTTCACGAACAGGTCGGTGTGCAGATCGGGCGCGGGACGGTCGTATTCGACCGACAGCACCACCTTGCGTCCGGTGCTGCCGCCGCTGATCTCGCGGTAATCACTGATGCGAGCGACGCTGTTGTCGCCAAGGACGCCCGAGGCCCGAAAGGCCTTGGTGAGGAACGAAGCCCCACCGCTAAGCAGGGTCGCGGGATCGGCCGGGATCGGCAAGCCGTGCTGATCGCCGACCACCCAGTGCGAACTCACACCGCTACCAGGTCTGCTCGGCGGCGCGCACCAGCATGTGGTTGACCGCCACCCGGCGATCGCGGGTGACCATGAACAGGACCGCGTCGGCGATGTCCTCGGGCCGCAGCATCACCATGCCGGACGTCTGCTTTTCGAAGGCCTCCCGCGAGGATTCGGCCAGATGGCTGAAGATCTCGGTATCGACCGTCCCCGGCCCCACCACGCCGACGCGCACCCGCTTGCCGAGCACCTCTTGGCGGATGCCCTCGCTGAAGGCGTTGATCCCGAACTTGGTGAGCGAGTACACGGCGGTGTTCGGCCGGGCCACCCAGCCGGCGGTGGAACTGATGGTGACCAGGTCCGCCACGCCGCGTGGCGAGTCGGCGGCGGCGTCGATCAGGTGCTGCAGCGCCGCGCGGGTCGCGTAGAGGACGCCCTGCACGTTGACGGCCACCATGTTGTCCCAGTCCTGCAGCGGCGCTTCGGTCGCGGGCGCCGACTGCATCAGACCGGCGTTGTTCACCAGGGTGTCGAGGCGCCCGAACTCGGCGACGGTGCGCTGCACGGCGGCTGCGACCTGCTCGGCGTCGGTGACGTCGGCGGTGACGACGAGCGCTGTGCCGCCGGCGGATTCGATCTCGCTCCTCAGCTCCGCCAGCCGATCGGCGCGGCGCGCGAGGAGAGCCACCGCCGCCCCGTCGGCGGCCAGCGCTTTGGCCGTCGCCGCTCCGATGCCACTGCTGGCGCCGGTCACCAGGGCCGCGGTGTGCGCCAATGTCGTCATGATCCACCCGTCGGTTGCGTGCCCAGTATCTCGTGTAGAACGTAGTCGGTGTCCTCACCCAGGTCCGGTGCGCCGCGCGCTATCCGCGCGGGGTTGCGCGCCATCCGCCACGACGGCCCCAGCACCGGTCGCTGGCCTTCGCGGTGGTCCGAAACGAAGCGATACAGCTCGCGGTCCCAGAGTTGTTGGTCGGCAATCACATCCATCGCGGTGGCGCTCTTGGTTGCCGGCACTCCCGCTTCACGTAGCTGACGAGCGAGTTCCTCGGCATCGAGATCGCGGGTCAGCGCCGCCAGATCGCCGTCCAGGGGCTCGGCGTGCCGGTGCCGGTCGTCTGAGGTGGCGTAGCGGGGGTCGGCGGCCAGCGACGCGGCACCGAGCACGCCGCACAACCGCCGCCATTCGGTGTCGTCGGCGACGGCCACGCTGACCCAAGACCCATCGGCGCACGGGTAGCAACCGTGTGGGCACATGTCGGGATCCTGGTTGCCGTCGGGCCCCAGGTCCCGTCCGGTCAGGCTGTGTTCGAGCAGGCAGTCCCCGATCATCGAGGAGAGGGTTTCGACGGCCGACACGTCGACGAATTGCCCTGCGCCGGTGAGCTCGCGATGCAGCAACGCCACCACGGCGGCGTAGGCGGCCGCCGCGCCGACGGTGGAATCGCCGTAGCGCATGCTGGTTCCGAGCGGGGGGCCGCCGGGGTAGCCGACCAGCGGTCCGAGCCCGGCAAGTGCGGCGAAACAGGGTGCATACCCCGTCTGATGCCCCAGCGGTCCGTCATTGCCCCACATTTTGATCGACACCGAGATGATGTCGGGTTTGATCTCGGTGAGCTGCTGATACCCGAGGCCCTGGCGTTCCATCGCCCCCGGCCGCAGGTTGTTGATGACGATGTCGCTGCGGGCGATCAGGTCCCGCAGTTGCGCCATGCCCTCGGCGGACTTGATGTCGATGTCCACGCTCAGGATCTCGGGGTTGATGCTCAGGAAGAAAGGCGCGTGGTTGATGTCGGTGCCGCCGTAGGCGCGCATCTCCTCGGGCAGCGCCGCGGTTTCGACCTTGATCACCTCGGCGCCCAGCAGCGCCAGCAGCTTGCCGGCATAGGGACCGGCCCAGACCTTGGTGAGCTCGACGACACGCACCCCCTCCAGGGGGCCGCCGCGTGGGTTCTGCGGCGGCTTCAGCTGCGCCGAGTGCACCCGCGGTGGAGCGGGTAGGGCGTCGAGTCCGCCGAGGACCGACGCGGTGTCGCCACCCAGAGCGGGCGCCGCCGAGGTGATTTCAGCCGGCGACGCGCTGAACAGGTACGGCACCGTGGGGTACGCCGCGTCGCCCAGCACCGGGTGGCTGATGTCGGAAAAGAAACCACGATGGACGTACTGGGGCGAGCGGTGCAGATCGGCGGCCTCGTTCACGGGCACCAGCGGCACGCCCAGGCGCTGAGCCTCGTCGGCCGCCGTCTCCTTGGACAGGTCGCCGACCCACGCCGCGAATCCTCGCTGGAACGCCGCCACCTTGTCCGGCGTCACGGCGAACTCCAGCCAGTCGTCGTCGAAGTCGTCGAGCCAATCCGGGCGTCCCATCAGCTCTTTGACGCCGACCCAGTGGGCGCGGCTGGTCATGTACAGATAGACGAAGCCGTCGGCGCAGGCGAAGAATGACGCCGGGCCCTGCTGGTCGTAGTCGTCGCGGGTGCCGACGGCGGGGACTTCGCCGGTGACCAGGCGCCCCAGGATGCAGTCGGCGCGCGAGACCAGCACGGCCTGCTGCGAGACGTCGATGGCCTCGCCCCGGCCGGAGTGCAGGCGCCCGAACAACGCCGCCGCGACGCACAGCGCCGCCTCCAGCCCGGCCTCGTAGTCCGCCAGGAACCGGCCGGGCCCCCGCAGCGGCGGCCTGGTCGGGTCCGGATGGCTGGGGGTGTGATATCCCCAGCCGCTGGCGTGGAACACGTTGATGCTCTTGGCGTTCGCGTACTCGGCCGGGGCGCTCCCGCCGAACGGCGTGATCGAGCAGAACACCACGCCCCGGTGCCGCCGCGGCCAATCGGTGTCGCCGTCACCGATGACCGCGTCGGCACCGCCGATGAGGCGTTCCAGACGCTCCGCGTCGGCGCGCGAGGTGGCGTCGAGAACGACCGACCGCTTGTTCGTGTTCAGGTAGGCGAACAACGCGCTGCCCTCGACGCCGTCGGCGAGGCGGGGAGCCATGGCCCTGGTCGGGCTGCCGTGTCCTGGCGCCTCGACCTTGATCACCTCGGCGCCGAAGTCGGCCAGGAGCTTTCCGCAGTACTCCCCCGCGACCGACCCCGCCAGCTCGATGACCCTGAAGGCCGTCAGCGCCGACATGCGCGCCCTCGCAAGGCCGTCAGGGCTTCGCGCGCCCCGAGCGGCTCAGTCGCCACTCCGGCGGGAAGTTGAGGTCGTTGTCCTTCACTACGTTGTTGAGGCCCTTTTCGAACGTGCCGCCCGTCAGGTCGACGGTGTTGTCCACATCGTTCTGGATCATCGGCAGCATGCCCTCGACCATGCCGGTCAGCAGGCTGCCGAAGTACTCGCCCTTGTGCTGCTTGTAGAGCTCCAGGAACGTCTTCTGGACGGCGACGGTGTCGGTCGGGCGCGCCTTGGAGCACGCCAGCGCGTACTTCTCGGTTTCCTTCTCCAGCTGGTCGCGGGGCACCACGCTGTTGACGAACCCGCAGTCGTACATCTCCTTGGCGCTGAAAGGCCGCCCGGTGAACAGCATTTCGGAGAACTTCCGCAGGCCCATCGTCTCGGCCCACCACCACAGACGCGGCCCCCAGCCGACGTACCGGAACGCCGGGTGCCCGAACAGGGCGTCGTCGGAGGAGATCACCAGGTCGGCGTCGCCGGCCTGGTAGAAGTGCCAGCCGTAGCAGTAGCCCTTGGCCTCGATGATGCTGACCTTCCGAAGTTCTTGCAGCGGACGGTTTCCGGCGCGCGCCTTGGCATAGAAGTCGGTGACGGTGGACAGGTAGCGGTAGGACCCACCCGGCGGGTACTTGACGTCGTCGTCGTTGATGGCCAGCTCGTGATGCAACGGGAGGCCGGGGTTCTCCAGCATCGGGCGCTGCTCGGGCAGGTCGCCGCCGCTACCGAAATCCTGTCCCTCGCCCCGGATTACGACGACCTTGACGTCGTCGTCCACGTTGCACTTGTGGATCAGGTCGGCGTAGTTCTGCCGCATGCCCAGGCTGGTGGCGTTCTGCGCGTCGGGACGGTCGAAGGTGATGTAGGCGATCCGGTTCTTCTTGTCCTTCTCGAACTTGATGTACTGCTCGGCTTCCTTCTTCAATTCTTCATAGTCGAATTCGGGCATAGTCTTCTTCCTTTAGTTGAATTGGTGTAAACGCTTACTTGAGCAGAGCGCCCGCGTCGACGGGCAGCGAAACGCCTGTGATGTAACGGGATTCGTCCGAAGCGAGGAACAGGACGGCGTTGCTGATATCGACGGCTTCGACCCACGGTACCGGCAACGTGTGCATCATTTGGGAGAACGGCGCGAAATCATCCGGCCCCGGATTTTCCAGGTCCGGCCGAAACAGCCGGAACGTCACCTCGTTGATCGTCATCGGGGTGTTGACCTGGCTCGGGTGCACCGAGTTGACCCGAATATTGTGCTCGCCCAGCTCGACCGCGAAGGCCCGCATCAGGCCCAGCACACCATGCTTTGCGGCAATGTAGTGGCCGGTGTGGGCCATGGCCTTGTGTGATCCGACGGAACCGGTCAACACGATGGAACCGCCCTGACCCCCGGAGATGATGTGGGGCACACCGACCTTGACGGTGTGCCAGACGCCGGAGAGGTTCACGTCGATCATGTCCCGCCAGATGTTCTCGCGGATCTTGTGCAGCTTGTTACCGAAGGTGCCGATGCCGGCGTTCGCGACGATGATGTCGAGGCGGCCGAGCTGTTCCACCCCGCTGTCCACGGCCGCCTTCAGCGCGTCGTAGTCGCGGACGTCGACCTGCGCGGTCACGATGCGCCGGTCGAGAGCCTTGACCAGATCGGCGGTTTCGGCGAGGTCTTCAGGCGTCGAGTGGGGATACGCCAGGTTCTCGATCGGCCCGCAGACGTCGATCGCGATGATGTCGGCGCCCTCCTGCGCCAGGCGCACGGCATGGCTACGGCCCTGACCGCGGGCGGCACCGCTGATGAAAGCTACCTTGCCTTCTACCCGCCCATTCACCCGACTTGTCATCGTGACACCAGCGCCGGCATGCACTCCCAGCCCCGCACCGTGGAGGTCGGGCTCAGGGTGGCCTTGCTCAGGTCGACCTCCCACTCGGGGAAGCGCTTGAGAATCTCCTCCAGCGCGACGCGGCCCTCGAGGCGCGCCAGCGCCGAGCCCAGGCAGAAGTGCGTGCCCATGCTGAAGGTGAGGTGCGGTCGGACCGTGCGATGAATGTTGAATTCGCCTGCGTCGGGACCGAACTGGGCCTCGTCGCGGCACGCCGATCCGATGAGCATCATCATCACGCTGCCTTCGGGCACCGTCTGGTCGTGCACGGTGACGTCGCGGGTCACGTACCGGGACACATGCGGGGCCGGCGGCTCGTAACGCAACAGCTCTTCGATGGCCTGCGGGATGAGCGCGGGGTTCTCGACGAGGTCGCGGCGCTGGTCGGGGTGTTCGGCGAGAACCTTTCCGGACCAACCGATCAGCCGTGTGGTCGTTTCGTTGCCCGCCCCGGCGACGACGTTGAGGTACACGAGGATCTCTTCGCGGCTGAGGTGCCGGTTGACACCCTTTTCATCGACGAACTCGACGTTGAGGAGTTCGGTCATGATGTCGTCGGACGGATGCTCGGCGCGCCAGTCGATGTACGCCTCGAACTGCTCGCCCACGGACAGGCCGTGCTGGGCCGCGTCCATGGGCTTGCCGGCCTCCGTACGCAACTGCGCGTTGCCGCGGTCGCGGATGTACTCCTGGTCGTCTTCGGGAATGCCGAGCAACATGCTGATGACCTTCATCGGCATCTGCGCGCCCAGGTCGGTGACGAAATCGAAGTGTCCCGAGCCCACCAGCGGATCCAGGAGCGCAGCGCAGAAATCGCGGATCATCGGCTCGAGCGCGGCGATCCGGCGCGGGGTGAACATCCGCGACAACAGTTTGCGGTGCACGTCGTGGATCGGCGGGTCTTCGAAGATCAACATGCCCGACGGGATTTCGAGATTCGCCTTGATCAGTTCCAGGATCGCGCCGCGCGCGGAGCTGTAGGTCTCGTGATCGACGAGCGCCTTGCTGACGTCGGCGTAGCGGCTCACCGCGTAGAAGTCGAATTCGGCGTTGTAGTACAGCGGCGCCTCCGCGCGCAGGCGGGCGAACATCGGATACGGGTCGGCGATCAGCCCGACGTCGTATGGATCGAAACGAACATGGCTGTCGGTGCTCGCCGTCACGAAACCCCTCCTACCGCTGCAGTTTTGGACGCCCGCATGACGTGCACCGGGGCCGGCGCTGCCAGCGTCGCAGCGCTGGATTCGGTCCGGGGCAATTTACACACTCCGCTTAATTGCGTCGCTCTGGCATGTGCACAATTTCGGCTGAAAACGGCGCATGAACGTGGGCTCACTCTATTCTCGTAGAGAACCATACTGCGGGTGCTCTGGCAAGGGGCAGAGCACCGCGCGCCGCATCCGGTCGGGGCGTTCATCGGGATCCGGCCGCCCCGCCGCGCAGCACCCGCAGGCCGCCCGCCTGGGTGAGCCGGCCCTTGTCCGAACTCCTCAGGATCCCGGCCGCGATCGCCGACAGGACGCCGTCGAGCTGTTCGGCGCTGTCGACGATCCGGTCGCCATGGGCGAACCGCTGCAGCAGGCCGTTGATGAACGTGAGCGTGACGTTGCTCAGATCCTCGACGACGGCCGGGTCCAGGTCCGCGCCGTGTGGCATGAGCTGCACGAGGATCTCCCGGTGCAGCTTGGTGAACTCGTCGGTGGCCTGCTGCAGGATCGCGGCGAGCGCGGGGTCGCGGGTGGCCTGCATGGTCAGCTCGTAACGCGCCCTGGTCCGGTACAGCTGCGGGTCGCTGCCGGCCTGGATGACGACCTGCGACAGCCGCGAGGGTGCGGCGGCCTCGCCGCCGGCATCGGAGCTGTCCGCGATCGCCTGCAGTTCGGCGAGGTCGAGCTCGGCCGAACGCTCCGCGACGGCCCGCAGCAGCGCCGAGCGGGTGCGGAAATAGAACGACGTCGTGCCGTCCGGCACGCCCGCCTTGCGGTCCACCTTCAAATGGCTCAGGCCTTTGGCCCCGTCATCGGCCAACAATCGAATCGCCGCATCGCAGAGATCGCGGCGGCGCTCGGCGGGATTAGGCTTTCGTCGTTTATCCATTGTTATTCAGGATCGAGACCCTACTCTATATTCGTAGTGTCCGTAAAGGGCGGCGTCGACGGGGCGGGTCGGGGCCTCGAAGCCCAAGTGGCTCGCGGCACCAAAGAAACTGCGGTGCAAGAGTTCCGAGACTTCGGCCAAGACCTGGGTAAAGTGTGTTGCGATGAGTCGCCGTCGAGCTCGCGTGAGCAATGCCGTTGCCTGGCTTGGGTCCATCGGCCTGCTTGTCACGCTGACGGTCGGCTGCCACGAGGCTCACAAGCCCGCGCCGTCCAGCCCGCCGACGACCGGCACGTCCACCGCGCCCGCCCCACCGCCCGCGCCGCCGGTCGTGAAGATCGCGCCACTGCCGGTTCGGCCGGTGACGAAATCACATCCGACGACGCCCGCCACCAAGTGCCCCGACATGGGCCCGAACGTCCCGGTGGCCCCGGCCGACGCCCTCAACACCTGCGACATCTCCGGGGCCAACGTCTACACACTCGGTCCGGAAACCATGCAGCTCGGGCTGATACACGTGGAACCGCCCAAGGCCTTGACGGCAGATTTCTTCGAGGTGACCCTGGTGCTCGATCCGCCGTCGACGGCGGCCTGGGCGTTGTTCACCGCCGAGCATGTGAAAGACCATGTGGCCTTCATCCGTGACAACCTGGTATTGGAAGCACCGATCATCGAGGAACAGGTCACCTCCGGACGGATCGTGCTGACCACTCAAACGGCCGAGGGGGCAGCACAATTGGCCCAGCTGGTGGGTCGTCCCGCGTGACCGCGACGGGGTGTCCCGATCGCCTCGCCCTCGGCATGCTCAGCGTATTCGGTCTTCCCCCAATCGAGTTCGTGGATCTGGCCGCGGAGCTCGGCTGCCGCCACATCTCGGCCGCCGTCCGGGGGATGCCGCTGGTGCCGCTGGGCTACCCGCCCATCTCGCTGACGGACGACGCCGTGCTCAGGAAGGATCTGCTCGCCGCGATGGACGATCGCGGCGTCACCATCTCACTCGGCGACGGATTCCTCGTGCTGCCCGGCGCCGAGGTTGACGCGCTCCAACCCGACCTCGACGCGTTGGCCGGGCTAGGGGTACCCCGGATCAACGTGGTGAGCCTCGATCCCGACCTTTCGCGCACCTTCGACCAATTCGCGGCGCTGACCGAGCTTGCCGCCCGGCGCAACATCTGCACCGTCGTCGAACCGGTGCCCGGCCTGACGATCGGCGACCTCGCCACCGGCCTGGCGGCCACGGATTACGTTGGGCGAAGCGAATTCCGGTTGCTGATCGACACCATGCACCTGGTGCGCTCCGGCTCCGGGGCCGCCGAACTGGCGGCCGTCGACCCCGGCCGTATCGGCTACGCCCAGCTCAACGACACGACGCTGCGGCCACGCACCGACGACTACATGGAGGAGGCCATGTTCGAGCGCCTGGTGCCCGGCGAGGGCGAATTGCCGCTGCGCGACATCCTTTCGGCGCTTCCGGTTGACACGGTCCTCGAGATCGAGGTTCCGCAAAGGTCTTTGGCGCTGGCCGGGGTGAGCCCGATCGAACGGCTGCGCCCGTGCGTCGAGGCGGCACGCCGGCTGCTGGCCAACGCTCAGGCCGGATAGCGCGCCCGAAGGCCTGCGGCAACGAACGGGCCCCTGTCGCCGCAGCGTTGCGCAGTTTAGAGTCAGCATATGGGGCAGGTAACGGACCGCTGGCGTGCCGCTCGGGTGGCATCGGCGTTATATAACGCGGCGGCAATGAATGACAATGTGGCTGCGATGGGCGCGAAAGCGTTGTGGGGATTGGCGTTACCTGACCTGTTGGCGATGGTTGAGCGTGTCTCTGATGCTCCCGCCGGCGCGCATGTACTCGACGTCCCGTGCGGTGGGGGTTTTGCCTTTCGTGGCTTGCGCCCCGGCCAGGATTGCCACTACGTGGCCGCAGACATTTCCCCGGACATGCTGAGGCGCGCGCGCAGCAGGGCAACTCAGTTGGGCGTGGCCGCCCTCATGGAGTTCACCGACGCGGATGTCACTGATTTGCCCTTCCAGGACGACACCTTTGATCTGATATTGACGTTCAACGGACTGCATTGTCTTGCTGACCCGCACGCTGCGGTAGTCGAACTTGCGCGCGTGATCAAGCCGGGAGGAGTTCTTCGCGGGAGCACGTGTGTACGTGGTCGTGGCTGGCGCCAAGATCGCTTTGTGACGGCGTTGCGGGGGGCCGGGTTCTTCGGGAATACGCCGCAGGCCGGTGACGTGGAGCGCTGGCTCAGGGATTCGGGACTCGACGTCTTGGTCGCGCGGCACAGCGGTTCAGTCGAGCTATTTGAGGCCGTCCGACCCGGCACGTGATCGACGAGGCGCTTTTCCAGCGGGGTGACTCCGCCGATCGCTAGCGTTCGGTGTCGAACACGGAAACGGGCTCGAGGAGCACGCCGGTCTCCGCCACGTAGCGGTCCCACAGCGCCACCAGCTCGGCCAGCTTGTCGGGATGCGACGCGGCGAGGTCGTGGATTTCGCCGGGGTCGGCGGCCAAATCGTAGAGCTGCCAGTCGCCGGGGCCGTGGGGAGCCGGCAGGTGCAGCGCCTTCCAGTCGCCCTGGCGAATGGCGCGGCGGCCGAACAACTCCCAGCCGGTTCCGGTGTCCGCGCCGTGCACGGTCTCCGAGGCGCCCGTCAGATACTCCACCAGCGAGCGGCCGCGCATCGGGGCCACCTCGCGGCCGCGGTAGGACGTGCCCGGGTGCGTGGCGCCGGCCAGCTCCAGCAGGGTGGGCGCGATGTCCATGACGGTGCTGAACGCGGTGCCGATCTGCTGCTGCCGGGCAAAACCCGGAAAGGTGATGAAGCCCGTCACCCGGATGCCGCCCTGGGTGGTGAACGCCTTGTGCAGCCGCGACGGCGCGGTGGCCGCCTGCGCCCAGCGCGGGCCGTACCAGATGAAGGACGTGGGCCGCCCGAGGTTGTCGAGGCTGTTGTCGCAATGCTTTTCGATCTGCGCGGCGATCTCCGCTCCGCGCAGCGGCATCGCCTCCACGATCGCACCCTCGGCGCCGTTGTCGGACAGGAAGATAACCACCGTGTTGTCGAGTTCGCCGCTGGCCGACAGGTAGTCGATCACCCGGCCGACGTTGTGATCCATACGGTCCACCATCCCGGCGTAAACCTCCATGCTGCGGGCCGAACGCGCGCGCTGCTCGTCGGTCATGTCGGTCCACTCCGGCGCCCCGTCCGCCACCACCGGGTGCGCTTCGACGTCGGGCGGGCACAGTCCGAGTCGCTTGAGGGCGGCGAGTCGTTCCTCGCGCAGCGCGTCCGGCCCGTCGTCGTAGCGGCCGCGGTATTTCGCGACGGATTCGTCGGGCGCCTGCAGCGGCCAGTGCGGCGCTTGGAACGGCAGGTAGGCGAAGAAGGGGCGGTCGTCGTCGGGCGCGCGCTCGTCCAGGTACCGCAGCAACGTGTCGGTGTAGGAGTCCGACGAGTAGAAGTCGTCGTCGACGGTGACGAATTGGTCGTCCTCGGTGTAAAGCGTTGGCACCGGCGAAAACCCGCGGGCCCCCGCTCCCCCGTAGTGGCTGGCCCCGGCGGGCAGCAGCGCGAACGAGCGCTCGAATCCGCGCGCCCACGGCGATCGCTCGATGGTGGCGCCCAGATGCCATTTGCCCGACATCAGCGTCAGATATCCGGCGTCGCGCAGGAGTTCGGGCAACGCGACCACCCGATCGTTCAGGTAGCCCTCGTAGCCCGGCGCGCCGCGAAATTCCGGGGACGCCACCTCGAGCATCGTGCCGATGCCGGCGATGTGGTGGTCGGTCCCCGTCAACAGCATCGCCCGGGTCGGCGAGCAGGCCGGCGCCGAATGGAAATCGGTGAGCCGGATCCCGGAGTAGGCGAGCCGATCGAGGTTGGGCGTCTCGATCTCGCCGCCGAAGGCGCCGAGATCGGAAAACCCGAGGTCGTCCGCGACGATCACGAGGAAGTTGGGGCGCTTCACGCTCAAGCATCCTGCCAGGTCGGCGGTCACGGTGTAACGCCGCCGCACCGCCGATACCGGCCGATATTGTCGAGGCATGGAGATGTCGGCCCAGTTTGGGATGTCCATTCCGTTGGTTGCGGCCCCGATGTCGGGCGGACCGACCACGCCGGCCATGGTGTCGGCCGCCGCCCGCGCGGGCGCGCTGGGCCTGCTGGCCGCCGGCTACAAGACCGTGGAGGCCGTCGAAGATGAGATCAAAGCCGTTCGCGCTGACGGGATCCCGTTCGGCGTCAACGTGTTCGCGCCGAACCCGGTGCCGGTCGACCCGCAACGCTACCGGGCCTACGCCTCGATCATTGCGGCCGACGCCGACCAGTTCGGCCTGACGCTGCCGTCCGAGCCCGTCGAGGACAACGACAGATTCGACGAGAAGATCGAGCTGCTTCTCGATGATCCGGTTCCGATGGTGTCGTTCACGTTCGGAATTCCGTCGCGCGACGTCATCGCGGCGCTGCAAAAGGCCAAGAGCGTGGTCGTCCAGACCGTCACGACGGCCGAGGAGGCGGCGCAGGCGCACGACGCCGGGGTCGACATGCTCGCCGTGCAGGCGGCGGCCGCCGGCGGGCATTCCGGCACCCTGTCGCCGTTGCGGCCCGTGACGCCGGTAGGCATCGTCGATCTCGTCAGGCAGGTCGCGGCGACGGTGCCGCTGCCGGTGCTGGCCACGGGCGGGCTCGCCACGCCGGCCGCCGTGGCCGAGGTGATCCGGGCGGGCGCGGCCGCGGCCGCCGTCGGGACCGTGCTGCTGCGCGCCACCGAAAGCGGCGCGTCGGCCACCCATCAGGCGGCACTGGCCGATCCCGCATACACCGAGACCGTGCTGACCCGGGCCTTCACCGGCCGACCCGCCCGCGGCTTGCGTAACGCGTTCATCGACGCCCACGAAGCCGAGGCGCCCCCGGGCTATCCGGCCATCCACCACCTGACGAGCCCGCTGCGCAAGGCCGCAGCGGCGGCGGGGCAGCCGGACTACGTACACCTGTGGGCGGGCACCGGCTTTCGGCACGCCACCGCCGAGCCCGCGACCGACATCTTGCGCCGGCTGGCCTCCGACCTGTGACAGTTCAGAATTCGAAACGGTTGAGCACGTCGTAGCCGCGCCCGCCCGTCACCCAGGT
This sequence comes from Mycobacterium marseillense, assembly GCF_010731675.1. NCBI lineage: Bacteria > Bacillati > Actinomycetota > Actinomycetes > Mycobacteriales > Mycobacteriaceae > Mycobacterium > Mycobacterium marseillense. The sequence goes on from NZ_AP022584.1 coordinate 1,122,369, forward strand.
GACCTTGTAGATCATCCGCACCGCGGTCGACGGGATGTGCTCGTAACCGGCCAGCGCGGGCGTCTGCTCGAGAAACCGCAACCGAGGATGCCACGCCGCCACCTGGCGCGCGTCCCGGATGCCCCAGGCGATGATGCCCCGGGTGAAGACCTTGGACAACAGCGGGGCCAGCGCGGAGAGCGTATCGAAATGCATTTCTCCGCCGGGGAATCGGTCGATCAGACGCTGCAGCAGCCGCCGGACTTCCTCTTCGCGCAGATACATCAGCAACCCTTCGGCCACGACCAGGGTGGGACGCCCGGTGGGAACGCCATCCAGCCAGTGCAGTTCGGTCACCGACGAGCCGATCATCCGGTAGTGCTCGGTGTCGTCGTAGAGCTGCCGCCGCAACCCGATGACGCTGGGCTGGTCGACGTCGAACCACGAAACCGACGGTGGTAGGTCAAGCCGAAAGGCTCGCCCGTCCAGACCGCATCCCAGGTGCAGGACGACGGCGTCGGGATGACGCGAGAGGAAATCGGCGCACCAGTCGTCGAACTTCTTGGCGCGCAGGGCGACCAGGTATTGGTTGGAGGCGGGCAGCGTGCTGCGGCGCATGCGCTTGAAGTCGTAGCTGATCCGGTCCACCGCGTCCGCGGCGACGGTGTCGCCCAAGATCGGCCGCTTAGAACGGCTTTCGCACGCGCGCAGATACAGCGTGACGAGGTTCGTCCATTCCACCGAGCCCCAGGCGACCGAGCTGAAGTCGACTTTGTCCGTTGCGGTCATCGCTGCTTCCTCTTCGCTCGGTATTGCATCCACATTTCCATGAGCTGGTCGCGGTAGGCCTGCGTGCAGAACTCGCAGAAGTCCCGGAAGTCCTCGACGCGTTGCCGTTGTTCGGCACGGTCTTCGCCCAGCACCGACAGCGCGAATTCGGCGGGTTCGATGCCCCGCCGCATCAGCGACAACTGGGTTTCCAGCACGCTGGTGAACCCGCCCGGCGTGACCCGGTAGAGGTGCTGGCGGTTCGGGCTCGGCAACCGCTCCACCATGCCGCCTTCCAGCAACTGCCGGGCGACGGTGCTGATCGACGCCTTGCTCACGGACAACGCGGCGGCCAGCGCGGTCAGCGACTGCTGCGGCGGATCGCAGATCAGCAGCCACCCGTAGAGCCGGCCCATGGTGCGGGTGGCGCCGAGTAGTTCGAAGAACAGCCCGAGGCGGTCAACGAACTCGGCCTCTTCCGGCGACATACGCCTCCATCAGTTCGTTCAGTACATACTAAACGTAACGTACATCAGATGAAGCGCTCGCGGAACCCCGCCCGCGATCAGGGGCTCGGCTTGCGGGTCAGAATGCCTCGGGGTCCTGCTGCACTGCGGTCGGCACCGGGTGCCGATACAAGCGGGAGGCGTTCTCCCAGCTGAACTTACGGATGACGTCGGGCGGCAGGTCGCCGATCTGTTCGTGGATGGTCTGCTGGGTGTGCGGCCACGTCGAGTCGCAATGCGGGTAGTCGGCTTCCAGCATGATGTTGTCGACACCGATTCGGTCGCGCTGCACGAACGACGACTTGTCCTCGACCGCGCAGAACCAGAAGTTGCGGACCAACACCTCCGCGGGGGTCAGCCGCTCGCCGAGCGCCTGCCAGGTGCCATACATCGCGTGATAGCTGAGCATGTGGTCGAGGCGGTCGAGCAACCCTGCCACCCAACCGATTCCGCCCTCGGACAGGCAGACCTTGAGATCGGGGAACCTGCTGGGCAGGCCCGAGTACAACCAGTCCACCGCCGCGGAGATGGCGTAGGCGAAAAACAGCACGCCTTGGACATCCGGCGGCGCGTCCGCGGTGGTCGACGGCGACGACCCGGACGACCCGATGTGCAGGTTCACCACGGTGCCGGTCTCCGCGCACGCGGCCATCATCGGGTCCCAGTGGTCGGTGTGGATGCTCGGCAGGCCGAGCATCGCCGGGTTCTCGCTGAACGTCACGGCGTGAAAGCCACGGTCGGCGTTCTCATAGATCATCTTCGCGCCGAGCTCGGGGTCGAGCAGCCACGGCAATTGACAGGGGATGATGCGGTCGGGGTACGAGCCCGCCCAAACGTCGAAATGCCAGTCGTTCCATGCCCGCACGCAGGCCAGCGCCAGCTCGCGGTCGGCGGTCACCTGCTGCAGCCGCTGCCCGGCGAAGCCCGGCAGAAACGAGGGGAAGTTCAGCGAGGCGTAGATCCCGTTGAGGTCCATATCCTTGACGCGTTCGTGGATATCCCATGCGCCCCTGCGCATCTCGTCGAATCGGACGGGCTCGAACCCGTACTCCGCCACCGGCCGCCCGACCACGGCGTTGAAGCCGACGTTGGGCAGCTCCCGCCCGTCGTACACCCAGGTCTGTCCCCCGCCGTCGGTGTCGACGACCTTGGGCGCCCGGTCGGCGAATCTTCGGGGCAGCCGGCCGTTGAACGTGTCCGGGGGTTCGACGATGTGGTCGTCGACCGAGATCACGGTGTAGCGGCGCCGCGCCCGGGGCGGATCGGGCAGAAAGGTGACCGAACGCTCGGTGCCGGTCTTCGCCGTGGTGAAGCTCAGGTCGGTGGCCAGCTCGTCGATCGATTTCACGCGTGAATCTCCTTGTGGCTCAGAGGTGGGGCGAGCGGTCAGGTGAGCACATCGGGATCGGCCTTGATCGTCAGGCGCGCCGCCCCGGCCCAGTACACGTCGGCGGCGCGTTCGATCAGCGAGCGTTGCATGCCGGCCATGTCCGACCACTGCATGGCCACCGGCTCCTTGCCGGTGAGCATGACGTCGTAGGCCAGCTTGCAGACCCGCTCGATCGAGGCGGCGCGGTAGACGGCCTCGGGCAGGTTGCGGCCGGTCGCGATGACGCCGTGGTTGGCCAGGATGGTCAGGTTGGCCGCGCCGATGCGGGCCGCGAGATCCGCCGCCCGGGTGGGGCTGTCGATTTCGCCGTCGTAGGCCTCAACCAGGCACAGGTCGTCGAGGAACAGCGAACCGGTTTGATGCACCAGCTCCGGCAGCCTGCCCAGCGCGGCGAGCACGCAGACGTAGTAGGGGTGGTTGTGGATGACGACGCGGGCGTCGTCGCGGACGCGGTGCAGTTCGGTGTGGATGTGGATGGCCGGGGTGACGTCCCAGCGGCCGCCGACCACGCGCGCGTCGCCGTCCACCACGCAGATATCGGAGGCGGTGATCTCCTGCCACCACAGACCCCAGGGATTGACGAACATGTCCGTCTGACCGTCGAGCTGCCAGGTGATGTGCCCGGCCATGTTCTCGGCGAATCCGATGCCGGCGAGGTGACGGAACGCGATGGCGAGCGCCTGCTCGTGGGAGAGCTCGACGCCGATCGGCGGAACCACCGACGGCGCCCAGACTTCCAGCCCGCCACGGCGTGCGTCAGGTGCGTTCATGACCAGCCTCCATCCTGGCTCCAATATCCTCGCGAAGTCGGCCCTTGGCTATCTTTCCGCCCGACGAGCGGGGCAATTCGTCGAGAATGATGAGGCGTTCGGGCAGCAGTTCCTTGGAAACGCCCAGCGCCAGCAGGTGTTCGGCGAGCTCGGGGAGGTCGATGGTGGCCGGGCCGGTGAGTTCGGCGTAGAGGCAGACCTTTTCGCCGAACACCGGATCGGGCATGGCGACCGCCGCCGCCACCGCGATGGCGGGATGGGTGGTGACGGCGTCTTCGACCTGGCTTGCGCTGATGTTCTTGCCGCCGCGCACGATGAAATCGGAGGTGCGCCCGGTGACCCGCAGATAGCCGTCCGCGTCGATCTCACAGATGTCGCCCATGCGCATCCACCCGTCGCGGGTGAACAGCTTGTCGTGGTCGGTGCCGCCGAGGTAACCCAGGCTGGTGGCCGGGCCCCGGCATGCGGGCTGCCCCCACCCCGTTTCGGTGACGTCGCGGTCGCCGTCGAAGAGCCGCACCGACATTTCGGGGATGATCCGGCCCCCCGTCCGCAGCCGACGTTCACGCGAGTCATCGACGGTGGTCGCGCTGAGCATCCCCGTCTCGTTCGAGCCGAAGAACTGCAGGATCTTGGCGCCGGTGAGTTCCTCGAATTCGGCCGCGGGGCGATACGGCAATGCCTCCCCGCCGGTGTAGACGACGCGCAGCGAACTCAAGTCGTGCTCGCGGCTCACCGGGTCCGCCATCAACATAGTCAATTGCGTGCTGACACAACACAATACGCTGACCTTATGTCGGTCGATCGCTTCGCAGGTGGCTTTGGTCGTGAACCGGTCCAGGAGCACCGCGGTGGCGCCGAGGTAGATCGGCGTGGTGTGGCTGGTCCAGAGCCCGAACCCGAACGGCGTGGGTATCACCGGCAGGAAGACGTCGTCGGCCGTCAGCAGCCCGTTGGCGACGGCCTTCTGGTGGAAGTAACGCCAACGGTTCTGGGTGTGCACGACGCACTTGGGCAGCCCGGTGGTCCCAGAGGTCGAATTGATCAGGAAAACGTCGTCGGGGCCGAGCCGGGAGGCGGCCGCCGGCGCCGCGGGCTCGGCGTCGACGTCCAGGCGAAGCGCCCGGCTCAACAGCAGCGCGGGCAGTCCCAGTTCGTCGGCGACGCCCGCTGCGGCGTCGCGGTGGGGTTCGTCGCTGATCAGGACTTTCGGCTGGGCGCTGCGCAGTATCGCGGTGGCCTCGCGGGTGCCCGCCCGCGCGCCGACGCCGACGACCACAGCCCCGCAGCGTTCGATGGCGACGAACAGGGCGTGGATGGCCGCGGAGTCACCGTGCCATACCGCGACCCGATCCCCGCGCGCGATGCCGGTACCGGCCAGGGTCTGGGCCAAACGTGTTGCGATATCGTCGAATTCATGCCACGTCAGGGACGCCTTGGCGTGGTCGACATAGGCAGGACGGTCCGGTGTGTGTGCGGCGTTGCGGCGCACCGCGTCCGACAGCGTCGTGTCGCACCACCAGCCCTCGGCGCGAAACCGGGCCGGGTCCTGTTCGGAGAACGCCGGCGACGACTCGATATCCAGCCCACCGGCGCTCATCCGGTCAATGATAGGAAAACGAAGCGGGCGGCGGTCGCACTCCCGCCGAGAATCGACCGGTTAGGGATTCCTCGGGGCGGGAGTGGAGCGTTGCGTTTTGGCGGGAACGTTCGGAGGGTGGGGACGCGACTTATGGCAGTTGTGCAGGCACCCGCAATTGAGACCGATGATGCAGCCGTTTCCGCCGGTGGGTTGCACGGGCACCGCTCCGTCGGGGTCGCTTTGCGACACCTGCGCGGGGCCGGACAAAGCGGCTAACGTCGTCGGTTCAGCCGCGGTGCCGGGCGACCAGCCCAGCGCCAAGACCATCGCGGTGACCCCCACGCAGAACGCGGCTCCTGTTCTTTCGTTTCGCCTACCCACATGGCGCGACTCTAGTTAGGCCAAACGGGATGCACAGGACGCGCGCGGACCCGGAAGGACACTCCAAGGAGTCACCAAGAATCCTCTAAGGCCCGTCGCCGGAGGGTTGATTCGTTGCCCGGGACGACCTTTCCCGCGTCCGCGTCCGTCGCCGCGCCGTTGCCGTCCGGGTGGCGTAGATTGCCCCGCTGACCGCGAACATCGCTGCGGTCAACAACAGCCACCGCCCCAGGAACGGGTCCTGGGTCTGACCGGTCGCGGCCCGGTAGGTGGCGGCGCCCTGCTCGATGATCCCGGGAAGGAACACCAGCAGCGTGAGGCCCGCACCCAGCGCGGGCACCCGCAGATAGTTGAGCACGGGCACGCGCTGACCGGGACGCTGCGGTCGGCGTGCCGGCAACCGGTCGAGGAGCCGGTCGAGGCACGCGTAGAGCGGGAACAACACCAGGTCGTGGGCGACGATGGCGGCGGCGAACCACACGATAATCGACTGCCACCACACGTCGGGGTTCCACAACGTGGCCGGTCTGACCGTCGCGACCACGTAGCCCAGCAGCGCGAATCCCGCGATCATCGTCAGCAGGTGCAGCGGGTGGGACCCATAAAGCCTCACGAACGCGCTACGCATGTGCGGCCATCCGGAAGTCAATGGCGGCCACCCATTTGGTGTTGTGCACGCCGGGCAGCGCCGGCACGATGATGCGCGCGGGAAAGCCGTGGTCCGGGGACAGGTCGGTGCCGTTGACCCGCAGCGCCAGCAGCGCGTCCGGGTGCAGCACCTGGCTGCTCTGCAGGGTGGCGCCGGCGAAGGCACCGGAGCGCTCCAGCGACGACACGCGCGCCGATTCCGGTGCGGGCACACCGGCAAGGCGGGCGAGTTCGGCCAGCCGCACCCCGCTCCACGTTTGGGTGGTCGACCAGCCCTCCACGCAGGCGATCGGCAACGCGGCGGTGTGTTGCGGCATCGCCAGCAGGGCGGCGCGGTCCACGCTCACCGGCCGGGGTCCGCCGCTCAAGGTCAGCCGCCATCGGCCGGCGGTGTCCTCCGCAGAGATGCCGGCGGCCGCCGCGGTCCGGTTGACCTGGAAGTCAGTCGGCCCGCTCCCGCGGCTGCGCCCGCGCGGCAGGAGTAACGCGGCGGGCCGGGCGTACCCGCCCAGGGTTTGACCGGCGGTGATGACCGCGAGAAAGAAGGCGCCGCCGCCGACCAGCGCCAGCGCGCCGCGCCGGCTCATCGTCGCGGGGCCCGGGTGGGCGGCGACCAGGCCGTCGGGCTGCCAGGGCTCCGGCTCGGTGTCGGCCCGTCCGGTGCGCAGCACGTCGCGCAGTGACATCGAGCGCAGCCCGGACCACATGCGCCGGCTCTTGACCGCCACGTGCATGACGAATCCGGTGATGAAGACCCAGGCGCCGAAATAGTGGGCGGTGTAGAAGCTGAACCCGAAAATGTAGTCGTACTGGATGTTCAGCACCCCGGTGACGATCTCGAACAGGATGCCACCGACGAGCATCAGCAGCGAAACCCGTTCCAGCAGTTGGGCTATCGATCGTGCGGGCGGCAACACGAACAGCCTCGGTATCACCGACCACAGCTTGGCGAGCACCACGGGGATCAGGACCAACCCGAGTCCGACGTGGAGTCCCTGGGTCAGCCGGTACAGCCAGGACGGGTGGGTAGGCCACTGGAAACTCGGCAACTTCAGCCAGCCGACGTCGCCGGGAATCGCCTGGCCGAATTGCGGCCCGTAGGCGGCGTAGGACAGCAGACCCGTGAGGATGACGATGGGCAGCGTCACCAACAGCGCCGAGCCGAACACCGACGTCAGCCATGGCCCGCGCAGCGGGCTGCGCCAGAGCCGCGCGGGCAAGCGTTCGCCGCCGGAATCGACCGTCGGCTCGGTCTCGTCGGTGTCGGCGCTGCGGACGCGGGGCATCATCGATGATGATCCACGACCGGTCGCCGAAAATGGTTCAGATTGGACCTACATCGCGCCGGACGTGGGCGCTAGGTACGAGACGTGCACCGAATTCGTGCATACGCCCCACTCTCGGCGCGACCCGAGAGTGCGGTCAGTCTTTGCCGCGTGGCGGAGGCTGCACCTCGACGCCGGTGGCCTCGTGTTCGGGACCGGCGGCCGGGTGTTCGGCCGGGACCCGCTGCCTGAACCGGGTGCCTTCGCTGGGGCGTTCCGGGCCGCGACGGCCGGCCGGTTCGCGGTACGGGCCCGGCTTGGGGCGGGGCTTTCCACCGGGAAATGCCAACCGCAAGATGCTGCGTTGAACCATCAGCCACTGCTTTCCGAACGGGCCTGAGTTGTAAGGCAATTCGTAGCGCTCGCAGATGTCCTTGATCTTCGGCGCGATCTCCGAGTATCGGCTGCTGGGCATGTCGGGGTAGAGGTGATGCTCGACCTGATAGCCCAGGTTGCCGCTGATGATGTGGAACAGCGGGCTGCCCTCGATGTTCGCGGCGCCCAGCAGCTGGCGCACATACCAACCGCCGCGGGTCTCGTCCTCGACCTCCTCCTGAGTGAAGCTGTAGGCCTGGTCGGGAAAGTGGCCGCAGAAGATGATGGCGTTCGACCACACGTTGCGGATCAAGTTGGCGACGGCGTCAGCGCCCAGGGTTCGCAGGTAGGTGCTTTCCACACCGGGCGCGGTCTTGTCGAGGAAACCGGCCAGGGCCGCGATGCGACCCCTGTTCGACACCTTGCGCAGCCGCTTGCCCAGGCGTGATCGCGCCGGCTGCTCGATCCTGCCGCGCATAGCCAGCTGGGCCAGGGCGAATGCGCCGGCACTGATCAACGGCCAACCGAGATAGTCCTTGATGATCTGCGCGCGCGCCTTGCCGCTGATGCCCTTGAGGTCCTTGCGCACCTCCGACCACGGCTTCTCACGACGCCGGATGGCCTCGATATCCATGTCGTGGATCGCCACACCCCACTCGAACAGGAGCATCAGCAGCACGTTGGAGATCGGCTGAAACAGGTAGCGCGGGACCCACTTCTGCGCGGGGTCGATCCGCAGGAGTTCGTAGCCGAGGTCTTTGTCCTTGCCGAGGATGTTCGTGTACGTGTGGTGGATGTAGTTATGGGAGTGCTTCCAGGATTCCGCGGTCGATGCGGTATCCCAATCCCACACCGAGGAATGGATATCGGGATCGTTCATCCAATCCCATTGACCGTGCATCACGTTGTGGCCGATCTCCATGTTCTCCAAGATCTTGGCCATGCCGAGGCAGGCGGTGCCCAGCGCCCATGCGATCTTCGACCTGGAGGCCAGCAGCAGCACCCGGCCGACCACCACGATCTGCCGCTGCGCCGAGATGACGGTCTTGATGTACCGACGGTCCCGGTCCCCCAGGTCGGCGAAGACCTCGTCATGAATCGCATCCAGCTCTTTGGCGAGCTTTTCGATTTCCTGCTCGCTCAGCCGGTCCAGTGGGCTTTCTCGCCCGGTTTTCTTCACGGCGCTGGTCATGAGCCGCTCCTTTCCATCACAGTTCGAGTTCCACGTCGCCTTCGGCGGTGTTGATGCAGATGCGGACGTCCTGTTCGGTCGGCTCGATGACGTCACCCGAGCGCAGGTCGCGCAGCCGTCCCGATTTCAGCGTCCCGACGCAGGTATGGCAGATGCCGATGCGGCAGCCGTAGGCCAGGTTCAGGCCGGCCTTCTCCCCCGCCTCCAAAATCGATGTGCCACCGTCACATTCGACGGACTTCTCGCTGTCGAGAAAGCACACTGTGCCGCCCTCGCCGGCGTTGGCGTCGCCGCCGATCTTGGGCTGGAACCGTTCGAAATGCAGCCGTTCGCGGTCGGCGTTGGCCTCCCAGTGCTCGATCAGTGCGTCGAGCATGTCACCGGGGCCCGAGCTGAAGGTCTCGCGTTCGCGCCAGTCGGGGCAGGCTTCGTCCAAGTCACCCGGCTTGAGCCGGCCCCGCTCGCCGGTCAGGCGCAGATCCAGCCGCATCCCGGGGTGGCGGCGGGCGAGGTCTTCGAGGACGGACAAAAACATCACCTGCTCGCGGGTGCGCGCGGAGTGGATGACCACGACGTCACCGAACGCGTCGCGATGGTCGAGGCTGCGAAGCATGCTGATCACCGGCGTGATGCCGCTGCCGGCGCTGATGAACAGCAGCTTGGGCGGCAGCGGTTCGGGCAGGGTGAACACGCCCTCGATCTCGCCGAGCCGGACCAGGTCCCCCGGCTGGATCCGCTGCACCAGATACGGCGACACCACGCCGCCGTCCACCTTCTTGGGCGTCACGCTGATCAGCCCGTCTTCGGGCGCCGGATCCGACGTCAGCGAATACGCGCGCCAGTGGTAGACGCCGTCGATGACGACGCCAAGCCGCACGTACTGCCCGGGCTGGTGACCAGGCCATTCATAGCCGGGCTTGATCAGGACGCTGGCCGCTTCCGAGCCTTGCGGCTCCACGCGCTCGACCTTTCCGCGCAGCTCCTTGGTGGTCCACAGCGGATTGATCATCTCGAGGTAGTCGTCGGGCTGTAGCGGGCTGAACAATCGCCGCACAGCACGCAGGAACATCCGACGCCCCCGGGGGACGTGGGGCTGGGCACCGCGTTCAGCCATGTCCCGAGAGTACACAGATGTACACCGAGGCTAAACATCGATATGAAACATGTTGCAGCGCAACGTTAGACATATGCGCAACGCGGCTATTGCACACGCTTACCCGTTCACTGGCGGGTGTCGCGGAGGTTTGGGGCTGGCACGATACGCAACGCAGGCGTGCCCCGGGTGACCCTCGCCCAAACATTTGTTCAGATCGGCGGCACGCCCTGCGCGGCTAATGTCGGTGGTTGTGTTGATCGGCTTTCTCCTCGCTTTGGGTTGCTCGGTCTGTTACGGCACCGCGACCGTGTTGCAAGCGGCGGGAACCCGCTCCGTGGAAGCCGGCAGCGGTTCGGGCGTCGACACCGTGTTGCTGTTGCGGGCCGCCCGGCAGTGGCGCTACCTGATCGGCGTCGGTCTCGACGTCGTCGGGTTTCTGCTTCAGGTGGCCGCGCTGCGGTTGGTGCCGATTTATGTCGTCGCGGCGGCGTTGGCCGCGTCGATCGCGGTCACCGGCGTAGTGGCCGCATGGGTCTTGTCGGCGCGGCTGTCGCCCGCGGAATGGACGGCCGTCGGCGTGGTTTGTGTCGGCCTCGTGGCCCTCGCCCTGGCCGCCGGGCCCGGGCACTTTCGACATGCCCCGGCCGGGCTCGGCTGGGGGCTGTTGGGCGTGGCGGCCGCGATCTTCGTCGCCGGCGCCGCCGCCGGGCGACTGCCCGACCGTGCGCGTGCGCTCGCCCTGGGCCTGGGAGCCGGCAGCGGATTCGGGGTCGTCGAGGTCGGCGTGCGCCTGATCGACGTGATGGATCCGACCAAGCGCTCGTTCTACACCAACCCCGCCTTGTACGCGGCCGCGGTCGGCGGGGCGGCGGGGTTTCTGTTGCTCACTTCGGCGCTACATCGCGGCTCGGTGACCGCGGCGGTCGCGGGCATGGTGGTCGGCGAGACACTCGCGCCGGCGTTCGTCGGAGTGGCCTGGCTGGGCGACACCGCGCGCGACGGGCTGGGCTGGTTGGTGATCGCCGGGTTTGCCGTCGCGGTGTCCGGAACGCTGGTGCTGGCGCGGTTCGGGGAAGCACCCGCACCGGTCACCCCTGTCTCAGGACCCTGATTCAACCGCCCGCGCATATGTGGTGCCGCGGGCGGGCCGCGCCCACAACACCCCACCCTGCGCGCTGACGCCCGCGGCGATGAGCGCGCGCTTGAGGATCTTGTTGGTCGCGGTCGCGGGCAGCTGATCGTTGATGCGCACGTAGCGCGGCCACGCCTTGGGTGACAGATCGGGCTGCGAGGCCAGGAACTCACCGAAAGCGGCCGGCGTCAGGTCCGCCCCGGCGCGCGGCACGATCGCGGCCATCACCTGGTCGCCGACCCGCTCGTCGGGGACGGCGTAGACGGCCACCTGGCTGATCCCGGGCAGGCGCGCCAGGATCCGCTCGATCGGGGCGGCCGCCAGGTTCTCCCCGTCCACCCGCATCCAGTCCGAGGTGCGGCCGGCCAGGTAGATCCAGCCGTCGGCGTCCCGGTAGGCCAAATCGCCCGACCAGTACATCCCGTGCCGCATCCGCTCGGCCGTGGCGCCGGGATCGTTGTAGTAGCCGACGAAGGGTCCGGCTCCCTGGGTGTTGACGAGCTCGCCGACGGCCTCGTCGAAGTTGGTCAGCACCCCGTGCGCGTCGAACTTCGCGACGGCGCATTCGGTCAGTGTGGTCGAGTTGTAGATGCTCACCCCGGGGTAGGGCTTGCCGATCGAGCCGGGCGGGGTGCCGTCTTCGCGGACCACGATCACCGCGAACTCGCTGGATCCGAAACTGTCCACCACGCGGCAGCCGAAACGCCGTGCGAATTCGGCGATGTCGCGGTCGGTCGCCTCGTTGCCGAAGGCCACACGCAAGGTGTTCTCGGCGTCGTCGGGACGCTCCGGGGTGGACAGGATCAACGCCAGGGGCTTACCGACGTAGTTCAGGTAGGTCACGTGGTGGCGCCGCACGTCCTCCAGGAAGCGGTTCGGTGAGAACTTGGCCGGCACCATGGTGGCCCCGCTGCCGATCGCGACCGCCCACCCGGCCGCGACGCCGTTGGAGTGAAACAGCGGCATCGCCAGGTAACACACGTCGGCGGCGGTGACGTCGTACTGGTAGATCAGGCTGGCGCCGCACATGATCGCCATGCCGTGCGCGAACCGGACCACCTTAGGGTCACCGCTGGTCCCCGAGGTGAAGATCATCATGAACGTGTCGGCGGCGGCGACCTCGCGATGCGGGGTCAGCGGCGGGGCCGCGGCCAGCGCCTCGGCGTAACTCGCCCCGCCCACGTCGACAACCTGAATCCCGTTGAGATCCAACCCCTCCAGCAGGGGTAGGTGATCGCGGTCGACGAGCAGGATCTGGCAGTCCGAGCGCCGGATGTCGGCGAGCAGCGCGGGGCCGCGGCGGGTCGTGTTGAGGCCGCACAACACGTAGCCGCCGAGCGCAGCCGCGGCCATCGCCCGCAGCATGGCCGGCGAATTCCCCAGTGCCGCACCGACATGCAACGGCCGGGCGGGATCGGCGCGTGCGATCAGGGCCGCGGCTTCGGCCTCGGCTTCGGCGAGGTACTCGCGCCAGGTCCACGTCTTTTCGCCGTGGGCGATCGCGGGGGTGTCGTCGTTTCGGCGCTGTCGCAGCAGCTGCTGCACCGTCTCGAGCTGCATCGTCTCGGTCATCGGGTCCTCAGCACCAACCCGGCGTAGTCGCGGGCGGCCACGTCGTCGCAGTGCCGGCGGTAGGTACCGAACCCGCCGATGTAGGGCATGAAGACCCGCTTCTTGCCTTCGATGTTGGCGCCCAGGTACCACGACGATGCGGCCCGCGGGAACAGCGTCCGCTCGGCCGCTTCGGCCACCTGCTCGGTCCATTCGACGGCGGCGTCGCGGCAGGGTTCGACCTCGCTCACACCGAGTCGCCGGGCGGCCTGCACCAGGTCGATGACCCAGTCGACCTGAACCTCGGCGTGCAGCACCATGTTTGCCAGCACCGACGGGCTGCCCGGGCCGCTGACGGTGAACAGGTTCGGCAGGCCCGGCACCATCAGGCCGAGAAAGGTGATGGGTCCGTCGGACCAGATGTCGCGCAGCCGCTCGCCCCCGGGACCGCGCGGGTTGATGCGGGTCAGCGCCCCGGTCATGGCGTCGAATCCGGTCGCGAACACCAGCACGTCGCAGGGATAGGTCGTCGTCGTGGTCCGCACGGCGTCGGCGGTGATCGCCTCGATGGGCTCGCGGCGCAGATTCACCAACCGCACGTTGTCGCGGTTGAAGGTGGCGTAGTAGCCGTCGTCGGTGCAGATCCGCTTGGTCCCGATCGGGTGATCGACCGGGATAAGATCGGTGGCGACCGCCGGATCGGTGACGATTTCCCGGATGCGGTCCTCGGCGAACTTCCTGGCGACCTCGTTGGCGGACGGGTCGCTGGTCTGGTCGGGGAAGGTCTTGGCGAAAAGGACGCCGCCCTCGCGCCAGCGCTTCCACAGCGCTTCGGCCCGCTCCTCGGGGTCGGTGTCGACGGCGTTCTTGTGGTAGGTGCCGTGCGGCGTGCCCGCCGACGCGTAGGCCGATGCGCGGCGACGGTCGGGGTACTGCTCCTGGATCTGGCGCTGTTCGTCGGCCGACCAGGGCCGGTTGGGCATCGGGATGGTGTAGTTCGCCGATCGCTGGAATACGACGAGGTTTTCGGCCTGCGCGGCGATGATCGGGGTCACCTGGATCCCCGAGGATCCGGTGCCGACGAGCCCCACGCGCTTGCCGCGCAGCTCGGGATCTTCCCGCGGCCACGCGGCGGTGAAATACACCTCGCCCGAAAAGCCCTCCACGCCGGGGATATCGGGCCGGTTGACCGCTGACAGGCAGCCGGTGGCGCACACGAGGAACGGTGCCGTCTGGCTTTCGCCGGTCGCGGTGTCGACCTGCCACCGGCCTCGCTCGAAGGCAGCGTCGACGACGTCGACGCCGAACCGGTAGTGGCGGCGCAGGTCGAAGCGGTCGGCGACGTGCCGAAGGTAAGCAAGGATCTCCGGTTGGGCCGCGAAACGTTCGGTCCACTGCCAGCTGCGCTGCAGCTCTTCGTCGAAAGAATAGGAATAGTCCACACTCTCGACGTCGCAACGTGCGCCCGGATAGCGGTTCCAGTACCAGGTGCCGCCCACATCGGGCGCGGCCTCGAGGGCGGTCACCGACAGGCCGGCCGAAGCGGCCCGGTGCACGGCGTAGAGCCCGGCGAACCCGGCGCCGATGACGATGACGTCGCTCACCTCGGTCATGCCGGCCGGTACTTCAGTAGCGTGACCCCGCCTTCGAGGTCACTAAACACCGGCTCCACCCGCATCCCGATCCGGATGTCGTCGGGATCGACGTCGACCAGCTCGGTGCTGAACTTCGGTCCCACGTCCCATCGCACCACCGCGAGCAGCTGCGGCAGCGCGTCGGCCCACGGCGGCCCAGTGGGCCGGCGGGCGATCGTGAAGGTGTACAGCGTTGCGGCGCCGTCGATCTCACGCCATTCCAGGTCATCGGCGAGGCTGCCCGGGGCGAGGGTGCGCGGGTAGAACACGTAGCGCTGCAGCGACGGCGAGTACTGCACCAGGATGCGGCGCTGCGCCAGGCCGTCCCAGAACGGTTGGGAGACCGGCGTGGGCTCGGGGGCGGGTGCATCGGCGCGGCGGTTCATCGTTAATCCCCCCGCAGGAGCAGCGCGACCTGCTCGCTCATGATGCCGCCGTTACCTGTCACGAACGCGGTGTGGCAGTCGGGCACCTGCGCGTCGCCGGCGCGTCCCATGACTTGGCGCGCGCCGTCGACCACATGGTGCATGCCGCCGGCCATTCCGGCCTGACCGAAGGACAATTGCCCGCCCGCGGTATTGAGCGGGAAGTCCCCGCGGTAGGTCAGGTCGTGTTCGCTAATCCACGACATGCCTGTGCCTTTCGCGCAAAATCCGGCGTCCTCCAGGCTCATCAGCACCGTGATGGTGTAGCAGTCGTAGATGGAGGCGACGTCGACGTCGGACCGGCCCAGCCCGGCCATCGCGAAGGCCCGTTCGGCGGCGCGCGCGATGGGTGTGGACAGCAGGTCGTCCGCGTAGGTGGGGGTCTTGAAGGCGATGTGTTCGCCGAAGCCCGTGATCCACACCGGACGGTGGCGGGCGCGGCGCGCGATGTCGGCGTTGGCGATCAACACCGCCGCTCCCCCGTGCACGCGCATCACCGTTTCCAGCATGTGGATGGGGTCGGCGATCATCGGGCTGTCCAGCACGTCGTTAACCGTGATCGGGGCGCCGTGAAAGACCGCGCCGGGGTGCGCGCCCGCGTTGGTGCGTTGGTCGACGGCGATCTTGGCGACGGCGGCGGGGTCGTAACCGAACTCGGCCGCGTACCGCTGGGCGATCTGCGCGTAGGGCGCGTTTTGGCCGACGTTGCCGTAGGGGATCTCGAATTCGGCCTGCGGCGAACCGTAGTTGTTGGAGGAGGCGCCATACCAGTTCGGGTCGGGCGCGGGCCGCCGCTCGGACTGCGGCACCGACGCCGACCCGGGCACCACGGCCAGTGCGGCCTCGCAGATGCCGAGTTCGACGGCCGCCGCGGCCCGCCACACCATGCCGGCCGCGGTGGCCCCACCCAAATCGACCCTTTCACCGAAATCCAGTGCCAGACCCAGGTATTCGCACAGGGTGGCCGGGGCGAACATCACCGATTCGGCGACGCCGTGGGTCAACAGGCCGTTGACGCAACCCGGCTCGATGCCGGCGTCCTCGATCACCAGCTTCGCCAGCAGCGCGTACTGGTCGAGGGTGAACTGCGCCGGCCGGGTGGGACGCCGTTCTGCCGGCAACTCGGCGATGCCGACGATCGCGGCTTCCCCGCGCAGCCCGCTCATGCCTGGTTCTCCCGCCGCGGCAGCGCGACCGTCGCGCTGCCCGGCATCAGCACCGTGTCGCCGCGGCGACCGGCGATGTCGAGATCGACCAGGCCGTATCCCCCAAACCCGTTGTCGCCCGGGCGTTTGCCGGTGACCTCCCCCCCGAAACTCAGCGGCTCACCGGGATAGGCGATCGCCCGGTTTTGTACCGAGAACGTGACGAGGCGGCCCCGCCCGCCGATCCAGTCCCCGAGGGCGCGGGCCAGCAGCGCCGCCTGCAGCGGGCCGTGCACCAGCACGTTGTCGTATCCCTCGGTGTCGCGGGCCCACTCCTTGTCGTAGTGGATGCGGTGGCCGTTGTACGTAGCGGCGGAGAAGAAGAACATCTGGGTTTCGTCGACCGTGATACTCAGCGTGGGGATGTGATCGCCCACGGCGACGTCGTCATAAAAGACCTGCGGGTCGCTCATGGGCGGGCGATCATCGACGTGGACGCCTCGGCCAGCAGGTCGCGGTCCTGGTTGCGGTACACCGTGTGCCAGGTGACGAGGACGAATCTCCCGGAGCGACCCTGCTTTTCGACGATCGACTCGATGGTGCGGACCATTTCGATTTCGTCGCGGTGGTAGGCCGGCAGGTGGAAGGTGAAGCTCTCCCCGCCGGCCATCCGCTTGGGGGCACGGGGAAACGCGAGGCTGCCGGAGACCGCGCCGGACGATCCGTCGGGACGCAGCGACTCGAGCCGCGACACCCCAAGGATCGCGTACTGCAGAAACAGCGGTGGGCAGATGACATCGCGAAAGCCGTTGGCGCGGGCGTAGTCCGGGTCGAAATACAACGGGTTGTTCTCCCCCACCGCCGCCGCCCACCGCTGCCAATCGCGCCGGTTCACCTCACCGGTCGCCGACGCGGCGACGGTGCCCACCCGCGACGCCGACTCCGCGTCGATCAAGCTGTCCTCACTCACCCGCGCTCCCTTCCCTCATGGTCTCCTCGAGCCACGACGCCGCGACGTCGGCACCGCCGCCGAGCGTCGCTCCGAGGCGGGCCCGTTCGCTGAACAGATGCAGGTCCGTCTCGGTGACATAGCCCATCCCGCCGTGCAGTTGGTGGGCGTCCAGCGTGATCAGCCGGGCGGCGGTGGCCGCATGGATGCGGGCGATGGCCGTTTCCCTGCTCGCGGTGCGGCCGCGCCCCAGCCAGAAGACCGCCGCGTGGGAGGCCAATCGCGCGGCCGCCAGGGCGATGTGCATGTCGGCGATCAGATGCTGGGCCGCCTGAAACGAGGCGATGGGCCGGCCGAACTGATGACGCAGCTTGGTGTAGTCGACGGTGCGGTCCAGCACGGCCTGCCCGACCCCGACCAGGTCGAGTGATCCCAGCGCCACCGCGGAGTTGGCCAGCCAACGAAGCCCCGCCGCGGTGACGCCGTCGAGCACGGCATCGTCGGCCACGGGCGTGTCGTCGAAGCGCACCGTGAACGCCCGGTGCCCGCCGACCATGTCGAGCGGTTCGATGCTCACACCTCCGGCGTGCGCGTCGACGACGAAGACCAGCGTGCGTTCGGCAGTGTCCCGCAACGAGGCGGCCGACACCACGATGAGGTCGGCGACGTCGGCGTCGGCGACGTAGTCCGCGGTTCCGTTGAGCCGCCACCGGTTCGGGGTGGCGTCGGCGCGCAGCGTCGGGGCGCCCAGCGCGGCGTCGCGGGCGTTCCACAGCGCGGTGGTGGCGCGGACGCTGCCGGACGCGAGCGGCGGTAGCCAGGCCGCCTTGGCCTCTGGGGAGCCGAGCCGGTCGACGGCGAGGGCGGCGTGCACGCTGCTGTGCACGGTCGTCGGGCACAGCGCGCGGCCGGCTTCGGTATAGAACACGGCCAGGTCGTCGAGGGTGCCGCCGGCGCCACCGTATTCCTCGGCGATGGCGAGGCCGAAGACGCCCGCGTCGGCGAGCGCCTTCCACAGCGCGGGCGTGCGGCGGTCCGCGCCCGGTTCGTCGCGGGTGCGCACCAGGCTGACCGGGTTCTCGGCGGCCAGCAGGGCGCGTAACGCCGCGGCGAACTCGCGCTGTTCGGCGGACAGGATCGTCTTCATCGGTGGTGTGCGAGGCTCCCGTCAGCGTCCATACGAGGGCATCCCGTGGCCACGCTGGGCGATGATGTCGCGCAGCACCTCGTTGGTGCCCCCGCCAAAGCGCATCAGCGGGGCGGCCCGGTAGAGCCGCTCGAATTTGCCGGCCAGCGGCGCCTGTTCGCTGCGGTGCGCCAGCAAGCCGTCCGGGCCGAGGAGATCGAGCGCCAGCGCGGCGATGCGCTGGCGCAGCTCGCTGGTGAACACCTTTTCGACGCTCACCTCGACCGTCGGAATGACGCCGCTGTCGAGGATCGACGCCGCCTCGTAGCCCATCAGGGTGGCCACGGCGACGTCGGCTTCGGCCTGCGCCAGCCGTCGGCGTAACGACGGGTCGTCGGCGGGCACCGTCCCGTCCCGCCGCGGATCGCGCGAAAGCTCGTGCAAGTCCTCGACGGCGCGGCGCAGGTCTCCGGCGTTGGTCAGGGCTCCGCGTTCCAGGTCGAGCGCGCCCGTGATGTAGGTCCAGCCGCGGTTGATCTCGCCGATCAGGTTGGTGACCGGCACCCGCACGTCATGGAAGTAGACCTCGTTGGTGCGATAGCCCGACCACGCGTAGAGGGGGCGGATGTCGATGCCGGCGCTGTCGATGGGCACGATGATGACCGAGATGCCGTGGTGGCGCACACCTTTCGGATCGGTACGGACGCAGAGCCATTCGTGCGTCGCCCGCTGGGCGCCGCTGTTCCAGATCTTGGTCCCGTTGATCACCCAATCCTCGCCGTCACGGGTCGCGGTGGTCCGCAGGCTCGCCAGGTCGGTCCCGGCGTCGGGCTCGGAATAGCCGACCGCGCAGACCATTTCGCCCCGGGCGATCAGGGGCAGCCACTCGCTCTTGTTCCGCTCGGTGCCGTGCCGCATGATCATCGGCGCCACCGACGTCACCGTCAGGTCGGGGCCGGGCACACCCCAGTATTCGAATTCGCTCATCAGCAGATGCAGGTGAACGGCCCCCAGCCCCCGTTCACCGGCGAGACCGCCGTACTCGCGCGGCCAGTTCAGGCCGAACCAGCCCTTGGCGCCGATCTTGCGACGGAACCGCGCCACCTCCCCGTCCGGAAACTCCAAGTCGTGCGCGGCCAGTTCGGCGCGCAGGGCGGGGGTGACGTTCTGGTGCAGAAATTCGCGGACCTCGGCCAGCCAGGCGCGCTGCCCGGCGTCGAGTTCGAAATCCATTCCGGCGCCTATGCCTTTCTCGGAAGTGGCCTTTCTCGGAAGTGGCCTTTCTCGGAAGCCCCGAGGCATTACATCGAGCAGCGCCAGCGTAACTCCGGGGCGAGATCGCGCGTGGCATTCTGCCGCGCACCCGTCGCAAACGGCCGGGGTCGAACTGTAAAACCGCGGTCAAACTCCCGTTAAAACCCGTCGACGCTCTGGCGGATTCGCCGTAGACCTGCGAAGATTCTCGGATCGGTTGGTCGACGCGGACCAGGCCCTCTGCCCCAGCCCGAGGGAGAAATCATGCCCACTGTTGAGATGCGCCTCCGCGAAGATTTGCGCAACTACGCCGTCGAGTTGAGGCAACTGGCGTACACCCTTCCCCTGGGCGTAGGTGAGCACAATCTTCTGCAATTGTCCGATCGCATGCGCGCGGCGGCCGACCAAGTGGTCCGCAAGGGCGCCTGACGCCGCGAGCGATCAGCCGCCCTTGAGGCGGATCTTCCAGCGCACGAAACCCAGATAGATCGCGCTGATGAGCGCCAGCATGCCGACGTCGAACCACCATGCGGCCGGCGTGTGCTGCCAGTGCGAATCCTTCGGGGTCAGCGGGCCGGGTACCAGCTTGGTCAGGTCGGCGGTCGACGCCGACGCCGCGAACCCCCACCGGGCGGGCGTCGCCCACGCCATCTGATCCAGACCCACCCGGCCGGTCACCGGGATCATCCCGCCGGAGAAGACCAACTGCGACATGACGGCCACCACCAGCAGCGGCATGATCTGCTCGTTGGATTTCGCGACGGCCGACAGCGCCAAACCCAGCATGGCCGACGCCACGCATGTCAGCGCGACGTCGGCGAACAACTCCAGGCCGGGCTTGCCGAGCGCCACCGCGCCCTGGGTCGGCGCGCCCTTACCGAGCACCGCGATGATGCTCACGATCGCCGATTGAACGATCGCGAAGACCGTGTAGACACACACCTTCGCCAACAGGTACGCCGTCGTGGACAGGCCAACGGCCTGCTCCCGCAGGAAGATCGCGCGTTCGCCGATGAGGTCGCGGATGGTCAGCGCGGTGCCCATGAACACCGCGCCGACGTTCAGCAGCACCAGGATCTGACCCGGCTCGTTGGGTGCCGCGCCCATCGGATTCGGGATGCCGAAGCCGACATCGCCGGGCACCGACATCGACAGCGAACCCATGATGAACGGGAGCAACGCCAGGAACACGAAATAGCCGCGATCCGAGATGATCAGCCGCAGTTGGCGCCGGGCGATCGTGGAGAACTGGCGGAACAGGCTGGTGTGTGAGGGGTCGCCCAGTTCGGCGGGTTTCTCCGCGGGGGGCGGCGCCGGGGGTGGGCCCGTCCGCGCCAGGTAGCGCGCCCGGGAGCCGTCGGGGTCGCTGGCGACGGTGCTGAAGATGTCGGCCCAGTTGGTGGTGCCCATGGCGGCACCGATCTGGCTGGGCGGCCCGCAGAACGCCGTCTTGCCGCCGGGGGCGAGCAACAGCACCTGATCGCAGACGTCGAGATAGGTCAGCGAGTGGGTGACGACGAGCACCACCCGGCCGGCGTCGGCCAGCTGCCGCAGCATGGTCATCACCTGGCGGTCCAGCGCCGGGTCCAGCCCGGACGTCGGCTCGTCGAGGATCAGCAGCGACGGCCCGGTAAGCAACTCCAGCGCCACCGACGCGCGCTTGCGCTGGCCCCCGGAGAGCTTGTCGACCCGCGTGTGCAGGTGCTGGGTCATCTCCAGTTCCTCGAGCACCCGGGCCACCACCTGGGCACGGTCGTCCTTGGTGGTGTCCGGCGGCAGGCGCAGCTCGGCGGCGTACATCAACGCCTGCTGCACGGTCAGCTGGCCGTGCACCACGTCGTCCTGGGGCACCATCCCGATCCGGCTGCGCAACGAGGCGTACTCGGCGTGGACGTTGTGGCCCTCGAACGACACCGTGCCCGTGCTGGGGTGCGTGTAGCCGGCGACCAGCCGGGCGAACGTCGATTTGCCGGCGCCGGACGGCCCGATGATCGCCGTCAGCGTCCCGGGCAGCGCGGTCAGCGAGATGTTGTCCAGCAGCGTCTTGTTGTTCTCGATCGTCCAGGTCACCCCGCGCACGTCGAGGCCGCCGGTGCGCGTCGCGGTCGCGGTCTGGTCGCGGCGGGCCAGGACGCCGCCGGCGTAGACCAGGTCGATGTTGCCGATCGTGACGACGTCGCCGTCATGCAGCACGGCCGAATCGACGCGGACGCCGTTGACGAAGGTGCCGTTGATGCTGCGGTTGTCATGGATTTCGGTGCCGGTGGGCGCCGGGATCAGGGTGGCGTGGTGGCGTGACGCCAGGACCTCGGGGATGACGATGTCGTTGTCGTTGGCGCGGCCGATCTTGATCGCGCCGGGTGTGGATTCCAGCCCGGCCTTGCCCGGCCGCAGGATCTTCAGCATCGACGTCGCGAGGATCGACGAGTCACCGCCGATGCGGCCCGTCTGGGACGCCGCCGGCTGCGCGGTGGTGGGCGGGGCCGCGTGCACCGCCGACGGCGCCCGGTAGATCTGCGGTGCGGGCTGGGGCGCGCTGGGCGGCGCGGCCATGGGGCCGCTCGCCGGGTAGCGGGGCTGCGGGCCGGACGGCTGGGTCGGGGTCGGGCCGCTGGGCGGCTGGGTCGCGAGGGGTCCGCTCGCTACGGGGCCGGGCTGGGCGGCGGTGGGCGGAGCCGGGTGCCGAAACGAGGCCGACGCCGGCTGCTGGGGCTGGGCGGGACGTTGCGTACCGGTCGGCGGGCCCTGCGGCGCTCCCACCAGTGGCCCGCTGGACGCGCTGACGATCGGTATCGACGTCGTCAGCGGCGGGCGCCCGGCCGTCCCCTGGTGGCGGCCGACCTCGAAGGTCAGCGCGGGGCCGTCGGGGTTGCCGACGTTGACCCGCAGCCCGTCCTGGATGTCGACGACCGGGACGCGGCGGTTGTTCACGTACAGGCCGTTGAGGCTGCCGTTGTCGATGGCGATCCACCGGCCCTGGTCGAACCGCACGATCAAATGTGTGCGGGAGATCAGGGGGTGGGCGACGCGGACGTCCGCGCGAAGGTCACGCCCGATCACTACGTCGTTGCCTGCCGCGAAGGTGCGCTCGGCTCCCTCGTACCGCACGGTCAGCGCAGGCGGGGCTGGTGGGCTCATCAGGACCAACTGTAACGGCAGACCCGCGGGCTGGGCGCGCCGTTCCTGTCCGGCCGGCGCTCCCGCCGGGCGCCGGCAGCGCGCGGTGACCGCAAGCGCCGGAATCGGGGACGGCCGGCGTCCCCCGAGTCACCCTGCGGCGCAATTACTTTCGTCGGCTTCAACCGGCCGCCGCGGCGCGGCGCAGGCGGCGCGCGTTGCGGACCTTACTTCGGACCGCATCCCCGACGGGGGTGACGTCCTTGACGAAGTCCCCGAGGTATTTGATGGCCCGCCTGCCCTCCGGCAGGATGTCGGCGGCCAACGGGAAGTCGTGGATTTGCCCGTCCCACAGGTGCAGATCGCACCGGATCCCGCTGGCTTCCAGGCGCTTCGCCATCAGCTCGGCGTCGGCGAGCAACAATTCGTCCGAGCTCGCGTGAATGGTGACCGGCGGCAACGACGACAGGTCGGCGTCCACGGGCGAGGCCACCGTGGACTCGCCGCGGCCCTCCACCACCTGGGCGTCGCCGAGGTACTGAGCGAACCGCGAGAAGGCACGGCGGGTGAACATCGAGCACTTGCGGGCGTTGCGGTGCTTGAGTTTTCGTTCCGGGTCCGCATCGGTGAACGGCGAGACGGTCGCCACCCCGGCCGGCTCCATGACGTCCTCGCGAATCGCCAACAGCGTGGTCATGAACGCCAGGTATCCCCCGGCCGAATCGCCGGCCACGACGATCCGGTCGCCGTCGTAGCCGCGCTCCTGCAGCCATCGCAGGCCGCTGATCCCGTCGTCGATGGCGTCGGTGATCTGATGCGTCGGCAACTTCCGGTAGGCGACGGTGAGCACGGCGGCGTCGGCCGCCTTGGACAGGCGGGTCACCATCGAGCGGTGCGTGTTGAGGCCGCAGGTGAGGAATGCGCCCCCGTGCAGATACAGGATCGCCCGGTCCCCCGAGACGCCGGGAGCGCGAACCCACTCGGCG
Organism: Mycobacterium marseillense; assembly: GCF_010731675.1. Taxonomy (NCBI): domain Bacteria; kingdom Bacillati; phylum Actinomycetota; class Actinomycetes; order Mycobacteriales; family Mycobacteriaceae; genus Mycobacterium; species Mycobacterium marseillense. The sequence continues at coordinate 1,145,640 of NZ_AP022584.1, forward strand.
GCGCAGTGCTCGAGACGCACCGCTTCGGTGCTGGCCGCCGACCCGACGCGGGGGAACATTCCCGCGAAACTGTCGACGTACTCGAACGGCCAGCGCAGGTTGGGTGTCATGGCCCAGGCGCGGACCGCGTTCTTCACGATCAGGCGGCTGGCGAGCGACACGGCGACCGACTGCGGGCTATGCCGGTGATGCATGCGCCGCGTGGTCGCCACGCTCGGCAAGATATGGACCGGATCGATTGTGCTCACCATGTGTCATCAACTCCTAAGTGGACACCGGGTACCCGGCGTACCCGCTGATCTCGCCCGCAGCAACTGTCGCGTCCGTCACGGTTTGCCCGCGGCAGAGACGGGTACCACTCGGGGGCCGTGATCGCGGCTGTCGCGCGGCCGAAATCAAGCCGGACCGGTTGTGGCCGGGCCCCCCAAATGGCCCAAGATATGAGCGATGACACACGCACAGCATCCGGACCTGTTGCTGGCCGACCGGGTTGCGGTCGTGACGGGTGGTGGGGGCGGCATCGGCGCGGCGACGGCGCGGCTTTTCGCCCGCCACGGTGCGCACGTCGTCGTCGCCGATATCGACGGCGGGCTGGCCGACGAGACCGTCGACGTGATCACGGCGTCCGGTGGGTCCGCGCGGGCGGTCGTCGCCGACGTCCGGGTCCCGGACCAGGTCACCGGCCTGGCCCGAACGGTGCTCGACGGGTACGGCCGGGTCGACGTGCTGGTCAACAACGTGGGCCACTGGCTGCGCCACCCCGGAAACTTCGTCGACACCGACCCGCAACTCTGGGATGAGCTGTACCGGATCAACCTCCACCACGTCTTCCTGGTCACCCGGGCATTCCTGCCCGCCATGGTGGACCGGCACGCCGGCGCGATCGTGAACGTCTCGTCGGTCGAGGGGCTGCGCGGCTACCCGGAGGACCCGGTGTATGCCGCGTTCAAGGCCGGCCTGATCGGATTCACCCGAAGCCTCGCCGTGCAAGTGGGCAACGATGGCGTGCGGGTCAACGCGATCGCCCCCGACGTCACCGAGTCGCTTCAAGTGCCCTACTCGCAATGGCTTTCGCCGCAGGAGCAGACGCAATGGCCGCGATGGGTGCCGGTCGGGCGGATGGGGGTGCCCGACGATCAGGCCCGCGTGATCCTGTTTCTGGCCTCGGATATGTCGTCGTTCGTCACCGGGCACACCATTGCGACCGACGGCGGAACCGGCGCGGCCGGCGGGTGGTTCCGCTCGTCACGTCGGCCGGGCCGCGAGTGGACGAACCGGCCAGTCGACCCCTGAGGGTGTTCGGTGAACCGCGGGCGCCCCTTAAAGCGCTTGTGCGGGACGGAATCTGGCGTGATCGGCGATGATGGTCACCGGGATGCGGGTGCTTGACGGCCGACAAGCGGTGGCCCGGCCACCGCCGTGACCGGGCCACCCTCGATTGTCGCTACTGTTCGGCCTTCTGGCGAGCCTCGTTGATATCGGCGGCCTTTCGGGCGCTTTCGGCCTCGGCCTCCTTCTGCGCGGCCTCGCGCTGCGCGTCGGCCTTGTCCTGTTGGGCCTGGCCCTCGCGCATCAGGTCGTCACGCCCGGCGACCGCGCCGGCGACTTCCTTCACCTTGCCCTTGACGCCCTCGACGACGCCTGCGATGGCTTCCTCGGGACCGCTCTTGTCCGACATACGTACTCCCTCCGTGTCGTGCGTCCTGCTCAGCGTTTATTGCCCAGCGGGCCGGTTCCCAAAACCTCGGGGACGAGTCGCCTTCACCACAGCGCCGCGTGGTCTCACCGCAAGGACCGCAAGCCGCGCCGTTTAATTGCCCTGGGGTTCAGGCTGTTTGGTCATGACCCTGGCCGAATCGGCTACGCTGGTGACCCGATATCGCTGCGCCCGGTCAGCGGCGGGAGGAGCCCTAACAGTGGACATGTGGGAGCTGGTGGCCCGTGAGCAGATCCGCGACACCTTGGCGCGCTACAACTGGTCCGGCGACGCCGGCGCGCTCGACGGCCTCACACAGACGTTCTGCCCGGACGGTGTCCTCGAGATCCGGGGGTTCGACCCGCTGCACGGGCGGTCGGCGATCGCGGAATTCCTGTCCGGTGTCACCGGCAGGGTCGCAACCGACGCCGATGTCACCGCGGGCGTCAAACCGATTGTGCGCCATAACGTCGCCAACGTGTTGTTCACCGAACTGGCGCCCGCCCGGGCGCGCGTCAAGTCGTATTTCACCGTCATCACCCACATCGGGCTGGACCATTGCGGCCGCTACCGCGACATCCTGGTGCCCGAGGACGGCACCTGGCTGCTCAAGCACCGCCAGGTCTCGACCGACTGGGCGGCGCCGGACTCGGCGATGGCCCGCTAGCCCGCCGCAACCCCGTCGTGGTCGCGTCAAACCCCTTGGCCGCGTGTGGTTTTCGCACCGTCTCGGGACACCGGTAGGCGCCGCTGGGAAACCGGGCGGCCGTCGGTGCGGGGCGATTTTCGATCCCGGGCCCACCTGCGATGTTTGCCGGAAGCCCCCGACCGGCTACAGACAAAGTGTCACACCAACGAATTGCGGTCGCCCCGATCGTGCGTTCCCCACGGGGCCTGGGATGACCGATGGTCACGTGACCAGCGGTCAGAGCCGCACACAAGAGACGAGCAGGTATGCAACGACTCAGTGGGCTAGATGCGTTCTTTCTGTACCTCGAATCCCCGACGCAGCCGCTGAACGTTTGCTGCGTCCTGGAGCTCGACCCCGCGACCATTCCCGGCGGCTACAGTTTCGCGCGCTTTCGTGAGGCGCTGGCGGAACGGGTGGACGCCGTGCCGGAATTCCGCCTCAAGCTGGCCGACAACCAGCTGAACTTCGACCACCCGGTCTGGGTGGACGACGACCGGTTCGACCTGGCCCGCCACCTTCACCGCGTCGCCCTGCCCGCGCCCGGCGGACCCGAAGAGTTAGCGGACATCTGCGGCCACGTCGCCGGGCTGGCACTGGATCGCGATCGTCCGCTGTGGGAAATGTGGGTGATCGAAGGCCTGCGCGGCGGCGCCGCGCTGTCCGTCCTCCTCAAGGCCCACCACGCGGTGATCGATGGTGTGGGCGGGGCCAACCTGCTCGCGCAGCTGTGCAGCCCCGCGCCCGATGGAACGCCGCCCAAACCGGCCGCGCGCACCGGCGGGGCGAATCCCCTGCAGATCGCCGCCAGCGGGCTGATCGGGGCGGCGCTGCGGCCGTGGCGGCTGGCCAGGGTGGTGCCGGCCACGGCGCTCACGCTGGCGCAGACGTTGCTGCGCGCCCGCGGCGGCGGCCACACGATGGCGGCCCCGTTCGCGGCACCGCCGACGGCGTTCAACGGCCGGTTCACCCGGCGCCGCAACGTCGCCCTGGCCACCGTCGAGCTGGACGACGTCAAAACCGTCAAACAGCGATTCGGCGTGACCGTCAACGACGTGGTGACGGCGATGTGTGCGGGCGCGCTGCGACAGTTCTTCTCCGACCGCGACGCCCTGCCGGACATCCCGATGGTCGCCAGCGTGCCGGTGTCCGTGCACGGCAAGTCGTCCCGGCCGGGCCGCAACCAGACGACCTGGATGCTGTGCCGGCTCGAAACCCACATCGCCGATCCCGTCGAACGCCTCAGCCGGATCGCCGGCGGGAACGCCGCGGCCAAGGACCACGCCGCCGCGATGGGTCCGACCCTGCTGCAGGACTGGACGCAAGTGGCCGGGCAGACCATGTTCGGCGCCGCAATGAAACTGCTGCCCCGCATCCGCCTGCCCGAGAAGCCGCCGCACAACCTGGTGATGTCGAACGTGGCCGGGCCGCGAGACCAGCTCTACTTTTTAGGCTGCCGGCTCGATGCGATGTACCCCCTGGGTCCGATCATCGCCGGCGCCGGGCTCAACATCACCGTGATGTCGCTGGGCGGCCGGCTCGGCGTCGGCATCATTTCCTGCCCCGACCTCGTGCCCGACCTGTGGGACTTGGCCGAGGCATTCCCCGTCGCCCTCAAAGAGCTGATGAATTCGAGCGCGCCGGTCCGCGGCCGAACCTGACCCGAACCCATCCCTGGCCCGTTCAGCGGAACCACGTCCCCCGTCCGCGCCGCGACATGGCAAGGTGACATCCGTGGCAGACACTTCTGGACAGACTCTCGCGGAACAAGACCTGCGCGAAATCGGCACGGAAAAAGGCGCTTTGCGCTACTACGACACTGGGGACAGCGGGGCCCCCGATTCCGCCCCGGTGCTGCTGTTCCTGCACGGGTCCGGTCCCGGCGTCACCGGGTGGCGCAACTTCCGGGGCGTGCTGCCGGCCTTCGCCAAGCGGTTCCGCTGCCTGATCCTGGAATTCCCCGGGTTCGGGGTCAGCGACGACTTCGGCGGCCACCCGATGGTGACCGCGTTCGGCACGGTCGCGCCCTTCTTGGACGCGCTCGGCGTCGCCACGGTGCACATCGTCGGCAACTCGATGGGCGGTGGCGTGGGCATCAACTTCGCCACCCACAATCCCGACCGCGTCGACCGGCTGGTGACCATCGGCGGGATCGGCACCAACATCTTCAGCCCCAGCCCCAGCGAGGGCATCCGGTTGCTGCAGGAATTCGTCGAGGACCCGACGCGGCAGCGCCTGGTCGACTGGCTCAAGTCGATGGTCTACGACCAGGCGCTGGTCACCGAGCAGTTGATCGAGGAGCGCTGGCAGCTGGCCACCGACCCCGACACGCTGGCCGCGGCGCGACGCATGTACGGCAAGGCGGCGTTCGGCGCGATGAACGCCGCGCTGGCCGCCTCCGACCGGCCGCTGCCGTGGGCGGTCATGCACAAGCTCACCGCGCCCACCCTGCTGACCTGGGGTCGCGACGACAGGGTGAGCCCGCCTGACATGGCCCTCATCCCGATGCGCACCATTCCCAACGCGGAGCTGCACATCTTCCCCAACTCGGGGCACTGGGCGATGATCGAGGCCAAAGAAGCGTTCGAAAGCACGGTGCTGGGCTTCCTATCCCGCTAGCCCGCAAGGCCTTTCGTCAGCAGGGCAGGCGCGTCGGGGCTACCGTCGAGCACCCGGCTGGTGCGTGCGCCGATCCGCCACTGACCGGCGACCCGTTGCAGCGCGAAATGGTTTGCGGTGCAACGCCATACGCGGTAGGAGCTTTTCTCCGAGGCCTCTTCAGCGTCCTGGCGGACCAGCACGATGGACTCGCACACCGCCACCGCCGAATCGCCGTCGACCGTGACGACACACGGTCCGAGAAAGTGGCAGCAGCCCTCCGCCACCAGCTTCTGATGGGCGTCGGAGCTGACCATCGCGTGCACGTCGGCGCGGCTCCGCATGCGCCAGCCGTCGACGTCGTAGCTGCCGTCGCTCGCCCACAACGCGGCGGTGGCATCGGCATCGCTCACGCCGGGCATCCGGCGTCGACCGCCGGACCGTACGACGCGATCAACCGGGCGATGTCGCGTTCGTCCTCGAGCCGGCGCACCCGGGCCAGCAGTTCGTCGACGGCGGTCATCATGTCCTCCTCAGCGCTGGGTGGCGCCCGCATCGACGGGCAGGGTGATCGCGGTGATGTAGCGCGCCTCGTCGGACGCCAGAAACAGCGCGGCATTGGCGACATCGACCGGATCGATCCACGGCACCGCAAGCATATTCATCGAGCGCGCCGCGTCGGCGAATTCGGCGCGTGTGGGCGGTGAGTCCAGGTCCGGACGGAAAGCACTGCTGACGATGTCGTTCTGGATCATCGGCGTGTCGACGTTGGTGGGGTTGATGCAGTTGACCCGGACATGATGTGGCGCAAGCTCGTTGGCCAACGAGCGCATCAGGCCGACCACGCCGTGCTTGGCGGCCGTGTAGTGGGCGACCCCGACCAGCCCGCGCAGCCCGGCGATCGAGCTCGTCAGGATCATCGCGCCGGCCCCGCGCTCGATGAGGTGGGGCGCACCGGCGCGGCAGGTGTGCCAGACCCCGGTCAGGTTGACGTCCAGCATGGTGCGCCAAGCGTTTTCGTCCAGCTCGATCGCCATGCCGCGCGACGTGATTCCCGCGGTCGCGCATACTACGTCCAGCCCGCCGAACCGCTCGGCGCCGCGGTCGGTGGCGGCCTGCATGGCGGCGAGATCGCGGACGTCGACGATTTCGGTGTGCACCCGCCCGCCGGCGCCGCTCACCAGCGACGCGGTGGTGTCGAGGTCGGCCGGCGTGCTGGGCGGGATGAGAACGGTGTCAACCGGGCCGCAGACGTCCAGCGCCACGATGTCGGCGCCCTCCTGGGCGAAGCGCACCGCCTGGGCGCGACCGATCCCCCGCGCGGCGCCGGTGACCAGGGCGACCTTGCCTTTCAGCCGCCCGCCGGATGCCGCGCTCATGTCGTCTTCTGCGTCAGCCCGGCATCGACGACGAGCTGGGTGCCGGTGATGTAGCGGGCCTCGTCCGAGGCCAGGAACAGCACCGCGTTGGCGATGTCGACGGGCTCGACCCACGGCACCGGAAGCAGATTGCGGGCCCGCAGCACCTCGGCGGCGTCGTCCTCCGTCGGGTTTTCCAGGTCCGGTCGCAGCCGCCGAAAAGTGGCCTCGTTGAGCACCATTGGGGTCGCGACCGGCCCGGGGTGCACGGTGTTCACCCGGATACCTCGCGGACCGAGCTCGTTGGCCAGCGTGCGGGCCAGCCCGACCACGGCGTGCTTGCTCGCGGTGTAGTGGGCGGTATTGGGCAGACCGCGGATTCCGCTCGTGGAGCTGATGATGACGACCGACCCGCCCGCGTCGCCGTCGCGATCGAACATGTGCGGCGCGCCCGCCCTGACGGTGTGCCAGACGCCGGTGAGGTTGATGTCCAGCGTGCGCTGCCACACCAGCGGGTCCAGCTCCCACGACGGCGCGCCCGGCAGGTGGACTCCGGCGTTGGCGACGATGACGTCGAGGCGGCCCAGTTCGGCGACGCCGGCATCGATGACGGCGGTCACGGCCCCGAGGTCGGTGACATCGGCCAGCCCGGTCACGCAACGCCGACCGCGATCGGCGACCTGCTGCGCGGTGTCGGCCAACTCGTCGGCCACCGCCGGGGCGTCGAGCGCGATCACATCGGCGCCCTCGTCGGCGAAGCGCTGGCAATGCACCCGGCCAGTTCCCTTGGCGGCGCCGGTGACGACGACGACCTTGTCCAGTAAACCCGTCATCGTTCGATTAGATCGAAGCCGCGATAGCCCGCGTCGGCGACCTCGGCGCAGATGTCGTTGTAGGTCGCGAAGCCCCCGACGAACAGCATGAAGCCCCGGGGCTTTCCCGGCACGTTCGCGCCCATGTACCACGAGTTGGCCTTGGTGAACAGGGTTGTCTCGGCGCGGCGGGCGCATTCGGCGCCCCAGCCGTCCACGCTGTCGACGCCTGCTTCGATTGCGGCGTAACCGTGATCGTCGAGGAACGCGATGGCGTCGGCGATCCAGTTCACCTGCGCTTCGGCGTGCAGCACCATGTTCGCCAGCACGGCGGGCGCTCCCGGTCCCGAGATGAGGAACAGGTTGGGGAAGCCGTCGACGCCCAGCCCCAGATAGGTGCGGGGTCCGTGCGCCCAGTCCTCGCGCAGGACGGTCCCGCGGCGTCCGACGATGTCGATCCTGCCCAGCGCCCCGGTCATCGCGTCGAAACCCGTTGCCAACACGATCATGTCGAGATCGTAGTGGGCTTTGGCTTTGTCAATCCCGGTGGTGGTGATGCCGGTCGCGTCGACGGATTCGATCGGGGTGGTGCGGACGCTGACCAGCGACACGTTCGGACGGTTGAAGGTCTGAAAGTAGTTGCTGTCGGTGCAGATTCGCTTGGTGCCGATCGGGTGGTCGTCGGGGATCAGGAGGTCGGCGAGCGCCGGATCGTCGATGACGGCCCGGACCTTCTCCTCGTAGAATTTGCGGGCCTCTTCGTTGGCCTCGAGATCCGTCATCTGGTCCGGGAAGGTCTTCGAGAACAGCACACCGCCGAGCTGCCAACGCTTTTCGAACGCCGCCCGGCGCTCCTCGGGCGTGAAGGCCATGGTCGGCTTCGGCGCGGTGATGTGGGGGGACCCACCGCCGCTGCGCCACGACAGCGCGCGTCGCTGCGGGTAACCGGCCTTGAGCTCGCGGAGTTCGTCGGCCGACAGCGGCCGGTTGCCCGCCGGGACGCTGTAGTTGGGTGTGCGCTGGAAGACGTAGAGGTGTGCGGCCCGCTCGGCGATGACCGGGATCGATTGAATGCCGGAGGATCCGGTGCCGATCACCGCCACCCGCTTACCGCTGAAGTCGACGGGATCCTGCGGCCAGTGCGCGGTGTGGTAAATCTCGCCCGCGAAGGTGTCCAGGCCATCGAAGTCCGGGGTCAGCGCGGCCGACAACGGCCCGGTGGCCATGACACAGAAGCGCGCCGAGATCGTCTGGCCGGCATCGGTGATGACGGACCAGCGCAGCGTCGTCTCGTCGAGTGTCGCCGATGCCACGCGGGTGCTCAGCGCGATGTCGCGGCGCAGGTCGAGTCTGTCGGCGACCCAGTTCAGATACGCGAGGATCTCGGCCTGGGTGGCATAGCGTTCCGTCCAGTCCCAGTCCTGCTGCAGTTCGTCGGAGAACGAGTAGCAGTAATCGACACTCTCGACGTCGCAGCGCGCGCCGGGATAGCGGTTGTGATACCAGGTGCCGCCGATCTCGGGGGCGGCTTCCAGCCCCCGCACCGAGAGACCGTGGGCGCGCAACTTGTGCAGGGCGTACAGGCCGGCGAACCCCGCGCCGACCACGACGACATCGAGAGCCTGCTCGTCGGGATCGTTCACAAGCAGTCACGCTAAGCCTTGCGGCGCTGCGCGCCGCTCCCCCTCCCGGTGACCGGACGCCGGCGGCGAGTTTTCCCGGCCACCGGGCACCCGGCCTCGACGCGGCGCCCGCATCGCCCACGATCGGCGCATGCCGCAAGTCGCGCACGTCGACGTCGAACTGGACGGTCAGCGGCATCGTTTGTGCTGGCCGCCCGGTCAGACGCTGGTCGACACATTGCTCGAGGCCGGCATCGCCGTGCCCCATTCGTGCCGGGAGGGCCGCTGCGGCTCGTGCGTGGCGACCGTGGTCGCGGGCCGGGTCGACATGGCCGCGTGCGACGTGCTGGACGCCGACGATCTCGCGCAGGGCCTGATCCTGGCCTGCCAGGCGCGGCCGGCGGGCGCCGATGTTCATGTCGAATTTTGACCGCGGTGTGTCCGCTCATCGGGATTTCCTTTGGGACGGGCCGGGACTGCGGTAGACCATTACTAGGCACCCACACGTAAGGACAACGATATGAGCGACCGGGTACTCGACCGGGTAGTGGCCATGGCCGATCAGTTGCGCGAACAGGCCGCGGAAGCCGAGCAACTCGGCCGGCTCACCGACGACACCGTCAAGCTGATGAAGGGCGCCGGGCTGATCCGGCTGCTACAGACCAAGCAGTACCAGGGCTTCGAGGTTCACCCCCGCGAGTTCGCCGAGACGACGATGGCCACCGCGGCGCTGGATCCGGCGGCGGGCTGGATCGTCGGCGTGGTGGGCGTGCATCCCTACCAGTTGGCCTACGCGGACCCGAAGGTCGCCGCCGAAATCTGGGCCGACGACGTCGACACCTGGATGGCCTCGCCGTACGCGCCGCAGGGCGTGGCCAAACCGGTCGACGGCGGTTACCTGTTCAACGGTCGCTGGCAATTCAGTTCGGGCACCGACCATTGCGACTGGATCATCCTGGGCGCCATGCTCGGCGACGAGAAGGGCATCCCGTTGATGCCGCCTCAGATGCTGCACATGATCCTGCCTCGCAAGGACTACGAGATCGTCGAGGACTCGTGGAATGTGGTGGGGCTGCGGGGAACCGGCTCCAAGGACGTCATCGTCAAAGACGCGTTCGTCCCGACCTACCGGACCATGGACGCGGCGAAGGTGATGGACGGCACCGCCCAGCGCGAGGCCGGCATGACCGAACCGCTGTACCTGATGCCGTGGTCGACGATGTTTCCGCTCGGCATTTCGGCGGCCACCATCGGCATCGCCGAGGGCGCGCTGGCCGCGCACCTGGATTACCAGCGGGGCCGGGTGGGCGCCACCGGGACGGCGATCAAGGACGACCCCTACGTGATGCACGCGATCGGCGAAGCCGCCGCCGACATCAACGCCGCCCGCCAGGAACTGCTGGCCAACGCCGACCGCATCTACGACATGGTCGCGGCCGGCAAGGAGGTGTCGTTCGCCGACCGCGCGGCCGGGCGGCGCACCCAGGTGCGTGCGGTGTGGCGCGCGGTCTCCGCCGTCGACGAGATCTTCGCCCGCTCCGGCGGCAACGCGGCCCGGATGGACAAACCGCTGCAACGATATTGGCGCGACGTGCACGTCGGCCAGATGCACGCCATCCATGTGCCCGGCACCACCTATCACGCGTCGGCGCTGAGTTCGATCGGCATCGACCCACCCGAGGGCCCGCTGCGGGCGCTGATCTGAGGAGTTATCGGTGACTGACCTGAAAAGCCTTGGCTACATCACGGTTTCGACCACCGATATCGAGCGCTGGCGCCATTTCGCGTTCGGTGTGCTGGGATTCGCCGAAGGGAAGGGACCCGACGAGTCGGCGCTGTACTTGCGGATGGACGAACGCGCGGCCCGGATCATCGTCGTGCCCGGCGACGTTGACCGAGTGGTCACGGTCGGCTGGGAGGTGCGTGACCACCAGGCGCTGCAACGAGTCAAGGCCGCCCTCGACGGCGCCGGTGTCGGTTTCAAGGAATTATCCGTCCAGGAGGCCGACGCCCGCCGCGTCGAAGAGGTGATCACCTTCGAGGATCCGGCCGGCACCACGCTGGAGGTGTTCCACAGCGCGGTGCTCGACCACAGCCCGGTGATCACCCCGTTCGGCGCGAAATTCGTGACGGGCGATCAGGGTCTGGGCCACGTCGTCGTGCCGGCGACCGATTTCAACGGCGTCGTCGACTTCTACACCGAGGTGCTCGGCTTCCGGTCCCGCGGCGCGTTCCGGGTTCCGCTGCCCGCGGAGTTCGGCCCGATCCGGGTGCGGTTCCTCGGCATCAACGCGCGCCATCACAGCCTGGCGATCTGCCCCGCCGCCCAGCAGCGCGACCCCGGGCTGGTCCACGTCATGGTGGAGGTGGACACCCTCGACGCCGTCGGCCAGGCGCTGGACCGCGTCAACGCCGACGGCTTCACCGTCGCGTCCACCCTGGGCCGGCACACCAACGACAAGATGGTGTCCTTCTACGTCCGCGCGCCCGGCGACTGGGACATCGAATTCGGCACCGACGGAATGCGGGTCGACGAAACGTATTACACCGCAGAGGAAATCACCGCTGACAGCTATTGGGGCCACGAGTGGATTCCGGAGCCACCCGCGGCCATGCGCATGTGATCGCCGAAGCTGACGTGACGCCGGTGGCGGCGTCGTCGATCACGTCATGGGACGCCGAGGCCGACGTCGTCATCGCCGGCTATGGCATCGCGGGCGCCGCGGCGGCGGTGGAAGCCGCCCGGTCCGGCGCCGACGTCCTGGTGCTCGAACGCACCGGATCCTGGGGCGGAGCGGCCTCGATGGCGGGCGGATTCATCTATCTCGGCGGCGGCACGCCGCTGCAAAAGGCCTGCGGTTTCACTGATTCCGTCGACAACATGGCGGCGTTCCTCAACGTGGCGATGGGCCCCGGTGCCGACGAGGCCAGGATCGCCGACTACTGCGCCGGCAGCGTCGCCCACTTCGACTGGCTGGTGGGCTGCGGCGTGCCGTTCAAGGCGGAGTTCTTCTCCGAGCCGGGGTGGGAGCCCATGGGCGACCAGGGGCTGATGTACAGCGGCGGCGAAAACTCCTACCCGTTCAACACGATCGCCTCCCCCGCCCCGCGCGGGCACGTCCCGCAGATGCAGAACAAGAAGCAGGGCGAGGCGAGCGCGGGCTACATGCTGATGAAGCCGCTCGTCGAAACGGCCACCGCCGCCGGCGCGCGGGCGCTCTACGACGTGCGGGTGCAGCGGCTGATCGTGGCGTCCGACGGCCGGGTGGTGGGCATCTGCGCGCGCCAGTACGGGAACGACATGGCGATCCGGGCGCGCCGCGGGGTCGTGCTCGGCACCGGCAGTTTCGCCTACAACGACGCGATGGTGGCGCGCTACGCGCCGCGCATCGCGGGACGGCCGGCCGCGTCGATCGAGCAACACGACGGGCAGGCGATCCGGATGGCGCAGGCGCTGGGCGCCGACCTGGCGCACATGGACGCCACCGAGGTCGCGATCTTCGTCGACCCCCAGCAGCTGGTGCGCGGCATCCTGGTCAACGGCCGCGGTCAGCGCTACGTCGCCGAGGACACCTACCCGGGCCGGATCGGCCAGCTCACGCTGTACCAGCAGGACAACGTCGCGTATCTGATCATCGACGGTGACGCCCAGGAGGAGGCGGAGGCGTCGTGGTCGCCGAAGCTGATGCTGCGCCCGGCGACCTGGGTCGCCGACACCGTGGCCGACCTGGAACGCGACATGGGCCTGCCACCCGGCTCGCTGCAGTCCACCGTGGCCGCCTACAACGAGGGCGCCGCCCGCGGCGAGGATCCGCTGCTGCACAAGAAGCCCCAGTGGATCAAGCCGATCGGCTCCCCCGTCGGCGCCATCGACCTGCGGGAAAGCACCGGCGGCTTCACGCTCGGCGGGCTCGCCACCACGCTGGACGCCGAGGTGCTACACGTCAGCGGCGAGCCCATCCCGGGGCTCTTCGCCGCCGGCCGGTGCACCGCCGGACTGGCCGCGTGGGGTTACGCCAGCGGCGTCTCGCTCGGTGACGGCAGCTTCTACGGCCGCCGCGCCGGCCGCTCGGCCGCCAAGGCCTGAGGCCCTTTTCCCCGCGGGCGTAACGCCACGGCGGAATATCGCGCCGAGACTCACCCCTGCGTTACGAGCGCGCGCGAGGAGTGCCTCGTGTTCGCGGGTTCGCGACGCGCGCCCGTGGCGTGTGACAGCGGCCACAGCCGTGTGATAGAACTATATTCCTAATAGGAATATACCAGCCAGGAGGACTCATGTCGGCGCCTGTCGAAACCCCCACCGCGGTCATCGACCGCATCTCGCTGGTCCTGGACGCGTTCGACGGCCCCGGCCGGCTGACGCTGGCCCAGATCGTGCGGCGCACCGGCCTGCCGCGCTCGTCGGCGCACCGGATGCTCGAGCGGCTGGTCCAATTGCGCTGGCTGCGCCGCAGCGGCCGCGACTACGAACTCGGCATGCGGCTGGTGGAATTGGGTTCGCTTGCCGTGCACCAGGATCGGCTGGTGCGGGCGGCCGGCCCGCTGCTGGGTGAATTGCACCGCGCAACCGGGCTCGTCGTGCACCTCGCGGTGCTGGACGGGGCCGACGTCGTCTACCTCGACAAGATCGGCGACCGCATGACCGGCGCGATTCCCACCCGGGTCGGCGGCCGTCAGCCCGCGCACTGTACCGCCGTCGGCAAGGCGATCTTGGCGTATCGCGACGAGGACACCGACCTCGATCTGGGAACCCGCCTGACCAAGTACTCGATCTCCAGCGCCGCGCAATTGGCGGCGGAACTGGCCAAGGTCAGGGCGCACGGCGTCGCCTTCGAGCGCGAGGAGTCCCTGCTCGGGTTCGGTTGCGTCGCGGCACCTATCGGTAGTCCCGGCGAAGCCGTCGCGGCCGTGTCGGTGTGCGGCCCGTTGCAGCGCATGGCGCTTGACCAGCGCCTCGCCGCGCCGGTGCGAATGACCGCGATGGGCGTGTGGCGCAACGTCGAAGACGGCCCGCAACGAGTCGCCCCGACCCTGCAGCCCCTGCGGCCATTGCTGTCCATGCGGTCATCGCACCCTGCCCCGCCGCGGCCACCCGCCCTGCAGTACGCGTGAGCCTCGACCCGCAGATCGCCGAGATCATCGGGCAATTGGACAGTGGGTTTCCCCCGGTCCAGGAGATGAGCGGCGCCGAGGCCCGAGCGCTCATCCGGTCCAGGTTCGTGCCGCCGGCGCAGCCCGAACCGATCGCCGAGGTCGTCGATCGCTCGGTGCAGGGCCGCGGCGGCCCGATTCCCGTCCGCGTCTATCGTCCCCAGGCGGCGGGACCGCTCCCCCTCGTCGTGTATGCCCACGGCGGCGGGTTCGTGTTCTGCGACCTCGACAGCCATGACGGGCTCTGCCGCAGCATCGCCAACCTCATTCCCGCCGTTGTTGTTTCGGTCGGCTATCGGTTGGCTCCGGAGCATCCCTGGCCGGCGGCGGCCGAGGACGTGTACGCCGTCACGCGCTGGGCCCGTGACAACGCCGGCGCGTTCGGTGCCGACCCCGGGCGTCTGGTGGTGGGCGGCGACAGCGCCGGCGGCAACCTGGCCGCGGTGACCGCGGTCATGGCCCGCGACCGCGGCGGCCCGGTGCCGGCGGCCCAACTGCTGCTCTACCCGGTGATCGCGGCCGACTTCGACACCGAGTCCTACCGGCTGTTCGGCCGGGGCTACTACAACCCGAAGCCGGCGCTGCAGTGGTACTGGGATTGCTATGTGCCCTCGCGCGACGACCGCGCGCACCCCTACGCCACACCGCTGAACGCCGACCTGCGCGGACTCCCGCCCGCCGTGGTGGTGGTCGCCGGCCACGATCCGCTGCGCGACGAGGGATTGGCGTACGGCGCGGCGCTGACGGCGGCCGGCGTGCCGACCAGGCAACTGTGTTACGACGGCGGCATCCACGGGTTCATGACGATGCCGATGCTCGACATCGCGCGCCGGGCCCGCCACGAGGCGGCCGCCGCCGTGGCCGAGCTATTACAGCGGTAATTCCCTGGCGGGCAACGCTTCCGCCGCACCGTAACGTTGCCCGGGATCGAGCACGCAATGGGTCCGCCCGAAGACGGTGACCATGCACTTGTTGTTGTGGGTGCAGCGGCTGCGGGTGGCCGGATCGGTGATCATTCTGGAGACCAGGTCCGGTTCGCGCAGCAGGGCCCGTCCCATCGCCACGAAATCGAAGCCTTCGCGCATGCCGGTCTCGACGTGCCCGCGATCGGTGATGCCCCCCAACAGGATCAGCTTGGTGTTGCGCATGAGGGGGACGAACTGGCGGGCATTCTCCAGCATGTAGAGATCGCGGTAGGGATAGTCGCCCATCGCCCACTTTCCGATGAAGCGGATGCCGGTGCGCATCGGCTGGGGCATCACCTGCGCGAACTCCTTGACGGGGACGTCACCGCGAAACAGATACATGGGCTTGAACACCGAAGAGCCCTGGGTCAATTCGATCGCGTCCAGCACGGCGTCGGCATCGAGCAGCGCGGCGGTGCGCAGCGCCTCGTCGACCCAGATGCTGCCCGGCACGCCGTCGTCCATGTCGAGCTTGGCGGTCACCGCGATGCGGTCACCGATCTCGTCTCGAACGCGCCGGGCGATCTGGCGGCACAGCCGCGACCGGTTGTCGATGTCGCCGCCGTATTCATCCCTGCGCCGATTGATCAACGGACTCAAAAACGAGCTCGGCAGGTACAGGTGCCCGAAATGCAGTTCCACGGCATCAAAGCGCGCGTCGGCGGCCACCCGGGCGGCGGCACCGAATTGGTCGATCACCCGGGCGATCTCGGCGCGGGTGATCTCGCGGCAGTAAGCCATGGAGGCGGGGTTGATGAACCTGCTCGGCGCCATGGGCGTGACTCCGGTCAGCCTCTTCTGCGCGACCACACCCGCATGGCCCAGTTGGGCCGAGATGGCCGCGCCGTCCTGGTGGACCGCATCGGTCAGCTTCCGCAGACCCGGCAGGGCCGCCTCGCTCATCACGATCTGGCCGGGCGCGCTGGCGCCCTCGGGCGCCACACAGCAGTACGCGACAGTCGTCATGCCCACGCCGCCCCGGGCGAAGGCCCGGTGGAACTCGATCAGATCATCGGTCACCAAGCCCTGCGGCGATCGGCCTTCCGACGTCGCCGCCTTGATCACCCTGTTACGTAACGTCACCGGCCCCAGCACGGCGGGGGCGAAGGGGTCGGGCGGCGCTGCACTCATGCGGCGACACTGACCCCGCATCGGGAGCTGGTCAACGGGAGGTTCCCGGTGGCCGGGAGCCGACGACGCCACGTGCTCAAGGTGTCATACGGTCGGCGCATGGCCGACGGCGCAGTCTTCGTGATCGACCGGGTGGTCACCCAACCCGGGTGTGCTCGCCGATTCGTCGAGGCCTACCTCGCCGAATACGCCCCCGGCGCGCGCGAACGGGGCATGACGTTGCGCGACATCCTGGTGAGCCCACCGATCTGGTTCGAGGATGACAGCAACGTCGTCACGGCGACCTGGAGACTGCCCAGCACCCGGGCGTGGTGGGAGATGACCTGGAAGGGCCGGCCGGACCCGACGCTGGGCGAATGGTGGTCGCGGATCGACGAATTGGTGGTCGAGCGGTCCCGGTCCTTCGCCGCGAGCGCCGACGACGTGGACGGGCTGTGCGATGTATAACCTCACGCGGCTGATCGACGTCGCCGAGGCCGATCGCGACCGGCTTCTCGACGAACTGCGCGGTGCCGTGGGTGCGGCGGCGCCGCTGAGCGGGGTCGTGCAGCCGACGCTGCCCGGATCGCGCAACGGGGGCGACCTCCTGGTGCATGTGCGGTTCGCGGCCCAGGACCAATGTGACCGCGCGGCAGATGATCTCGCGGTCGTGCTGGCGGACCCCTCGGTGGGGCGGGTCAACGGCGCCGGCTACGTGGGCACGCCCATCCGCTGCGGTGAGAAATCCGGCACCGTTTACCGGGCGCTCCTGCTGCGCGTGCAACCCGACACACCCGAGACCACCGTCGCCCGGTTCGAGCGCGAGCTGTGTTCGATGCCGCGCTATCTACCGACGATCCGTGCCTGGCAGCTGAGCCGGGTGTCCGCGGCGGTCGGAACCTCCTCGTGGACACACGTATTCGAGCAGGAGTTCGCCGACGTCGAGGCGCTGATGGGACCCTACCTGATGCACCCCGTCCATTGGGCGGTGGTGGACCGCTGGTTCGACCCGGAGACCACCGACGTGATCATCCGCGACCGGGTGTGCCACAGCTTCTGCGCCATCGCCGACCCGGTGCTGAGCTAGACGCCCGCGGGCAAAATGTTGGGGTTAGCCGTCGCCGGCGGTGCCAGCGGGGGCAGCACTTCGCTGCCGTCCAGGCTGTGCACCGGCAATCGCTGCGACCACGGGTAGTGCAGGCTGAAGGCGACCAGTCCCGTGCGCTGCTCGGCGGGCACATGACACATCGCCAGCACGGTCTCGGCCAGATATTCTACCGGCTCGGTCGGGAATGAATCCGGAATCAGTTGCGCGGCACCGGGCGTGCGGACCGCCGTCGACGGCCCGACGCAATTCACCGCGATGTTGGCGTCGAGCAACTCGGCGGCCACACCCTGGGTGAACCGGTGCAACGCCGCCTTCATGGACGCGTAGATCACATCGCCGGAGGTCTTGTTGTATTCCCGGTAGGGCCGGGCCGGGGCCACGCCCGTGACCGAACCGATGTTGACAATCCAGCCGGCGCCTTGGTTACGCATGTGCGGCACAGCCGATTTCGTCAACACGAACGGGACCCGCAGGTAGTGCTCCACGGTGCGGTCGAACGTTTCCACACTCATGTCCTCGACCAATGAGTAATCGGCGAAACCGGCGTTGTTGACCAGGATGTCGATGCGTCCCGTGCACTCCAAGACCGCGTCGACCAAACCGTCGCGCTGCCGCGCATCCTCCAGGTCACTCGCAATGCCGAACGCCGAGCCGCCGGCGGCCTCGATCAGCTCCACCGTTTCGCCGATGGTGCCGGGCAGGGCGCTGGTCGTTCCGGCGCGCGTCGACAACGAGGGTGTCTGCGATCGTGCCGTGACCGCCACCGTGGCGCCCTCGGCAGCCAGCCGCCGCGCGATGGCCCGGCCGATGCCCCGGCTGCTGCCGGTGACCAAAGCCGTTTTGCCGCTGAGCAACCCGTCGCTCATCGAAGCTCGAGATCCTCTTCGGCCGGGGCGCGGTGGTCGTGCCAGAAGTCGACGAGGCGGTACGGGAAGGAGATCACGATCCGGCCGCCCGAGCGGTAGTAGGTGTGGGCCGACGGCGTGTGGCGCCACACGGTGCCGGCCATGGTCTCATCGATGCGGGCGACGTAGTCCTCGTACGCGCGCTGCGTCACCTCCAGGGTGGTGGCCTCGCGCAGCGCCATCAACTGCAGGCATTCCATCACGTAGTGCACCATCACCTCGACGCCGAAGTTGTGCCCCGCGCCGTGACCCGGGCTGTAGTTGGGCGCCGAGGAGATGAACAGGTTCGGGAATCCCGGCACCATCCCGCCGCGGTAGGCCCGGGGCGAGTCACCCCATTCCTCGATCAATTTCCTGCCGTCGCGGCCCCGAATATCCACGGTGGACAGGAAATCCAGGTAGTAGCCGGTCGCGTAGACGATGACGTCGAGGTCGAGTTGCCTGCCGTCGGCCGTCACGATGCCGGCCTCGTTGACCCGCGCCGGTTCGCCGGCCTCGACGTCCACGTGTTCGCGAGCCAGCGCCGCGTAGTAGCCGCCGGGATCGCGGATGATCCGCTTGCCGTAGGGCGCGAAGTCGGGCGTGATCTTGCGGGCCAGCTCGCTGCCCGCGCCGAACACGCGATCGATGTAATCGAGGCACATCTGCAGCAGCACGTCGTTAGCCGGCGAGATCGACAGATGCTCGGCCGCCCACTGCTCGTCATGCAGGATCACCGGATAGTTGTTGTCCGAGGTCCCCCAATAGGATTTGAGCCGAATCCAATTGGCGTAATACGGCAACCGGGTGCCCAGCCACCGTCGGTAGGCCGGAACATCGTCGGATGCGCGGCGCCGCGGTGCGACCCAGTGCGGCTGGCGCTGAAAGACCGTCATGTGTGCGACCTGGTCCACGCAGGCGTCGACGATCTGGACCGCGGTGCAGCCCGCGCCGATGATCGCGACCCTCTTACCCGAGAGATCCAGCTTCGGATCCCACTGCGCGGAGTGAATGGAGGTTCCCGAGAACGTCTCGCGGCCAGGCAGATCCGGCCAGCGGGGCCGGTTGAGGTACCCGGCGGCCGGGATCACCACGTTCGCGTAGCCGACGTCGCGGGTTCCGTCCGGGCCGACAGAGTGGATCTGCCACTGCTGGCGCCCCTCGTCCCACCACAACGCTTCGACGGCAGTACCGAACCGGGTGTGCCCGCGCAGGTCGTTCTTATTCGCCACCGACACCAGGTAGGCCTGGTATTCCGCTCCCTGCGGGTAGTAGCTCGACCAGTCGCCGTTGATGTCGCGCGACAACGAGTAGTACGCCGAGGGTGTGTCCACCCCGATGCCGGGATAGGTGGTGGTGTACCAGGTGCCGCCGACCTCGTCGTTGCGTTCGATGATCCGATAATCGATGCCGGCGTCCGCGCACGCGAGCGCCGCGGTGATCCCGGCGATGCCGGCGCCGATGATGACAACCCGGAAGTCGGCGGGAAGTTTTGCGGTGCGCGGTAGTACCGGCTGTGCGGGCTGGAACCCGCCCTGTTCGAGGAGCAGTCCGAGGTACTCGGGGGCGACCTCTCCACCGAGTGCGATGGGGGCGATGCGGGCGAACAGGTCGCGGTCGTCGGCGGGCACCGCGTCCGCCCGGCGCGGCTCCCGCAGCGCCGTGACGATCTCCTCGATGAGCTGCCCGGCGGTCTCCGCGTCGGTGACGCCGGCCTGCTCCGGCGGGTCGGGCACATGCGTGATTTTCGAGGCGAACCGTTCGGCGACGGCCGGATCCCCGGTCAGCTGCGCGAGTACGGCGACGAGGACCCCGGGATCGGCTTGGCGCAGATTGGCCCGCAGTTCGTCGACGTCGTGGGGATCCGCACCCGCCCATCCGCCGGTTTCGGTCGTTGTGACGGGGACGCCAGTGCTCATGGCACCGAGTATCGGGGCGATCCGCGGCCATGGGCAGGGTCTTGTCTACTCAGCGGGACGCGGACGACCCGCAAACCGGCGTTGGCGCTTACCGTGACCGGCATGCAGTCCGATGACCTCGACGTCATGATCGAACGGGCGCGTCGCCACGGGCTCGGCGATATTCCCCGGCTATCGGCCCGCCGGCATCCGGACAAGATCGCGATCATCGACGACGATGTCGTGCTGACATTCGCCGAATTCGACAGTTTGGTAGACCGGGCCGCGGCAGCGTTGCACGACAGCGGTTTTGGACCCGGCGGCCGATTAGGACTCTTGTCACGCAACTGCTGGCAGTACGCCGTGCTGGCCTTCGCGACGGCGCGCGCCGGAGTGGTCTTGGTGCCGATCAACTTCATGCTGACCCCCGAGGAGATCGCTTACATCCTCGACCACAGTCGGGTCGGCGGCGTCGTCGTCGAGGCGGATCTGACCACCACGGCCGAAGAAGCGATGCGGCGCGGCGGCGTGGTCAGGACCAAAGTCGCCCTGGTGCCGAGGGGACACCAGGGCGTACCCGGGTGGGCCGATTTCGCCGGATGGCTGACCACCGACTCACCGGCGCCCTGCCCGCTCATCGACGACGACCAGCCGGTGCGGCTGATGTACACCAGCGGAACCGAATCCCGTCCCAAGGCCGTCATCCACACCAGCCGTAGCCTGATGTGGCAGTACGTCAGCACGATTGTCGCCGGCGAGATGTCGCACGACGACGTCGAGATCCATTCGCTGCCGCTGTATCACTGCGCGCAGCTGGACAACTTCCTGGCCACCGACCTCTACCTCGGCGCCACGAGCATCATCCTGCCGCGGCCCGAGCCCGAAGCCGTCCTGCGCACGATCGAGCGCTACCGCGTCACCAACTATTTCGCTCCCCCGACGGTGTGGATCTCGCTACTGCGCTCACCGCTGTTCGATCAGGTGGATTTGTCCAGCCTGCGCAAGGGCTATTACGGCGCCTCGGCAATGCCGGTGGAAATCCTGCACGAGATCCGCGAGCGGCTGCCGCACCTGCGGCTGTGGAACTTCTACGGACAGACCGAGATGGCGCCGCTGGCCTCCGCCCTGGGACCCGACGAGCAGGACGCGCACGGCGGTTCGGCCGGCAGGCCGGTGCTCAACGTGGAAACCACCATCCTCGATGACGACGACATCCCCGTCGCCGCCGGCGTGGTCGGCGAGATCGCCCACCGCAGCCCGCATTTGGCGCTGGGCTACCTCGACGATTCGGAGCGCACCGCGGCGGCGTTCAAGGGCGGCTGGTTCCACTCAGGCGACCTGGGCTACTTCGACGAACACGGACTGCTGCACGTCATCGACCGCAAGAAGGACATGATCAAGACCGGTGGCGAGAACGTGGCCAGCCGGGAAGTGGAGGAAGTCATCTACCGCCACAACGGTGTTGAAGAAGTCGCCGTGTTCGGCGTGCCCCATCCGGTGTGGGTGGAGGCGGTGGTGGCCGCCGTCGTCCCGCGCGACGGCGCCGTTCTCACCGAGGACGACCTGCTCGCTCACTGCCGCGAGCACCTGGCCGGATTCAAGACCCCCAAACGCGTCATCTTCGTGGACGCCCTGCCGAAGAACCCCAGCGGAAAACTGCTCAAGCGGGTACTGCGCGAGCGTTTCAGTCTCCAACAGCACGCCTTCAGTTGATCTCGAACCAAGCAGCGCTCACTAGAGTTGCCGGCATGAGCTCACCTCTTGATACCGCCACCCCGAGGACGCGCTGATGGCACTCCCCCGTTTGGTGCCGCCCGCCAGTGTCGACGCCGCGGCGACCGAGGAGTTGCGCAACGAGGTGCGCGATTTTCTTGCCGACCAGTTGGCCGCCGGCGCGTTCACCCCGTCGGTCGACGCCTGGCTGACGGGCTGGGACGAAAACTTCACCGCCGCCCTCGCGGCCCGCGGCTGGCTGGGCATGACGGTGCCGCCCGAATATGGTGGCCACGGGCGCTCATTCCTGGAACGGTTCGTCGTCACCGAGGAACTCCTGGCCGCTGGGGCGCCCGTGGCGGCGCACTGGATCGCCGATCGCCAGATCGTGCCCTCGCTCCTCAAATACGGTACGGAACACCAGAAGTCGGAATTCCTGCCGCGAATCGTGCGCGGGGAATGCTTCTTCGGCATCGGGATGAGCGAGCCGGACTCGGGCTCAGATCTGGCCAGCGTGCACACCCGCGCCACCCGCGCCGACGGGGGCTGGTCGCTGACCGGCACCAAGGTGTGGACGTCGGGCGCCCACCTCGCACACGCGTTCATCGCCCTGGCCCGCACCGCGCCGGTCGACCCGGCGAACCGGCACGCCGGACTGAGCCAGTTCATCGTCGACCTGCGTGGCCCCGGCATCGAGATCCGGCCGATTGTGTCGATGAACGGCGCCCACCACTTCAACGAGGTGATCCTGGATTCGGCGTTCGTCCCCGACGCCATGGTCTTCGGCGACATCGGCAACGGCTGGCAGCAGGTGACGTCCGAGCTCGCGTTCGAACGCAGCGGGCCCGAGCGGTTCCTGTCCACGTTCGTGCTGTTGGCGGCCTGCGCCGATCGCATGGCGGCGAACACCATCCCCCGCGACCCCACGCTGGGCCGCCTGGTCGCGCGCATCGCCGGCTTACATCAGATGTCCACCGCGGTGGCCGGCGCGCTCGAACGGCACGAACCCGCGGACCTCCCGGCCGCGGTCGTCAAGGTGCTCGGCACCACCACCGAAGGCGACATCGCCGAATTCGCCGACCAGCAGGACTCCCCAGACTCGGCCTTCTCGGACCTGAGGTATGCGGCCATCGATCAGCGGCCCGGCTTCACGCTGCGCGGCGGCACCAATGAGGTCCTGCGTGGCGTGCTCGCGCGCGGGTTGGGCATGCGATGAGCACCGGGCCCTCCGTTGACGGCGCCCTCGTCGAAATGATGAACGCGGTTTTCGCCGATTACCGCGAAACCCACCCGCCCGCGGCGACGATCGAGCGCGACAGCGCCCTCTGGCGCCACCTTCACGAACTCGGGCTGGTGCGCTTGACCGGTGCGGAACAGCACGGCGGCAGCGGGGCGACCTGGTACGAAGCCGCCGAACTCGTCGCCACGGCCGTCGGCCACGGGGTGCGAATCCCGTTGGCCGAGCACGACTTATTGGCCTGCTGGCTGCTGGAAACCAGCGGCGTCCCCGCGGGCGACGCGGTGCGGACGGTGTGCGTGCTCGACAAGCAGGGCACCGCGACGGACGTGCCGTGGGCCGCTTCCGCCGACCGGATCGCGGTCGTGTGGCGAGCCGAGGGCGGGCACCGGGTCGCCGACGTCGCCACCGAGCAGCTCACGATCACGCCGGGCCGCAACCTGATCGGCGAGCCGCGCGACACGGTGTCCGCGGAGCCTGCGGCCCTGCACGGCGTCCCGGTCACCGCGGCGCCGCTCACCCAGCTACGGCTGAAAGCCGCCCTGGTGCGATCCATCCAAGTGACCGCCGCCCTGGATCGGATCCTGGCGCTGTGCATCGACCACGCGGCCGCGCGGGTTCAGTTCGGCCGCCCGCTGTCCAAGTTCCAGGCCGTACAGAACTTGATCTCCGATATCGCCGCCGAGGCCGCGCTCGCCCGGGCGGCGACCGAGGCCGCACTGCACGCCGGGGTCATCAGTCAATGGTCGGCGCCCAACTTGGAGTTCCTTGTGGCGGTGGCGCGTTCGTGCGCCGGCCACGCGGCCTCGGTGGTGGTGCGCAGCGCCCATCAAGTGCACGGCGCGATCGGCACCACCTGGGAGCACCGATTGCACGAGTTCACCCGCGCGGCGCTGGCGTGGCGCTCGGAGTTCGGCTCGGTGCGGTATTGGGACGAGCGGGTCACCGACGCGGCGATGCACGCGAGCGCCGGAGCCCTGTGGGACCTGATCACCGGCTGAGTCCACACCGTGTTCCACTGACCGGGCATCCGCGGTGTTAGCGGGACCACCACCGAGTTGACTGTGCCCATGAGCACTGACCTCACGCTGCCGGAATTGCAGGAGTTCATCGCGTCCTTCTGGTACCACTACGACGAGGCCCACTACGACGAATTGGCCAACAGTTACGCCGAGGACGTCCGTTACCTGACCCGAAGCGACTCCGGCGCAAGCCCATTCGAAGAACTGATGTCCCCGGAGCTCAAGGGCCGCGGCGCGGTGATGGAATGGCTGTCCGAGCACCGCAAGCAAAGCCCCTACCCGTTGCGGCACCACGCCACCAACGTGCACCGCACCGGCGCCGACGCCTCTGACGACGGCATCACCCGCGCGCGCTTCTACATCTTCGTCAACCAGATCGCCAACTTCGTACCGTTCGCGGTGTCCAGCGGGGTGGTCAACGTCGGCGTCCGGCGCGGGGCCAACGGCCTGGAGTTCACCGAGATGGACGTGATCCTCGACGCCACCAACTCGGTTCTGCTCTCGGAACTGCACGCCGAAAGCGGCACCGGCGCATAGCCATGGACGCTCGGGACATCTTCGGCGGCGGCGTCGCGGTCATCACCGGCGCCGGATCCGGCATCGGCGCCGGGCTGGCCCGCCACGCCGCACGGTTGGGCATGACGGTCGTGCTGGCCGACATCGACGAGGGTGCCATCGCGGCGCTACGCGACGAGCTGTCCGCGGCCGGCGGCGTGGCGCACGACGTCGCCTGCGACGTGCGAGACCCCGATGCCGTGCAGGACCTCGCCGACCGTGCCTACCGCGACGTCGGCCCCGTGCGCCTGCTGGTGAACAACGCGGGGATCGAACAGTTCGGGTACCTATGGGACACCCCGGTGGCCAACTGGCGACGCGTGATGGACGTCAACGTCAGCGGCGTCTTTTACGGCGTGCGGGCCTTCCTGCCGCAGATGATGGCCACCGGCGAGCGGGCGTGGGTGTGGAACATCGCGTCGGTGGGCGCGGTGGTGGCCATCCCGTTGCAGGCGCCCTACATCGTGAGTAAGCACGCGGTG
Source organism: Mycobacterium marseillense (assembly GCF_010731675.1). Lineage (NCBI taxonomy): Bacteria > Bacillati > Actinomycetota > Actinomycetes > Mycobacteriales > Mycobacteriaceae > Mycobacterium > Mycobacterium marseillense. The sequence continues at coordinate 1,170,539 of NZ_AP022584.1, forward strand.
TTGGCGCTGACCGAATGTTTGCACCTCGAGGTGCAGGCCACGGGCCACGACCATCACATTCATGTCCAGGCCGTGCTGCCCGGGCCAGTGCGCTCCAACATCTTCGAGTCGGCCGGCGGCGTGGACCCGGCCGCGGCCGGCGACGCCGGCGCCGCCGAATCCCACCGTTCGACGATGCTCGGCATCAAGGCCGCGTCCATGGATCCGCTGGACGCCGCCGAGCGGATCTTCGGGCAGTCCGCCGAGGGCCGCTTCTATCTGCACACCCACCCGGACAGCGTCGGCGCGGCGATGACCGAGCGAGCGGATGTGTTGACCGCGCAACGACACCCACGCTTGCGCACCGAGACGCGGTTCGAGTCCGCACCGGATTGATGTGACGACGACGTGACTTCGTACGCAATGGATCCCGACGCGGCCGCCCGGATCGCCTCGTTCGGTGCGATCGCCCCGATGCGGCAACGGGGTTTGGCCGCGGTACGCGCCGGACTCGAATCCGCGCCGCTGCCGCAGGACATGCCCGAGATGGCCGGCGTCACCGAGTCGCTTGTCCCCAGCGCCGGTAGCGACGTGCCGGTCCGGATTTATTGTCCGACAACGGATGCCGATGCGCCGGTGCTGGTCTATCTCCACGGTGGCGGGCTGGTGATGGGATCCAACCGCTCGTTCGAGCCACTGGCGCGTGAGCTCGCCGCGGCGTCGGCGGCCACCGTCGTGGCCGTCGACTACCGGCTCGCCCCGGAGTCGTCGCCGCCCGCGCAGTTCGACGATGCCTATGCCGCCACCGAATGGGTGTCGCGAAACGCCGGCGAATTGGGCGTCGACGCCGAGCGGCTCGCGGTGGTCGGCGACAGCGCCGGGGGCGCCCTGGCGGCGGCGGTGGCTCTCGCGGCCCGAGATCGTCACGGACCGGCCATCTTTGCGCAGGTGCTGCTGTATCCCGGCCTGGACCGCGACATGTCCGTGGCCTCGATCGCCGCGATGCCCGACGCGCCGCTGCTCACCCGCGACGACATCGAGTACATGCACGCGCTGGCCGACGGCGACGCCGGAGCGCCCACCGATCCGTATCTGGTCCCGGCGTACGCGACCGATCTGTCGGGCCTGCCGCCGGCGATCGTCGTCACCGGGAGCTGCGACCCGATCAGGGACTGGGGTGAGCGCTACGCCGACCGGCTGCGCAACGCCGGTGTGCAGACCACCGTCACCCGCTATCCCGGGATGTACCACGGCTTTCTGATGCGCTCCGACGCCACCGCCCGAGGCCGGCTGGCCGTCGCGGAAATCGGGGCGCTGCTGCGCGCCAAGTTCGCCCACCCGCTTCGGTTTGACGTCCCGATCACTGGACAGCCGTCGACCGTCTCGCGGTGACGCTGCGCACAATCAACCAACCGTGAACTGACAAAGGAGACCGCTGATGCTCACCGACGAGCGCCGGATGGAGCTTTCCGACGTACTGCGGCCGGCCGCGCCGCCCCGCGAAATCGACGACGTCTACACCGACGACCAGCGCGAGCGCCTCCTCGACGTGGTGCACGCCGAGGGCCCCTGGAAGCTGATCATCGCCCAGCACTTCGCGTCCGCCGACGAGTTGATGGCGACGATGAGCGGCATGTTCCCCGAGGGGTTCAGCCCCTCGCTGGATCTGTTCCTGACCCCGACTTTCCGCGGCTACCTCGCCAACTACGGTGCGGTGCTCTACCCGCAGCTGCACGACTGCTTCTACAACGAACGCTTCCTGCAGCTGGCTAAGGACTACTGGAACGCCGAATACGCCAAGCCCGAGATGATGCTGTTCAACATCAACGGCCCGTGCGCCAACCGCGATCCGGGACATTTGGATGCGCCGAGCTTCCGCGGCGTGCGGCACGATAACGCCCCGACGTGGTTGACCAGCGTCATGGGCAAATCCGGTCTGTTCCGCGACTATCTGATCAAGATGGCGCAGGTCATCACCTGGTTCTCCCTCGACGCCGGCAGCGGCTTCACCTACTGGCCGCACGGACCGCTCAAGGCGCCGCAACGCATCCTGCCGCCGATCAACAACCGCGGTGTGGTGGTGCAAAACGAGATGATGGTGCACCGCGGTGAGGCGAATGGCCCACTGGACCAACAGGTTCCGGCGGGGCTGGCGTTCGACACCGTGTTCGCGGGAGACCCGGCCAGCCGGGAGCATTGGCTGCTGAAAAACGGCGAGGACGTGATCGCCCGCCACCACACCGACGAACTCCGATTTCTGGTGCACTGGTCGGCGGAGGTGTTCTCCGACTTCGATGAGCTGAAAAAGAACATGGACGGCTCCGATGACCTGACCGTCGACAAGGCCATCGACATCATGGTCGACGACCTCAAGGGCAAGGGCATCAATCTCGACATCCCGAGCGAACCGCTGCACGATGCGGCGTTCATCAGCGCGCTCAACGCGGCCTACGACCTGGGCGGCCCGGCCACCTATCCGGCGGAAGCCCCGATCAGCGCCTTCCAACTGACGTGACGGAAAGGCGTGTGCCGGTGGGTCGTTTCGCCGATCGACGGGTCATCGTGACCGGGGCCGGCTCGGGCATCGGGCAGGCCACCGTGGCCCGGCTGCTCGACGAGGGGGCCACGGTCGTGGCCTACGACGTGTCCGCGGACGGGTTGGCGCGCACGGTGGCCGCCGCCGACGACGCGGGCACCGCCAACCGGCTGACCACCGCCGTCCTGGACGTCTCCGACGAGGACGCCGTCACTGTCGCGGTGGACACGGCGGTCGGCGACCTCGGCGGGCTCGAAGTGCTCGTCAATGTTGCGGCCGTGCAGACGTGTTCGCACACTCACCGGACCACGCTGGCCGACTGGAACAGGACGCTGGCGGTCAATCTGACCGGCACCTTTCTGATGACGCGTCAGGCGCTGCCGGCGCTGCTCGAATCCGGCCGCGGTGTCGTCGTAAACTTCACCTCCACCGCTGCGTCGTTCGCCCACCCCTACATGGCTGCGTATGCCGCCAGCAAGGGCGGCATCTTGAGTTTCACCCATTCGCTGGCGCTCGAGTACTCCAAGCAAGGACTGCGCGCGGTCAACATCCAACCGGGCGGGATCTCGACGGCACTGGCCAACAGCACGCTCGAGAAAATGCCCGACGGCTATGACCTGGGCCTGTGGGCCAAGCAGACTCCGTTGCTGCACGGTCAGGACAGCGAAATCCTCGGCGACGCAAGCGCGGTCGCCTCGGTGATCGCCATGGTGGCCTCCGATGACGGTGCGTTTGTCACCGGAACGGAGATTCGCGTCGACGGCGGCGCGCACGCCTAACGCCAGGCCCCGGCTAGCGCACCACGACGCTGCTCGGCATCCGGGGAGAACCGAGCATGTCCCGGTGCGAGGGCGGGCGGCGGCCGCCCTCGTCGACGATGCCGTAACGCTGGCCAAGTTCCGCCCCGATCAGCGCCTGCCCGCTCACCTCCGCCAAGCGCGCATCGCCGAACAGCGCATCGATCACATGTCCAGTGAATTCGGGTGTTTCGGCATGCTCGGCCGTCGCCGTCAACGCCGCCGGATCCGCACTGAAAGCGGCACGCAGCTTTTCGGTCAGCAGGATGCCCATCCAGATCGACACCGTCGCGACCCCGGTGCCCCGGAAGTCCACGGCCATGTCCGCGACCATCTTGTCGACGCCGGCCTTCTGCGCGCCGTACGCGGGACCGTGCATGTAGCACACCGACCCCGGCGACGACGTGAACGCGATCAGACCCCGGCCGGCGGCGACGAGCAGCGGCGCGGCGCACCACGACGCCACGTAGGACGACCGCAATCCCACATCGAGCACATCAGCCAGCTCGAGTGGCTTCTCCCAGAAGGGCTTTGGGCTGACCAGCGCATCGGAGATTGACGCGGCGTTGTTGACCAGAAGGTCAAGGCGCCCGCACTCATCGTGTACGCGGTCGAACAAGCCCTTGACGGCGCCGTCGTCACCATGATCGACACGAACGGGCACGACGCCGGGCGGAGCGTCGCTGATGGTGCGGCTCGTCGCATACACCCGCCAGTCGCGGGCGGCGAGCGCGGCCGCGATACCACGTCCCGCGCCGCGGCTGGCTCCGGTGACGACGGCGACCCGCGCTGCACCACTCACGCCAATCAGACTACGTCAGCCTAGGGGGTCGACGACCGCCAATTCCCCTGTGGCCACGGCGGCCTGGATGGAATCGCGCAACGCCGCGCACACCAGGAACGGCCCGTGATGGTGAGCAGCCAGGCGCTCGGCCTCACGGCGCTCGCTACAGCGCGCCGAAGCGCGCTCATTCCACTGCACACTCGTCTGGTTCCAGCTGCTTTTGCGGGCCAACACCCGCGCACCGCACTCGCGGCACGTGATCGGGACCATCGGCATGTCGGCCAGCCGGTTGTCGGCCCTGGCGGACCAGTCCTGCGCCATCACACCGAACCCGCCGCCTGGGCCGCGAGGTTCGCCTCGACCTCCTTCATCCAAGCTTCGTAGGGCCGGGTCGTGTCGAGTTCGAACTCGAAGCGATCCACCATGTCCGGTTGCACGTCGGCGACGTCGACATAGAACTGCTGATACCAGCGACGCAGTTGATAGACCGGCCCGTCCTCCTCGACCAGGAGCGGGTTGTCGATGCGCGCCTTGTGCCGCCAGATCTCGACGTCCTGCTCGAAGCCGAGCTTGACGTAGTCGCCGAGGGTGATCGCGGTCGCCATCGCCTGGTCGTCGGGCATCACCTCCGACTTCTTCACGATGATGCCATATTGCAGCACAAAGGAATTCGCATCGATCGGGTAGTGGCAATTGATGAGGATCGTGTTGGCATCACCATGCTCGTAGTGATACGTCAGGTCGTCGACCATGAACGAGGGACCGTAATAGGACGCCACCGACGTCGTTCCCAGCATCTGCGACCCGGTGCCGCCCATGTCCGGCCGGCTCCCACCGTTCATGTATTGGGTGGCCACGTGCCCCTCGAAGATGTTCTTGAAGTACGTGGGCAACGAGCCGTGAATGTAGAAGAAGTGCGCCATATCCACGACGTTGTCGATGATTTCGCGGCAGTTACTACCCACGACGGTGGTGTACCAATGCCAGTCGGTCCACCGGTCGCTGGTGGCGCCCTCGATGCGCGGGATCGTGACCTCCGCTGGCGGCGGTTTGCGCTCGGGGTCGTTCCACACGAACAGCAACCCGTCCTGCTGCAGCGTCGTCCAGGCTTGGGTGCGCGCCAGTTTGGGGGTGCGACGGCTGTAGGGCACCTGCTTGCAGCGGCCGTCGCCGCCCCAGCGCCAGTCGTGGAAGGGGCACGCGATCTCGTCGCCCTTCACCTCGCCCTGGGACAGGTCTCCCCCCATGTGCCGGCAATAGCTGTCGAGTACGTTGATGCTGCCGTCACCGCTGCGGAAGACGACGAGCTTCTGTCCGAATGCGTTGATCGCGTGGGGCTTGCCGTCGGCGAAGTCCCGGATCAGTCCCAAGCAGTGCCAGCCCCGGGCGAACCGCGTCGGCGCGGCCTGCGCCTCTATCAGCCGAACCTCGTCGGCCTCAGTCTGCGACGTCATGGGCGCGATTCAACTCCTCCGGGCTCGCGCGTGGGCCGCGTTGTTCCACTCATCAGGACGGCTCTTCCGCTGTCGCGCCGGCGCGGAATACCGTTTCGGGCGTGACGACGCGCAGCACGACGATCCCTGCCGGTCTTCCCGTGGCCGACACCGCCGTTGATCTGCTCGTCGTCGGTTCCGGCACCGGCATGGCCGCGGCGCTGGCCGCCCACGAATCCGGGCTGTCGGCGTTGATCGTGGAGAAATCGTCGTATGTGGGCGGCTCGACCGCCCGGTCGGGCGGCGCGCTGTGGCTGCCCGCCAGCCCGGTGCTGGCGGAGGCCGCCGCCGGCGACACCGCCGAACGCGCCGGTGCCTACCTGGACTCGGTGGTCGCCGGGTCGGCGCCCGCGCAGCGGTCCGCCGCGTTCCTGGCGCACGTGTCGGCGACGGTGGACATGCTGCGCCGCACAACGCCGTTGCGGCTGTTCTGGGCCCGCGACTATTCGGACTACCACCCCGAGGAACCGGGCGGCAGCGCGGCCGGGCGCACCTGCGAATGCCGCCCGTTCGATACCGCGCTCCTCGGCGAGTACCGCACCCGGCTGGAGCCTGGCCTGATGGAGGTCAGTATTCCGATGCCGACGACGGGCGCGGACTACCGCTGGATGAACCTCGTCGCGCGGATGCCACGCAAGGGCATTCCCACGTACGGCAAGCGATTGGCACAGGGCGTGGCGGGCCGCATGCTGGGCCGGCGTTACGCGGCGGGTGGCCAGGGCCTGGCGGCCGGGCTGTTCACCGGGGTGCTGCGCGCCGGGATCCCCCTGTGGACCGACACCGCGCTCGTAAGGCTCGCCGACGACGGTGAACGCGTGACCGGCGCCGTCGTCGAACACGGCGGCCGCGAGGTGACGATCACCGCCCGGCGCGGCGTCGTCCTGGCCACCGGCGGTTTCGACCACAGCATGGACATGCGGTGGAAGTTTCAATCGGAATCGCTGGGCGCCGATCTCAGCCTCGGCGCCGCGGCCAACACCGGCGACGGCATCCGCGCCGGGCAGGAAATCGGCGCCGGCATCGACTTGATGGATCAGGCGTGGTGGTTCCCCGCTATCGCGCCACTGCCCGGCAAGGCGCCCGCGGTGATGTTGGCCGAGCGTTCGTTGCCTGGCTGCCTGATCGTGAGCCAGAACGGGCGCAGGTTCGCCAATGAAGCGACCGATTACATGACGTTCGGGCAGCGGGTGCTCGAGCTGGAGCGCTCCGGTAGTCCGGTCGAGGCGATGTGGATCATTTTCGATCAGCAGTACCGCAACAGTTATGTCTTTGGCGCCGAACTGTTTCCGCGCATGCGTGTGCCGCAGGCCTGGTACGACGCCGGCATCGCGACCCGGGCCGACAACCTCACCGACCTGGGCGCGCGGATCGGCGTGCCGGTCTCGGCGTTCTTCGAGACGATGACGCGGTTCAACCACCATGCCGCCGTCGGTGAGGACCCCGACTTCGGCCGCGGCCGCAGCGCGTACGACCGCTATTACGGCGACCCGACGATCGCGCCGAATCCGAACCTGCGTCCGTTGGTCAAGGGCCCTTTCTACGCCGTGAAGGTGGTGCTGTCCGACCTGGGCACCTGCGGTGGCCTGAAGACCGACGAGCGGGCTCGGGTGCTGCGCGAGGACGGCGGGGTGATCGCCGGGTTGTATGCGATCGGCAACACCGCCGCGAACGCCTTCGGCACGACGTATCCGGGTGCGGGCGCGACGATCGCGCAGGGGTTGGTGTACGGCTACATCGCGGCCCAGGACGCGGGTCGGCGCCACCAGACCTAGCGGTGTCAAAGGTTTTCCGTGGCAGCGTCAAACGGGGTCGTCGTCTTGGTCGTAGTTGAGGTTTCGTTCGGGGTGGTGGTAGGTGTTGGTGCGGGGTTGTCCGTGGTCGAGGTGGGCCGGGGGCAGCCATTCGGTGTCGCCGTGGGCGTTTTTGCGGGTGGTCCAGCCTTTTTCGACGAGTCGGTTATCGGGGCCGCAGGCCAAGGTGAGGTCGTCGATGTCGCTGCGATGGGTGGCCGTCCAGCCGGTGACGTGGTGGACCTGGCTGTGATATGCCGGGGCGTCACAGCCGGGTTTGGTGCAGCCGCGGTCTTTGGAGTACAGCATGATGCGTTGGGCGGGGGAGGCCAGCCGCTTGGTGTGATGCAAGGCTAGGGCTTTGCCGCGGTCGAAGATCGCCAGGTAGTGGTGGGCGTGGCTGGCCATGCGGATCAGATCCGACATCGGCACCAGCGACCCACCCCCGCTGACGCCCTTGCCGGCGGCAGCTTCGAGGTCGTGCAGGGTGGTGGTGACCACGACCGAGACCGGCAGCCCGTTGTGGCAGCCCAGCTTTCCGCAGGCCAGCAGGGCGCGCAGCCCGGCCAGCAGGGCGTCGTGGTTGCGTTGGGCCGGGGTGCGCAGATCGCGGCGCACCGCGTCCTGGTCGGGAACCTCGTCGATGATCGGTGTCTCGTCGTCGGGGTTACACGCCCCGGGGGCGCCCAGCTTGGCCAGCACGGGTTCAAAGGTGGCCCGCAACTCCGGCGTCAAATAGCCGCGCAGCGCCGACATCCCGTCGTATTGCTGGGGCCCGAGGATGATGCCGCGTTTGCGGGCACGCTCGCCATCTTTGAGTGTGCCGTCGGGGTTGAGCCAGCCCATGGCCCGGCGCGCGTACTGCTGCAACTCGCCGGGGCCAAACCTGCTGGCCTGAGAGGCCAGGTCGGCTTCGACATGCGCGCGGGTGCCCGGGTCGATCTCGGCGGGCAGCTCGGCGAAAAAACTGCGGATGATCCGCACGTGGGCCTCGCCGATCAACCCCCGGCGCTGGGCGGCCGCAGTGGCGCCCAAGGTGGGTGTCAACGCTTCCCCGGTCAGCGCCCGACGCTCCCCAAGATCGGCGGCCTCGGCGACTCGGCGCCCGGCATCGGCGGTGCTGATGCGTAGCCGTTCGGCCAGCGCACCCCCCAGTGTGTCGCCCAGCTCTGTCGTGGTCGCTTGGGCGCGCAGCTCATTGATCACGGTGTGCCCCGGTACGCGGACCCGGCGCGCGATGCGTTCGATGCGCTCGAGCACATTCAACCGCTCCGGAGTGGTCAACACCTCAAAAGAAAACGCGCACAACCGGTCCAGCTCGGCATCGAGCGCATCAAAGACCTCGACGATCTCCTCGCGCGTGCTCGAACCCATACCCCAGACCCTACGAACACCCACCGACAAAAACCCTCACATTGTGACCACTGAAACCACAGTGACACAAGGGATTTCGCTATGCGTTTCCGATATCCGGAATCGCGCCGGCGCGAGGCGAGAGACCCGACGGCGCGGGCGAAACCCACGGCACCGGCAAAAACGGGCACTACCGTCGGAACTAGTCGGCGTCGCGCTTCGCCTGGACCTGCTTCTCGATTTCTCGCCAATACCCCGGGGTGGGGCGCGCCTTCCCGAAGCCGCCCTTCTCCGCCTTCTTCAGCACGGCGTCGGCCTCGTCGATGTCCTTCATGAGTTCCAGGGCGAACTCACGCTCGGCGGCGTAGTACTTGGCTGCCCACCGCAACGCGATCACCGAATACGCCCACGCGGGTTCGCCCTCGGCGCCGTCGGCATCCTCGACCGCCTTGCGGTGGCGCGCGTCTGCGAAGGCCACATGTTCTTGCAGTAGTTCCTTGAGCCGGGCCGGATTGGTCAGGTGGCCGAACGTAACCCGCAGCAGCACACTGTGTTTGAGCACAGGCGGGTCCACCGGCGCATCGTTGACCCACTCGATTGCGGCCGCCATGCCGGCTTCGGTGATCTTGTAGAGGCGTCGGGTGCGGGTGCCCTCGTCACGCTCGACGCGCGACGTGACGAGCCCCAGGCCCTCCAGCTTCTTCAGCTCCGTATAGATCTGGCTGTAGGACGGGCTCCAGTAGTACAGATCGACACTCCAGTCGATCCACTTCTTGAGGTCGTAGCCCGAGATCTCCTCTTCGTAGGACATCATGCACAGCAAAGCCCGACTGGTCGCGGCCAAGGCCGCCTGCGTCGGCTTTTTGCTCGCAGGGTCCGGTTCGGAGTCCACGTGGCCAGGTTAACAACACGCACCCTAGATTGGGGGACATGGACCGCTGGCTGGGACGCTCATGAAATTCGCCTTCCCCGTTCCGCACATGCTGCGTCTCAAGGCTATTTCGCAACCCTGGGAAGGTGCCGTCACGGGCCCCGATCAACGGCGCATGATGCGGTGCGCCGACCAGTGGGGCTACGACATGATCGCGGTGCCCGAACATTTCGTCATCCCCACCGACCATGTCGAGTTGTCGGGGCCGCACTACCTGCATTCGACGGTCGCCCAGGCCTTCATCGCCGGCGCCACCGAGCGGGTCGCCGTCAATTCCTGCATCACCATCCTGCCGCTGCAGCATCCGATCGTGCTGGCCAAAGCGCTGGCCACCGCGGACTGGATGAGTGGCGGCCGGATGATGGTCACCTTCGGAGTGGGGTGGCTGCCACGGGAGTTCGAGCTCGTCGGCGTGCCCTTCAACGAACGCGGCCGGATCGCCGACGAGTACCTGGCGGCTATCGTCGAACTGTGGACCAGTGACGCGCCTTCGTTCGACGGCCGCTTCGTGTCGTTCGCCGACATCGCCTTCGAGCCGAAACCCGTTCAAAAGCCCTATCTTCCAATCTGGATCGGTGGCGATGCCGACGCCGCGTTGCGCAGGGCCGCCACCTTCGGGTCGGGGTGGTGGCCGTTCCTCACGCCCCCCGAGCAGATCGCCGAGAAGCTCGACTACATCAAGTCCCAACCGTCTTATGACGGCCGGTCTTTCGAGGTGATGCACGGCCTGGGCACCAACCGCGTCGGCGAGGGACACGTGGCCCGCCGCGACACCAGCGATCGCCCGGGCATGAGTTCGGCGCAGATCGTCGACCGGTTGGGCTGGCTCGCCGAGCAGGGCGTGACGATGACCGCGGTTCCCGTTCCCGCCGTCGGCGGGGTGGACGAGTACCTCGACTACGCGCAGTGGGTCATCGAGGAGATCAAGCCGCAGCTCACCTGATCTGCAGCCCGCGCCGGCGCACCCATCCGATCGCGGCGACGCTGCATGCGATCCACACGCTGACCGCGATGGCGACGTGGACAAGACTCTTGGTGTCGCGCCCGAACACCGGCCAGATCAGGGCGGGCACCTGCTGCCACAGCACCCGGTGCTCTACCCCGTTCATCGGGTCGGCCACGTAATACAGCGCGTACGGCAGCGCGAGCGCCAGCAGCCAGCTGCGCGTGCGGCGCAGGTCCCCGCGCTGGCGCCACCGCCGGATCAGCGGCTCGACGCTGACCGGGTACAACACCGAGATGAGGTTCCCCACGCCCAGCCACGACACGATGGGCACCGCGACGGTGGGGATTGTAATGCCAAGGCGCGCGGGCGTTTCCAGCCACAGCGTCAGCACCGTCGCGGCGGCCAGGGTGGGCAACCCGACGAGCGCGAGCAGGGCGACGTTCTTGATCAACAGGATTCGCCCGAACGGCACACCCGCGGACAAGCCCCGAAGAATGCGGTAATGGTCGGCACCCAGGAAGTTGGTGGTGGTGACGTCCGCGAGGACCCACGACGAGAAGTAGGTGCCCACCAGGATCACCCAATCGTGGTGGCGGCCCACCGGTGTCAGTGGCTGCACCACCAGCCAGGCGGCGGCGATCACCACGTTGGCCACCACCCCCATCAGCCAGGTGCGCGGCGGGGTGAACGCCCACCGGATCTCGGCGACAACCGCCGGGCCGAAGTCCCGCTCGAAGTCCTCGGCGGCCCGCTGCGCCGCGGCGGGACGGGGGGCCGAGGCCCGCACGAAAGCGCTCAGCAGCGTGCCCGCCCGAGGGTGGGCCGACTCCCCCGGGCGCGCCGGGCGACGATATCCGCGTAACAGGGTCAACCGACGTGGCTCCCGTTATCGGCTCGTCGACGTTCGTCCGCACCGCACGCAGGGCAGGATAGCGCCATGAACCGAAAGCGCGTCGTCGTCGCGGGCCTCGGGGACGCGGGCGTCCTCGCGGCGATCAAGCTGTCCCGGCATGCCGACGTCGTCGGGATCTCGGCCAAACCCGCGCTGGTGAGCGGCCAGGAACTCGGCGTCCGGCTGTCCCGCCCGCACGACTGGGCCCGCGATTACTGGATCCCGTTCGACCGGTTCCGGCGCCTGGATCGCGTCCGCACCGTGCAGGCCACGCTGACCGGAGTGGACTTGGGCGCCCGCATCGTCTTCGGCCGAGGCCAAGACGGCGTGACGGTCACGGAGGCCTACGACGCGCTGGTCATCTCGACCGGCGTCAGCAACGGATTCTGGCGCCAGCCGTCGTTGCAGTCCGCCGACGAGATCGGCGCGGGACTGCGCGCCGCGCACGACCGGCTGACCGCAGCCAAGTCCGTGATCGTGGTGGGTGGCGGCGCGGCGGCCGTCAGCAGCGCGCTCAACATGGCGACCACCTGGCCGGGCAAGCGGATCGACCTCTACTTCCCCGGCAAGTCCGCTCTGCAGGGCCATCACCCGCGGATCTGGCAGCGCATTCGCGCCCGTTTGAGCGCGCTGGGCGTCGGCATCCACCCGGGCCACCGCGCGGTGCTCGCAGAAGGCTTCGGCGGCGACGAACTCACCGACGAACCGGTGCGCTGGAGCACCGGGCAATCCCCGGCCGTCGCCGACGCCGTGCTGTGGGCGATCGGACGGGTGCGGCCCAACACCGATTGGCTGCCACCGGAATTGCTCGACGAGCGCGGGTTTGTGCGCGTCACACCGGAACTGCGGGTGCCCGGTCAGCGGGCCGTCTTCGCGCTCGGCGACGTCGCGGCCACCGACCCGCTCCGCAGCTCCGCCCGCAACCGCGGCGACGCCCTGGTAGCGCGAAACCTGCTCGCCGAGTTCGCGGGCCGCCCGCTGCGCACCTACCGCGCGCCGACGCGGCGATGGGGTTCGTTGGTCGGCATCCAACCCAACGGCCTGGAGGTCTTCCTGCCCACCGGCCACGCCTTCCGCTTCCCGTCCTGGTCGGTCGAACGCGTGGTCATGCCATGGTTCGTGCGTTGGGGCATGTATCGCGGAGTGCGCCAGAACAACCCACTCGGGTGAACGCTCCCTCCGGCGGCGAGCTTCGCCGAAGCCTGGGAACCTTCGACGCGGTGGTGATCGGACTCGGCTCGATGATCGGCGCCGGGATTTTCGCCGCGCTGGGTCCCGCGGCGCGCGCCGCCGGTTCGGGATTGCTGCTGGGGCTGGCGCTCGCGGCCGTGGTGGCCTATTGCAACGCCACGTCCTCCGCGCGACTCGCGGCCCGCTATCCCGCCTCGGGCGGCACCTACGTCTACGGCCAGAGACGGCTGGGCGAGTTCTGGGGATACCTGGCGGGGTGGGGCTTCGTCGTCGGCAAGACCGCCTCGTGCGCGGCGATGGCCCTGACCGTCGGCGCCTACGTCTGGCCGGCGCAGGCGCATGCGGTGGCCGTGGCGGCGGTGGTCGTGCTGACCGCGGTGAACTACGCCGGAGTGCAGAAGTCGGCGTGGCTGACCCGCGTCATCGTCGCGCTGGTGCTGGCCGTGCTGGTGGCGCTGATCGCCGTCGCGTTCGGCTCGAGACGGGCCGGCTTTGATCCGCTCCCGGCGGGCGGGACCGCCGGCGGTGTGGTGCAGGCCGCGGGGCTGCTGTTCTTCGCCTTCGCCGGCTATGCGCGCATCGCGACCCTGGGCGAGGAGGTGCGCGACCCCGCCCGCACCATTCCGCGCGCGATACCGCTGGCGCTGACCATCGCCCTCGCCGTCTACGCCCTGGTGGCCGTCGCGACGCTGTCCGTGCTCGGGCCGACTCGCCTGGCGCAGAGCGCCGCGCCGCTGGTCGAAACCGCCCGCGCGGCGGGCGCGGGCGGGCTGGTTCCCGTGGTTCAGGCGGGCGCGGCGGTCGCGGCGGTGGGCTCGCTGCTGGCGTTGATTCTCGGCGTCTCGCGCACCACCTTGGCCATGGCCCGCGACCGCCATCTTCCCCACCCGCTGGCCGCCGTGCACCCGCGAACTCGGGTGCCGCACCGCGCCGAACTGCTGATCGGCGTCGTCGTCGCGGTCCTGGCCGCCACCACCGACCTTCGCGACGCCATCGGCTTTTCCTCGTTCGCCGTGCTGATCTACTACGCGGTCGCCAATGCCTCCGCATTCACCCTCGGGCGCGACGAGGGCCGCCCACCCCGGGTCATCCCGGTGATCGGACTGCTTGGGTGCGTGCTGCTGGCGTTCGCGATGCCGCGGTGGTCGGTGCTGTCCGGGGTGGCGGTGTTGGGCGTCGGTGCCGCCGCCTATGCGCTACGGCGGATCATGTCTCGAATTGCGTTGCGGCGCAATGGGAGTGCACCGTGACCGGATGTTTCGGCGCGGCGCCCCGGCAGTTCCGCTCGTCGCGCAAATCGCGGTAACACGATTCCCCGACGCCCCGACGGGGAAGACTGACCGGATGGCCGACCCCGAAACCGAAGCATTCGACAAGCTTGTGGCGCTGCTGAACTATCCGATGTTCGTCGTCACCACGCAGGCCAACGGGACCCCGGCCGGCTGCCTGGTGGGTTTCGCCAGCCAGGCCAGCATTCACCCGCCCCGCTTCCTGGTCGGCCTGTCGCAGCGCAACCACACCTTCCGCACGGCCCGCGACGCCACCCACCTGGCGGTGCACGTGTTCGACCACGATCACCTCGGCGTCGTGGAGCTCTTCGGCAGCCAGACCAGCGACAAAATCGACAAGTTCGCCCGCTGCTCCTGGCATTCGGGCCCCGACGGGATGCCCATCCTCGACGAGGCGGCCGCCTGGTTCGTCGGCGAGATCCTGGAGCGCTTCCCGCTGGGCGACCACGTCGGGCACCTGCTGGCGCCGGTCGGCGGCAGCCCGCCACAGGAGCTGGAAAGCTGGGTGTCGTTCGGCGACGTCCGCCAACTCGAACCCGGCCACGAGGCGTGAGGGTGGACCAGCCTCCCCGGGTCAGCACCGTCCCCAGCATCGTCGAACTCGCGCCCTTCTATGCCGATCCCCCGGATGGCCTGCGCGCCAACATGATCTTCAGCGCCGACGGCGCAGCCGCGTTCGGCGGGCGCGCCGGCCCCCTGTCGTGTCCCACCGATCAACGGCTGCTGAGAACCCTGCGCGGGCTGGCCGACGTCGTCCTGGTCGGGGCGGGCACCGCACGCGCCGAAAACTATGGCCCGGTGAAACTCACCGACGCGGCGCGGGCGAGGCGGCACCATGAGGGGCGATTCGAGCCCCCGCCCATCGCCGTCGTCAGCCGCAGCGGCGACCTGCCCGACCGGCTGTTCAGCGATCCCGCACAACCACCGATCCTGGTGACCTGCGCGCGAACCGCGGCGCGTTTCGCGGACGACGACCGGCTGCGCCTCCTGGTCGCCGGTGAGGACACCGTGGACGTGGCGCTGGCCGTCGCGATGCTGCGCGAGCAGGGCATGCGCCGCATCCTGTGCGAGGGTGGGCCGACCCTGCTCGACGAGCTGGTGGAGGCAGACGCCGTGACCGAACTGTGCGTCACGCTGGCCCCCAGACTCGCCGCGAGCCAGCCGGTGGGTTACCGCGTGCACCCGGCGCGGCTGACCGCGCCGGTCACGATGCGCCTGGCGCACGCGTTGGTCTGCGACGATTACCTGTTCCTGAAGTACAACCGCTGACCGGGGTGGGGTAAAAGCGCTCGGCATGCAGCCGGCGGCTTCGGTTCCTATGATGAAAATGCCCGGTTCTATCGCCTCCCGCGACACCACCTTCAGCTGATCGCTGTCCACGTTGCCGCTGCACATAGATAAGGATCACCGGCCAGGTGAGCAGTTCAGACCACGACCGTGACTATCGGAACCTGGCGGTGAACCGACTGCGCCCCAGCGAAATTCAATGGGCGCTGAACCACGATGCCGTGCACGGGATCGCGTATGCGTTTCGGAATCCGGTCGCGGTCGCCGAATCCCTCGAGGACCCGGACGACGACCGCCGGACGTATCTGGTCCGGGTCAAGCGTGACGACCTGGCCAACGCGCTGGAAAAGATCAACGAGTGGATCTTCGACAATCCCGGCCCGGCCGGCATGCAGGCCTATGGATTCGTCCGGGCGCTGTCGCGCGAGGGGCTCACCGACCGCGCCGCCGGGGATGACGACGCCCGTTAAGCGCGTCCCGTCGAATACGCCAACTCCACGCCCTACGTGTGGGACGGCGTCACGTCGGTGAACTATCAGGATCCGGCCTGGCTGACCAGGCTCACCGGATAGCCGAGTGATCCCGCGCGCGCCCGCGCCGGTGTTGTACTTTTCCTGCGGTGTGATCGACGGCCCACCCGCCGGTCTTGATGGGAGTCAGCGATGAGCGACGCGCAGGGCTCGCGGTCGGGGACGATGTTCGGGCCCTACCGCCTGAAGCGGTTGCTCGGCCGGGGTGGCATGGGTGAGGTCTACGAGGCCGAGCACACCGTCAAGCAGTGGACGGTGGCGCTGAAGCTGATGTCGCACACCTTCAGTCAGGATCCGGTGTTCCGCAAGCGCATGGAGCGCGAAGCCCGCATCACCGGCAGGCTGCTGGAGCCGCACGTCGTGCCGATTCACGACTACGGCGAGATCGACGGGCAGCTCTATCTGGAGATGCGCCTCGTCGAGGGCGCCGATCTGGACAGCCTGCTGGAACGGGATGGGCCGCTGGCCGCCCCGCGGGCGGTCGCCATCATCCACCAGGTGGCGTCGGCCCTGGACGCCGCGCATGCCGCCGGGGTCACCCACCGCGACGTCAAACCGCAGAACATCCTGATCACCGGGGAGGACTTCGCGTACCTCGCCGACTTCGGCATCGCCAGCGCCAAGACCGACGAGAAGCTCACCCAACTGGGCACGGCCGTCGGAACCTTGAAATACATGGCACCCGAACGCTTTTCGAGCGACGCACCGAGCGACTCTGCAAGCAACGACGTGAGTCCGCGCGCGGACGTGTACGCGCTGGCGTGCGTGCTGTACGAATCCCTCACGGGGACGCCGCCCTACGGCGCCGACAGCACCGGGGCGCTTATCAGCGCCCACCTGACGGCCCCGGTCCCCAAACCCAGCGCGCATGGCGTGAGCCCGGCGTTCGACGCGGTGATCGCGGGTGGCATGGCCAAGGATCCGGGCCAGCGCTACCCCACCGCCGGCGCCCTGGCGGCCGCCGCGAACACCGCACTGAGCAGCCCCGAACGCGAGTGCGCGGAGACGATCCTGCAGCGCAGCGACACCCCGGCGATCAGCCCGGCGGGCCCATCGCGCAGGCGTTCCCGTCGGCCGGTCCTGGCCGCCGCGGCCGCCGCGGCCGTCGTCGCCGCCGCCATCGGCGCCGCCGGTGTCTGGCTCGTGCTGCGGCCGACCAGCGAGCCCGCGCAGCGGGCCGGCACCGGGAAAACCGCGCCGCTGTCCGACGCCGCCGGAAGCGACGACCACGACCGCCTGATCAGTCTGCTGCCGCCGGGCTACCTGCCCGGGACGTGCACCGCGGCCACTCCTGAGTCGGGCAGCATCTGGGTGCACGCGGTGGCCATGGTCACCTGCGGGCAGAACACGCAACCCGGCGGCCCGAGCCGCGCCACCTACGGGCTGTTCGGAACGCCGGAGCGGCTCAAGAAGGCGTTCGACGACGCCGTCGGCAACGTCAGCGTGGTGAACTGCCCGGGCGAGGGGCGCTCGCCGGTCAGCTGGCACTACGACGAAACCCCGAACGACATGGCCGGGCTGATCGCGTGCGGCAGCTACAACAACCACCCGAACGTGATCTGGTCCAACGACGCGCGGCTGATGCTCAGCGACGTGGCCGGCGACCCGGCCACCGTCGAAGACCTGCACACGTGGTGGGACGCCTACGGCTGATCATCCGGCCTAGTCCGTTACCGGCGCCGAATCCTCTTGACGCTCAGCGTCTTCTACGGTCAGCGGCAACGCCAGCTCTTCCAGCGGGCGCCGCTCGGCGGCGACCCCCAGCCACAGTTCGACCAGCCCGGCCGCCGCCATCACCACCGCGCCGATCAGAAACGACCAGACGACCTCGGTGCGGTGGCCCGAGTTGATCAGCTGACCGAACAGCAGCGGGCCGGTGATGCCGCCGATCGCCGTCCCCATCGCGTAGAAGAACGCGATCGCCAACGCCCGCGTCTCCATCGGGAAGATCTCGCTCACGGTGAGATACGCCGCGCTGGCCCCGGCCGAGGCCAGGAAAAACGCGACGATCAGCACGCCGATGAAGGCCCACACACCGCCGGCCTGGGTGACGAACACCAGCGCCAGCACCACCACCGCGACACCGGAACCGATGTAGGTCAACGTGATCATCGGTTTGCGGCCGACGGTGTCGAACAGATGCCCGAGCACCAGCGGGCCGACGAAATTGCTCAGGGCCCAGAGCACGAAGAAGACCGGCACCATGCCCGACGGCACGGCGTAGAACTGGCTCAGCAGCGTGCCGAGGTTGAAGGTGACGCCGTTGTAGAGGAAGGCCTGCCCGATGAACAGCGCCAGCCCGAGCACCGCGCGGCGCGGGTAGAGCTTGAAGGCGACCGCGGCGATCTCCCGGAACGAAATCGCGGTGCGCTGACGGATCCGCAGCGGCTTTCCCTGCGGCTCGGGCAGCTGCTCGCCCGTCTCCTGCTCGACGGACTCCTCGATCTCGCCGACGATGTGCTCGGCCTCGTCGTCGCGGCCGTGAATGAACAGCCAGCGCGGGCTTTCCGGGACGTTGCGCCGCACCAACAGCACGAAGATGCCGAGGATCGCGCCGATGCCGAAGGCGAGGCGCCACCCGATGTCGGGCGGAAAGTTCCTGGTGTCCAACAGGATCAGCGCGCCGCCGGCGCCGGCGGCCGAACCCAGCCAATAGGTTCCGTTGATCACCAGGTCGACGCGGCCGCGCACCCGCGCCGGGATCAGCTCGTCGATGGCCGAATTGATGGCGGCGTATTCGCCGCCGATGCCCGAGCCGGTGAAGAAGCGGGTCAAGAAGAAATACCAGGGGGCGAACGCGAACGCGGTCGCCACGGTGGCGACCAAATAGATCGCAAGCGTGAGGATGAACAGGTTTCGCCGCCCGAAGCGGTCGGTGAGGTGACCGAAGAACAGCGCCCCCGAACACGCCCCGGCGATGTAGATCGCCGCCGCCATGCCGATCTGCGCGGGATTCAGCGCGATGCCGCTGTTGTGTTCCATGAGCCGGGCCGAGACGTTGCCGACCATGGTGACTTCGAGCCCGTCGAGCACCCACACGCCGCCGAGGCCGACCACGACGCGCCAATGAAACCGTGACCACGGCAGCCGGTCCAGCCGGGCGGGCACCTGCGTCGCGATGGTCTTGGTCTGCGCGCTCGCACTCACGGGCGTCTCCGTTCTGGTTGGAGCGGCGTCAGCCGCGATCGGAGCGGGACTCCTCGGGCGTCCAGGCCTGCGGCTGCCCCGGGTGGCCGGGGAAGAGGAAATCGATGAAAGCCGCTGCGGTGGGCTGGGGTTCGTGGTTGGCCAGGCCGGGCCGCTCGTTGGCTTCGATGAACGCATAGTCGGCGCCCGTGACGTCGGGCACCAGCAGGTCGATGCCGGTCACCGGGATGCCGATCGCCTCGGCCGCGGTCACCGCGACCCGGCACAGTTCGCTGTTCACCTGCGCGGTGACGTCGTGGATGGTGCCGCCCTGATGCAGGTTCGCGGTGCGACGCACCCGTAACCGGGTGCCCTGGGGCAGCAGGTCGTCGAGATCCCAACCCGCCTCGGCGACAGTCGATTCCGTGAGGTCGTCGAGCGGGATGCGGGACTCGCCGCCGGTGGCCGCCGCGCGCCGCCGGCTCTCGGCCGCGATCAGGTCCCGCACGCTGTGCTCCCCCGTGCCGATGACCTCCGGGGGCATGCGCAGCGCGGCGGCGACGACGCGGCCGTCGATCACCACGAGGCGAAGGTCGTCGCCGGTCACCCGCTGCTCGATGAGCACGTCCGGGTATTGCTTGCGGGCGCGCGCCAGGGCGGCGGACAGATCGTCGGGCCCGTTGTCGGGAACGACCCCGACCGTGATGCCCTTGCCCTGTTCGCCCCGCGTCGGTTTGACGACGACCTCGCCGACCTCTTTGAGGAACGCGAAGTCGCTTTCGTCGAACGTCGCCAGGCGCGCGCGGGGCACGGTGATGCCCGCCTCGGAGACCAGGCGCCGGGTCAACCGCTTGTCGTCGCAGCGGCACATGGCGACCGCCGAGGTGTATTCGGATAGCGATTCACGGGTGATGACGCTGCGGCCGCCGTGGGTGAGCCGCATCTCGCCGGTCTCGGCGTCGAGCACCTCGACCCAGATCCCGCGGCGCAGCGCCTCGTCGGCGATGATCCGGGCATACGGGTTGAGGTCGTCGACGGTCTCCGGCGGCGGACTGAACAGCGGCTCGTTGATCGCGTTCTTGCGCTTGATCGCCAGCACCGGGACGCGGCGGAAGCCCAGCTTCTCGTACAGGCCGATGGCGGCGGCGTTGTCGTGGGCCACCGACAGGTCCATGTAGGCGCGGCCCGCGTCGCGGAAGTGCTCGGCCAGGGCCCGGGTCAGGGCCGCGCCGACCCCGGGGAGCCCGGCGGCCGGGTCGACGGCCAGCGTCCACAGGCTCGACCCTTCCTCCGGGTCGTTGAACAGCAACTCGTGGTCGACGCCGGTGACGGTGCCGACCACGGCGCCGTCCTCGTCGCGCACCGCGAGCAGATACTTCACCGCCGGCACATGCTGATGGTTGTCCCAGATCACGTCGACCCCGGCCGGGACCATGCCGCAGCGCACGTACACGCGGTTCATGGCGTCGGCGTCGATCGGGTCGTTGAGCGTGCGCACCGTCACGCCCAGCGGCGACGGCGGCGAGTTCTTCTTCTTGCCGGTGAAACGCAGCCGGTAGGTGTGGCTGGGGTCGATGAACAGCTCGGTCGGCGCCTCGGCGACCACGACGTGGGATTCGCGGGCGTAGATGCAGATGTCGCGGCGGCCGGGCCCTTCGCGGCGCAGCGCCTCGACCAGCTGCTGGGAGTCGGCGAACGTCTGCCCGAAAATGAGTCGGCCCCAACCCAATTCGAGCTCGACGTCTTTCGCCATCGCGTCGACCAGCTCCGGCGGCGAGGCGTCGTGGAGGCCGAGGGTGATCGCCTCGGTGTGGTCGCCGGACGGATCGACCACGGTCATGCAACCGGCCCCGTGATCCCGTGGCGCTGCAACCACAGCTCGAGCAGGGCGATCTGCCAGAGCTCGTTGCCGCGCAGCGGGGTCAGTTTGGCGTTGGGATTGGCGAGCAGGGTGTCGACCGCGTCCGCCCGAAACAGGCCGCGCTCCTTGGCAACTGGCGCATAGAGCGCGTCGCGCACCATGTCGAGGTAGGGCCCCTCGAGGTGGGTCAGCGCCGGAACCGGGAAGTAGCCCTTCGGCCGGTCGATGACCTCCGACGGAATCACCCGTCGCGCAGCCTGTTTGAGGACGCCCTTGCCTTCGTGGGCGATCTTGAGCTCCGGCGGGCAGGTGGCCGCCAGCTCCACCAACTCGTGGTCGAGGAACGGAACCCGGCCCTCCAGCCCCCACGCCATCGTCATGTTGTCGACCCGCTTCACCGGGTCGTCGATCAGCATCACGGTGGTATCGAGCCGCAGCGCGCGGTCCACGCCCGTCTCGGCGCCGGCCTGCGCGAAGTGCTCGGTGACGAACCGGCCGCTGGGGTCACCGGGCGCCATGATGCCCGGTCCCAGCAGGCCGGCCAGCTCGGCCGAATCGCGGTCGAAGAAGGCGCCGCGGTATTCGGCGACCGCACCGTCGAGCGTTGCGGCGGCCGGTGAGCCCATCGGCGGGTACCAGTGGTAGCCGGCGAACACCTCGTCGGCGCCTTGGCCGGACTGCACGACCTTGACGTGGCGCGCGACTTCCTGGCTGAGCAGGTAGAAGGCGACGCAGTCGTGGCTGACCATCGGCTCGCTCATCGCGCCGATGGCCCCGTCGAGGGCGGGCAGCATCCGGTCGGTCTCGATGCGGATCTGGTGATGGTCGGTCTCGAAGCGCTGGGCGACGATGTCGGAGTACTGGAACTCGTCGCCCTTGACGCCGCCGGCCGACTCGAAGCCGATCGAGAAGGTGGACAGCCCATGCTGGCCGGCCTCGGCGAGCAGGCCCACGATCAGGCTGGAGTCGACGCCACCGGACAGCAGGCAGCCGACCGGCACGTCGGCGACCAGGCGGCGCTGGACCGCCAGGCGCAGCGTGGACAGCACGGCGTCTTCCCAGTCGCGTTCCGACCAATCCGCGCGGTCGGCGTGCCGGGTGAAATCGGGCGTCCAGTAGGTGGTGACGGTGCGCCTGCCGTCGGGCTCGATCGCGATCAGCGAGGCGGGCGGCACCTTGCGCACCCCGCGCAGGATGGTGGCCGGGGCGGGCACGACCGAGTGGAAGCTCATGTAGTGGTGCAGCGCGACGGGGTCGATGCGGGTGTCCACGCCGCCGCCGGCCAGCAGGGCCGGCAGGGTCGAGGCGAACCGAACCCGGTGGCTGTCCTCGGTCAGGTAGAGGGGCTTGATGCCGAGCCGGTCACGCCCGAGCAGCACCCGCCCGCTGTCGCGCTCGACGATGGCGAAGGCGAACATGCCGAACAGGTGGCTGACGAAGTCGTCGCCCCACCGGTGGTAGGCCTTGATCAGGACTTCGGTGTCGCTGTGCGAGAAGAAGCGGTAGCCGTACCCGCTGAGTTCGCTGCGCAACTCCTTGTAGTTGTAGATGCAGCCGTTCCAGGCAATCGACAGGCCCAGCTCGGAGTCGACCATCGGCTGCGAGCCGGCTTCGGTCAGGTCGATGATCTTGAGGCGGCGGTGACCGAGCGCGACCCGGCCCTGCGACCAGGCGCCGCCGCTATCCGGGCCCCGCGGCGCCAGTACGGTGGCCATCGCTGAGACCGCCGCTACATCGGGCGCCCGCCCGTCGAGTCGTACCTCCCCGGTGACTCCGCACACCTCTTCGACCCTACCGTTGCCCGATTCGGCGCGCGCGTGCCGTCCACCAAAAGCGCTGCAACACCCCGTCTACGCCCACGATCAACGTGTGGTGATCACCGTGATCGGCGGGAGTGTGAGGTGGCTCGCATCGTCGCGCGCAGAAGGTCGCGGAGTTGTTCGCCGTACGTCTCGACCGATGCAGCGGTCAGCATCTCGTGGTGCGTGGAGTCGACCGCGTGCACCCGAATGTCGCCGGAGGCGTAGGGCGCCCAGGATCGCGACAGCCGCGCGCCGCGATCGCCGTCATCGCCTTGGTCCCGCTCCGCGGCGAACACGGTGACGTCACCCTCGAAGCAGCCGGGCTCGTGGCGGCGGTAGAGCTCGATGTTGTCGTTGAGGTTGCTCAGCAGCTGCCCGACGAGCGGTTTGCTGGGCGGGCCGCCTCCTTCGAGCACCCGCTGCTCGCCCAGGGCGTGCTCGGGAAGGGCGGTGCCGCCATCGACGGCGGCGTCGAGGCCGGGCTGCGCGTCGAGCAGGATCAGGCTCCCGACCACGCATCCGCGGCGCTGCAGCTCGATGGCGACCTCGTGGGCCACCACCCCGCCGAACGACCAGCCCAGCAGGTGGTAGGGCCCGTCGGGATGGGCGTCCTGGATCCGGTCGGCATACGTCTGCGCCATCGCCCGGATGGACCCCGGGCCGCCGTCGCCGTTGCGCGGGATCTGCTGGATCCCGATGATCGGGCAGTCCAGGTGGTTTCCGAGCACCTGGTACGGCCAGCTCACCCCGCCGGCGGGATGCACGCAGAACAGCGGAGCGCCGCCGGCCCCCTGGTTGAGGGTCTGCACCGGAACCACCTCGTCGGTGTCCGTCGTGGGCGTGCGCAGCCGCTGACCCAGCGCCTCGACCGTCGGCGCGTCGAACAACGTGCGCACCGGGAGGTCGGCGCCCAGGCCGGTGTTGATCGCCGCGATCAGGCGCATCGCCGAAATGCTGTCGCCGCCCAGGTCGAAGAACGAGTCGTCGACCCCGACGCGCTCGACACCGAGCACGCGGGCGAAGGTGCCGACCAGCGCCTCTTCGAGGGCGTTCGACGGCGCCCGGTACCGGCTGCCGGTGTACTCCGCCGCGGGCAGCGCGCGGGTGTCGAGTTTGCCGTTGGGTGTCAGCGGCAGCGCGTCGAGCCCGACGACCGCGGCCGGCACCATGTAGCCCGGAAGCCGTTGGGCGAGCGCGGTGCGGACCTCGCCGGGGTCGGCGGTGCCGGTGATGTAACCCACCAGCCGTTTCTCGCCGGGGCGGTCCTCGCGGGCGATCACCACCGCCTGATCGACGTCGTCCAGTGCGGCAAGCGCGGTCTGGACCTCGCCGAGCTCGATGCGGTAACCGCGGATCTTGACCTGCTCGTCGGCGCGGCCGAGGTACTGCAGCTGGCCGGCACCGGATCCGGAGTCGCACCAGCGGACCAGGTCCCCGGTCCGATACATCCTCTGTCCAGGCGCTCCCGCGCCGACGAACGGGCACGCCACGAACCGCGACGCGGTCAGCCCGGACCGGCCGACATACCCCGCGGCCACGCCGTCGCCGGCCACGTACAGCTCCCCCACGACGCCCGCGGGCACGGGACGCAACCACGCGTCGAGCACGAACAGCGCCGCGCCGTCCACCGGCGACCCGATCGGTGGCGTCCCGGATCCCGCCGACAGGGGCGCGCTGATCGCCACGCACATGGTCGTCTCGGTCGGGCCGTAGGCGTTGACCATCACCCGGCCCGGCGCCCAGCGGTCCACCACCTCGGGCGGGCAGGCCTCGCCCGCCATCACCAACGACACCGATTCCAGCCCCTCGTGGGACAGCATCGCCACCGCGGACGGGGTCTGCGTCAGCACGCTGACCCCTTCGGCCGCCAGCAAGGCGTGGAAGTCCTGCGGCGAGCGCGCCACCGACTCGGGCACGACCACCAGCCGCCCGCCGCGCAGCAGCGCGCCGAAGATCTCCCACACCGAGACGTCGAAAGCGTACGAGTGGCTTTGCGTCCACACGCCCACTCGCGGCAGGCCCGCATCCAACGGCTCCAACAGCTGCGTCACGTTGCGATGAGTGATCGCAACACCTTTGGGAACGCCGGTGGTGCCCGAGGTGTAGATGATGTAGGCGACGCCGTCGGCCGGGGGCGCCGGCAGCGGCGTGCCCGCGACGGTGTCGGTCGGTGCGTCCTCGATGTCGATGACCGTCAGGCCGCACCCATCCAGCCGCGAGCGCAGGCCCGTGGTGGTGACGGCCGCGACCGGCGCGGAGTCCTCGAGCATGAACCTGATCCGGGTCGCCGGCGCCGCCGGGTCGATCGGCAGGTAGGCCGCCCCGGTCTTGAGCACCGCCAGGATCGCGACGATCGCCTGCGCCGACCGCGAAAACAGCAGCGCCACAGACTGTCCCGGGCCCGCGCCCTCGGCGGCCAGCAGGTGCGCCAGCCGGTTGGCGGCGTCGTCGAGTTCGCGGTACGTCATCGACAGGTCGCCCCAGCGGACCGCCACCGCGTCCGGCGTCTGGGCCACGTGGGCGTCGAACAACGCCGGAATCGACGGCAATTCGAGCGGCGCCCGCGCCAGGACCGCCCGGTTGCCGATCGCGTCGAGGCGCGCGTGTTCGGACGCGTCGAGCAGGTCCACCGATGACAGCGGCCGGGCCGGATCGGCGGTCATGGCGACCAGCACCCGCTCGAGCCGCTCGCTGAGCGCCCCGATGGTCTGCGCGTCGAAGACGCCGGCGTCGTACTCGACCCGGAGGCCGAGCTGCTCGCCGGACAGCGCGGCCTGCATCGTCAACGGGTAGTGGTTGCGCTCGAACATGTTGACGTCGGTGATGCCCAGCTCGTGGTCGACGGCCATCGCCGAGGTGTCCAGCGGGTAGTTCTCGTAGGCGAACAGGGTGTCGAACAGCTTGTCCTGACCGGTGATTCGGTGGATCTCGCTGAGCGCCAGGTGCTGGTGATCGAGCGTCTCGGTGTGCGCGTTTTGCAGCTGGGCGAGCAGGTCGGCCGCGGTGGTCGCCGCCGTGATGCGCGCGCGCACCGGGACGGTGTTGATCATCAGGCCCACCATCGCGTCGGCGCCCGGCACGTCGGCCGGCCTGCCCGAGACGGTGGTGCCGAAGGCGACGTCGTGCTGACCGGTCAGCCACGCCAGCAGCTGCGCCCACGCGGCCTGCAGCACGGTGCTGACGGTGGTGTGGCTGGCGCGGGCCAGCTCGCTGAGCGCGGCCGTGATCTCCGCGGAGACCGCGAACGACTGGACGCCCCGGGCGCCGGGTTCCAGCTGTTGCGGCGGGCCGAGGAGCGTCGGGGTGTCGAAGCCGTCGAGCACGTGCGCCCAGGCCGCGCGCGCGGCGTCCAGGTCGCGCCCGGCCAGCCAGGTGACGAACCTGCGGTAGGGCGGGGCCGCCGGGAGGCGCTGGCCGGTGTAGCAGGCGAACGTCTCGTTCAGCAGGATCGGGACCGACCAGCCGTCGAGCACGATGTGGTGAATGGTGAGCACCAGCCGGTGCCGGTCGTGCCCGGTGCGGACCAGCACCGCCCGAACGGCGGGTTGGTCGGCCAGGTCGTAGACGGCCGAGCGTTCGGCCGCGCACAGGCGCTGGATCTGCTCCTCGGGCTGGGATCCGTTCGCCGCGACCTCGAGGTGGCGCCAGGCCATCGCCGGGTCGGCGGGGACGATCTGCACCGGCTCGTCGAACTGGTCGCTGAACCGGGCGACGAGGTGCGGGTGCCGGGTAATCACGGCGTGCATCGCGTCGCGCAGCCGGTCGCGGTCGATCGGACCGGCCAGGCTGAGGTCCAGCTGCACCACGTAGAGGTGGTCGTCGGTGCCGCGCGTGGTGGTGGCGTGGAAGAGCAGCCCCTCCTGCAACGGCGTCAGCGGCAGGACGTCGGCGATCCGGTGATTCCGCTCGAGCTGGTCGATCTGCGGCTGGTCCAACCGCGCCGGGGCCACGTCCGACGGGGTCAATCCGCCGCCCCCGGAGCGCACGTGCGCGCAGATGCCGGCCAGAGCCTCGAACCACAGCGCGCTGAGCCGGGCCACCTGCTCGCGGTCGAGCGCCGAGGGCGCCCATGTCCAGTTGGCGTGCAGCTGGGGGCCATCCTCGGTGTCCATGGTGCCGGCGTTGAGGTCCACGGTGTGCATCAGCGGCATGGGCACCGCGGTGCTGGCGGCGGTTGCCGGCGAGCCGTCCCGGCTGATCCGCCACAGCTCGTCGGAGAGCTCGGCGGCTCCTCCAGCGCCCAAGCCGCCCAGCCGGCCCAGGTAGTTGAAGCCGATCGTCGGGTCGGGGCCGTCGAGGTCCACCTCGTCGTTCAGGTAGCGCAGCAACCCGTAGGTCAGCGGGTTGGGCAGGGCGCGCAGCTGCTCCTTGGCGTCTTTGATCAGCGCGCCCAGGATCGGCGCGCCGGCCGCGACGTCCGCCCAGGACAGGCCGCCGACGTTGAGGGCCACCGGGTATTTGGTGGTGAACCAGCCGACGGTGCGGGACAGGTCCACCCCGGCGGCCAGGTCCTCGTCGCGACCGTGGCCCTCGACGTCGATGCCGATCGGGGTGCCGGCAGCAACCGTGGAGCCTAGGAATTCCGCCCACGCCAGCGCGAAGCCGACCAGCAGGATGTCGTTGACCCCGGCGTGGAAGGCCGCCGGCGCCGCACCGAGCAGCGTGCGAGTGGTCTCGACGTTCAACGTCACCGACAGGTTCTCGGCGGTCTCGTAGGTGTCCAGCTCGGGACGCACCGCCGGCAGAGCGGGCGGGGTCGCCGCCACCTGCCGCCAGGCGTCGGCCTGCTCGAGCACCGCCGGCGCCTGCGCGTGTTCGGCCAGCAGCGCGGCCCAGCGGGCGAACGAGGTGCCGCCCACCGGCAGCGCCACCGGCTGCCCGTGGTGGTGCTGTCCCCAGGCGATATTGAGGTCCTCCAGCAGGACCCGCCAGGACACCCCGTCGACGGCCAGGTGGTGAACGATCAGCACCAGCTGGCGGGCGGGGGCGACCCACAGCGCGCTGAGCATCACCCCGGCGGCCGGGTTCAGCCGCGACCGCGCCTCGATGACCGCCGCGTCGGACAGTTCGTCCACCGAGAGCACGCGCTGGGCGGCGTCCACCGAGCCCGGCTCGGGCACTTGAAGCGACCACTCGCCCGAGCCGTCGGCCGAATCCTGGTCGACGCGCAACCGCAGCATGGCGTGCCGGTCCAGCAGGGCCTGCAGCACGGTCACCACGTCGGCCTCGGTGACCCCGGCGGGCGCCTGCAGCACCATCGTCTGGTTGAACTGGTCGACGTGCCCGCCTGCCCTTTCCAGGCTGCGCAGCCAGCGGATGATCGGGGTGGCGGTGATCGCCCCGGTGCCCTCGTCGACCACGCCGTCCTCGCCGTCGGCGACGCCGGTCACCCGGGCCAGCCGGGCCACGGTCTGTTCGGTGAAGATGTCGCGGGTCCGCAGCGCCAGTCCGGCGGCCCGGGCCCGGGTCACCACCTGCATCGAGGAGATGCTGTCCCCACCCAGGTCGAAGAACGAGTCGTCGGCACCGACCCGCTCGACGCCCAGGACCTGCGCGTAGATGCCGGCCAGGGTCTCCTCCACCGGGGTCTCCGGGGCGCGGTAGCGATCGGCGTCGGTGTATTCGGGTGACGGCAGGGCCCGCGCGTCGAGCTTGCCGTTGGGAGTCAGCGGCAGCGCGTCGAGTGCCACGATCGCCGCCGGGACCATGTAGGCCGGCAGGTGATCGCCCAGCCGGGCGCGCAGCTCGACCGGGTCCGCTCCCCCGGTGACGTAGCCGACCAGGCGCAAGGCGCCGGGGCGGTCCTCGCGCGCGACGACGGCGGCCTGGTCCACGCCGTCGAGGGCGGCCAGCGCCGAACGCACCTCGCCGAGCTCGATGCGGTAGCCGCGGACCTTGACCTGGTCGTCGGCGCGGCCCAGGTACTGCAGCTGCCCGTCGGACCCCCAACACACCAGGTCGCCGGTGCGGTACATGCGCGATCCGGGCGCCCCGAACGGACAGGCCACGAACCGCGACGCGGTCAACCCGGACCGGCGCCAGTAGCCGCAGGCCACGCCGGCGCCGGCCACGTACAGCTCGCCGACCACGCCGGACGGCACCGGCCGCAGCGACTCGTCGAGCACGAACAGCCCCGCGCCGGGCACCGGAGATCCGATCGGAATGACGCTCGACCCGGCCCTCAGCGGCGCGCTGACCGCCGCGTACACCGTCGCCTCGGTGGGGCCGTAGGCGTTGATCATCGCCCGGCCCGGCGCCCACCGGTCCACCAGCTCCGTCGGGCAGGCCTCCCCGGCGACCACCAGGGTGGCCGAGCCCAGCCCCTCGGGCGACAGCAGGCCCGCCGCCGACGGGGTCTGACTGATCACGCTGACCTGTTCGTCGACCAGCAGCGCGTGGAAGTCCTGCGGGGACCGCACCACCGCGTCGGGGATGACCACGAGCCGCCCGCCCTGCAGCAGCGCGCCGAAGATCTCCCAGACCGAGACGTCGAAGGCCAGCGAGTGCCACTGCGACCACACGCCTTCGCGCGGCAGGCCCGAGTCCTCGGATGCCAGCAGCCCCACGACGTTACGGTGGCTCACCGCAACACCTTTGGGCACACCGGTGGTGCCCGACGTGTAGATCAGGTAGGCGATGTCGTCCGCGCGCGGGCCCGGCAACGCGGTGGCCGGCTGGGCGTCGATCGCGGGGTCGTTCACGTCGAGGACCACGACGTGATGTCCGCGCAACCGCGCGGCGAGCTCGCCGGTGCTGATCGCGGCCATCGGGGCGGCGTCGGCGAGCATGAACCCGATCCGCTCGTCCGGGAGCCCGGGGTCGATCGGCAGGTACGCGGCCCCGGACTTGAGCACCGCCAGGATCGCCACGATCGCGTCGGCCGACCGCGGGAAGAGCAGGGCCACCCGCTCGCCGGGCCCCACGCCGAAGCCGGCGAGCCGGTGCGCCAGGCGGTTGGCGGCCTCGTCGAGCTCGCGGTAGGTCCAGGCGCGGTCCCCGAAGCTGAGCGCCGCCGCGTCCGGGATGCGGGCCGCCTGCGCGGCGAATAGCTCCGGAACCGACGCGTCTCTGGTCACGGGTGCGGTCAGCGCCGCGCGGTTGCCCAGGGCGTCCAGGCGGGCGTGCTCGGCCGCGTCGAGCAGATCCACCGACGACATCGGGCGGGTGGGATCGGCGGTCATCGCCGTCAGGACCCGCTCCAGCCGCCCGATCAGCGCCCGGATGCTGGCCGCGTCGAACACGTCGGTGCGGAACTCGACCCGCCCGCCGATCCCGGCGGGCTCGTCGCCGTCGGTCCAGCGTTCGGCCAGCGAGAACACCAGGTCCATGCGCGCGACCTGGGTGTCCAGCGGCATCGAGGTGACCCGCACGTCGCCGAGGGCCAGCCCGGCCCCGGGGTCGCCGTCCTGGCCGGCGAAGTTCTGCCAGGCCAGCATCACCTGGACCAGCGGGTGGTGGCTCAGGCTCCGCGCCGGGTTGACCCGCTCGACCAGCACCTCGAAGGGCACGTCCTGATGCTCGAACGCCTCGAGGCTGCGGGCGCGCACCCGGGCGAGCAGGTCGGTGAAGCTGGGATCGCCGGCCAGGTCGACGCGGAGCACCAGGGTGTTGACGAAGAAGCCGACCAACTCGTCGAGCGCGGGGTCGCGCCGCCCGGCGATCGGGAAGCCGACCGCCACGTCGGTGCTGGCGCTGATCTTCGACAGCAGCACCGCCAAGGCGGCCTGCACCACCATGAAGCTGGTGGAGTTGTACTCGCGGGCCAGCCCGGCGACCTGCTGCTGCAGGTCCGCCGGCCAATCCACCTCGACGGCCGACCCGCGCTGATCGGCGATCTGCGGGTAGGGCCGGTCGGTGGGCAGCTGCAGCCGCTCGGGCATGCCGGCCAGCGCCTCCTGCCAGTAGGCGAGCTGCGCCGCGATGCGACTGCCGCTGTCGGCGAGCTCCCCGAACTGGTCGCGCTGCCACAGGGTGTAGTCGACGTATTGCACCGGCAGCGGCTCCCAGTCGGGGGCCCGCCCGGCGCACCGGCTGGCGTACGCCATGCCCAGGTCGCGCACCAGCGGCCGCAGCGACCAGCCGTCCGCGGCGATGTGGTGAACCACGGCGACCAGCACGTGTTCGTCCTCGGCGACGCGGAAAAGCGAAGCGCGCAGCGGGATTTGGGTCGCCAGGTCGAAGGTTTCGGCGGCGGCGATGTCGATGGCCTCGCGCAGCCGGCCCGCCGACCACCTGCGGGCGTCGACGGTGCGCCAGCTGAGGTCGGCCTGCTCGGCGGGGATCACCACCTGCTGGGGTGTTCCGTCGGGCGCGGCGAACACCGTCCGCAGGCTCTCGTGGCGGGCCACCACATCGGCGAGCGCCGCGCCGAGCGCCTGGGCGTCGAGGCGTCCGTGCATCCGCAGCGCCGCGGCCATGTTGTAGACCGGGGACGGCCCCTGCAGCTGGTCGAGGAACCACAGCCGGCTCTGGGCGAACGACAGCGGGACCACCGCCGGCCGCGCGCCGGCCACCAGCGGCTCCAGCCGGCCCGTGTCCTCACCGATGCGCGGCGCCAACTGGGCGACGGTCGGCGCCTCGAAGATGACCCGCACCGGAACGCCGGTGTCCATGGCGCTGTTGATCGCCGCGATGACGCGCATCGCCGAGATGCTGTCGCCGCCGAGGTCGAAGAAGGAGTCGTCGACGCCGACCCGCTCGACACCGAGCACGTGGGCGTAGATGCCGGCCAGGATCTCCTCGGTGGGGGTGGTCGGCGAGCGGTACCCGGCGGCGGAGTACTCCGGCGCCGGCAACGCGCGGATGTCGAGCTTGCCGTTGACGGTCATCGGCAGCGCCTCGAGCGCCACCACGGCCACGGGAACCATGTAGGCCGGCAACCGCTCGGCCAGCTGGGCGCGGGCGTCGGCCGGGTCGGCGGCGCCGGTGAGGTAGCCGACGAGGCGCTTGTCGCCGGGACGGTCCTCGCGGGCGACGACGACGGCCTGGTCCACCCCGTCGAGGGCGGCCAGCGCCGAGCGCACCTCGCCGACCTCGATGCGGTAGCCGCGGATCTTGACCTGCTCGTCGGCGCGGCCCAGGTACTGCAGCTGCCCGTCACCGGAACTGGAGCTGCCCCAGCACACCAGGTCACCGGTGCGGTACATGCGCGAACCCGGCTCGCCGAACGGGCAGGCCACGAACCGCGACGCGGTCAGCCCGGCGCGGCGCACATAGCCATACCCGACCCCCCGGCCGGCGACGTACAACTCGCCGACCACGCCGGCCGGTACCGGGCGCAGCCACCCGTCGAGGACGAACAACGCGGCCCCGGGGACGGGCGAGCCGATCGGGGGCGCACCCGAACCCGCGCTCAACGGCGTGCTCGTCGTGGAGAAGATCGTGGCTTCGGTCGGGCCGTAGACGTTGACCATCACCCGCCCGGGCGCCCAGCGGTCCACCAGTTCCGGCGGGCAGGGCTCCGCGCCGATCACCAGCGCCGCGGCATCCAATCCCTGCGGCGACAGCATCCGCACCGCCGACGGGGTTTGGCTCAGGACGGTGACCTTTTCGGCGACCAGCAGGGCGTGGAAGTCCATCGGCGAGCGGGCCACCGAATCGGGGACTACGACGAGGCGCCCGCCGTGCAGCAGCGCACCCCAGATCTCCCACACCGAGAAGTCGAAGGCATACGAGTGGAACTGCGTCCACACCTGGTCGGCCGACAACTCGACGCCGACGGTTTGCGCGTCGAACAGCCGGGTGACGTTGTGATGGCTGACCGCAACGCCTTTGGGCAGGCCGGTGGTGCCGGAGGTGTAGATGATGTGCGCGACGTGCTCGGGTGCCGGCGCCGGCGGCGCGGTGGCCGGCCGGGTGCGCACGGCGCGGTCGTGGATGTCGACGACCATCAGGTCATGCGCGTCGAGCTTGTCGGCGAGCGCGGCGACGGTGAGCGCGGCCATGGGCACGGTGTCACCGAGCATGAAGTCGATGCGGGCCGCCGGCAGGGCCGGGTCGATCGGCAGGTAGGCCGCGCCGGTCTTCAGCACCGCCAGGATGGCCACGATCGCGTCGTCCGACCGGGGGAACAACAGCGCCACGGACTCGCCGGGGCCGACCCCGCGGTCAATCAGCAAGTGCGCCAACCGGTTCGAGCGCTCGTCGAGTTCGCGGTAGGTCATGGACCGGCCCTCGAAGGTCACCGCCGGTGCGTGCGGGGCGCGCGCCGCCTGGGCGGCGAACAACTCCGGGATCGAGGCCCGCGTGCTGTCCTGGGTCAGGATCTTCCGGTCGCCCCACGCGTCGAGGCGGTCGTGTTCGGCGGGCTCGAGCACGTCGATCGACGACAGCCGCCGCGTGGGGTCGGCGGTCATGGCGGCCAGCACCCGTTGCAGTCGTTCGATCAGCGTCGCGATCCGCGCCGCGTCGAAAACGTCGGTGTCGTATTCGACTTGGAGGCGCATCTCCCGACCCGGTTGGGCCTGCACCGTCAACGGGTAGTGGGTGGATTCGCGGCTGGTGATGTCGGTGACGGCCAGTTCGTGGTTGCCGGACAGGGCGCTGGCGTCGATCGGGTAGTTCTCGTAGGCGAACAGGGTGTCGAACAGCGTGTCCTGTCCGGTGATGCGGTGAATCTCGTTGAGCGCCAGGTGCTGGTGATCCAGCGTGTGGTTGTAGGCGCCCTGCAGTTGGTCCAGCAGGTCGGCGGTGGTGGTGGCGGCGGTGATGTTCGCCCGCACCGGCACGGTGTTGATCAGCAGGCCCACCATGGTGTCCGCGCCGGCGATTTCGGCGGGCCGGCCCGACACCGTGGTGCCGAAGACGACATCGCGTTGGCCGGTCAACCCGCACAGCAGTTGCGCGTAGGCGGCCTGCAGCACGGTGTTGACGGTGGTGTGGCGGGAGCGCGCCAGGTCGGCGACGGCCTGGGTGAGGTCGGCGGGCAACGCGAAGGAGTCGGCGCTTTGCCGCCCGAGGTCCGTGCGGTCCTGCGGCCCGACCAGCGTCGGGGTGTCGAAGCCGGCGAACACCTCGCTCCAGGCCGCGCGGGCGGCGTCGAGGTCGCGTTCGGCCAGCCAGCTGACGAAGCCGCGGTAGGGCGCCGCGGCGGGCAGCCGCTGCCCGTAGTAGGCGGCGAAGATCTCGCCGAGCAGGATCGGCATCGACCAGCCGTCGAGCACGATGTGGTGGTTGGTCAGCACCAGTCGGTAGCGCTCGGATGCGGTGCGCACCAACGCCACTCGGAACGCGGGCTGTTCGGCGAGGTCGCCGCAGACGGCCGCGCGTTCGGCGGCGCACAGCCGCTGGATCGCCTCGTCGGCGGCGGTGTCCTCGGTGTCTGCGGTGTCTGCGGGGCCGCCGTCGAGTTCGAAGTACTGCCAGGCCGGCGCGGGGTCGGCCGGGATGATCTGCACCGGCTCGTCGTATCGGTCGCAGAAGCGGGCCACCAGGTTCGGATGCCGGGCGATCATGGTATGCACGGCCTCGCGCAGGCGGTTCGGGTCAAGCGGGCCGGCGATGCTGATGTTCAACTGTCCCGCGTACAGGTCGTCGGTCGCAGGTGCGGTGTTGGCGTGGAACAACAGTCCCTGCTGGACCGGGGTCAACGCCAGCACGTCGGCGATACGATGTTGCCCCGCAAGCTGATCGAGCTGCTGTTGGCTCAGGCGGGCGGGCGCGATGTCCGACGGCGTCAGTCCGCCACCACCGGAGCGCACGTGGGCGCAGACACCCGCGAGGGCCTCGAACCACAGCCGCCCCAGCCGGGTGACCTGCTCGTCGTCGAGCGCCGACGGCGCCCAGGTCCAGTTGGCGTGCAGCCGTGGGCCGTCCGCGGCGTCGACGGTGACCGCGTTGAGTTCGAGGGTGTGCATCAGCGGCATGAGAATCGACGTGGCCGCCCGGGTGACCGACCAGCCGTCCGGATCGGGCCGCCACATGTCCGCGGTGAGCTCGCCCGTGCCGCCCTGGCGCCCCAAGTAGTTGAATCCGATCGGCGGTTCGGAGCCGTCCAGGTCGATCTCGGGGTTGAGATAGCGCAGCAGCCCGTAAGTCAGCGGGTCGGGCAGCGCCCGGAGCTGTTCCTTGCCGTCTTTGAGCGCCGCACCCAGCGCGGCGCCGCCCGCGACGACCTGCGCCCAGGAGACACCGCCCAGGTTCAGGGCCGTCGGGTATTTGGTGGTGAACCACCCGACGGTCTGGGACAGGTCGATGTCGCGGCCCAGTTCCTCGTGGCGGCCGTGGCCTTCGACGTCGATGCCGACGGGCCCGCGGCTGCCGGAGAACTTCGCGCACGCCAGGGCGAACGCGATCAGCAGGATGTCTTGGACTCCGGCGTGGAACGCCGCCGGCACTTCGCCGAGCAGCGCGGCGGTGGTCTCGGCGTCCAGCTCCATCGAGAGGTGGCCGGCCGTGGCGAAGGTGTCCACGTCGGGGCGGACCGCGGGCAGGGCCGGCGGGGCCGCGGCCACCTCGGTCCAGCGCCCCGCCTGGTCGACGACGTCGGGGTGGCGCGCATGCTGGGCGAGCTGTGCCGACCACCGGGCGAACGAGGTGCCCGCGGCGGGCAGCTCGACCGACTGACCGCTGTGGTGTTGGGCCCAGGCGATGTTCAAGTCCTGCAACAGGATTCGCCAGGAAACGCCGTCGACGGCGAGGTGGTGAACGATCACGACGAGCTGACTGGTGGCGCCGGCCCACAGCGCGCTCAGCATCACCCCGGCGGCCGGGTTCAGCCGCGACCGCGCGTCGATGACCGCCGCATCGGACAGCTCGTCCACGACGTGCAGGCGCTCGGCGGCGTCGACCGAGCCCGCCTCGGGCACCGTCAGCGCCCAGTCGCCGGAGCCGTCCTCGTCGCCTCGCTTGTCGACGCGCAGCCGCAGCATGGCGTGGCGATCCAGCAGGGCCTGCAGCACGGTCACCACGTCGGCCTCGGTGACCCCGGCGGGGGCCTGCACCAGCATGGCCTGGTTGAACTGATCGACTTGTCCGCCAACGCTTTCCACATCGCGCAGCCAGCGGATGATCGGGGTGGCCGCCACCGGGCCGACGCCCTCGTCGACCACGACGGCGTCGGCGTCGACCACCTCGGCCACGCGGGCCAGCCGGGCCACGGTCTGCTCGACGAAGATGTCGCGGGTCTTGCACACCAGGCCGGCGGCGCGCGCCCGCGTCACGACCTGCATCGACGAAATGCTGTCCCCGCCAAGGTCGAAGAACGAGTCGTCGACGCCGACCCGCTCGAGCCCGAGCACCTGGGCGTAGATGCCCGCGAAGATTTCTTCGATGGCGTTGTCGGGGGCGCGGTATTGGTCGGTGTCGGAGTATTCCGGCGCGGGCAGCGCGCGGGTGTCGAGTTTGCCGTTGGGGGTCAGCGGCAGGGCCTGCATGACGACCACGGCGGCCGGAATCATGTAGCCCGGCAGCCGTTCGGCCAGCGCGGCGCGGACCGCGGCCGGGTCGGCGGTGCCGGTGACGTAGCCGACGAGGCGCTTGTCCCCCGGCCGGTCCTCGCGGGCGACGACGACGGCCTGCTCGACGCCGTCCACCCACGCGAGCGCCGCCCGCACGTCGCCGAGTTCGATGCGGTAGCCGCGGATCTTGACCTGCTCGTCCGCGCGGCCGAGGTAGTCCAGTTGCCCGTCCGCGCGCCAGCGCACCAGGTCGCCGGTGCGGTACATGCGCGATCCGGGCGCCCCGAAGGGACAGGCCACGAACCGCGACGCGCTCAGGCCGGCCCGCTTCCAGTAGCCGCAGGCCACGCCGGCGCCGGCGAGGTACAACTCGCCGACCACGCCGGGCGGCACCGGCCGCAGCCACTCGTCGAGTACGAACGACGCCCCGTTGGGCACCGGGGAGCCGATCGGCACTGGCCCGATTGCGCCCGATCCGGCCGGCAGCGGCGCGCTGATCGCGGCGTAGATGGTGGCTTCGGTGGGGCCGTAGGCGTTGATCATCACGCGCCCGGGCGCCCAGCGGTCCACGAGTTCGGCCGGGCAGGCCTCGCCGGCGACCACCAGCGCGGCCGCCTCCAGGCCATCGGGCGAGAGCGCTCCGGCCGCCGACGGGGTCTGGCTCAGCACGCTGACCTGTTCGGCCACCAGAAGCGCGTGCAGATCTTCCGGTGAGCGCGCGACGGATTCGGGCACCACGACCAGCCGGCCGCCCTGCAACAGGGCGCCGAAGATTTCCCAGACCGAGACGTCGAAGGCCAGCGAGTGCCATTGCGACCACACGCCGGTGCGCGGCAGCCCCGAGTCTTGCGAGGCCAGCAGCTGGGTCACGTTGCGGTGCGTGACCGCAACGCCTTTGGGGACACCGGTGGTGCCCGAGGTGTAGATCAGGTACGCGAGGTCGTCCGGACCCGGTGCCGGCAAGGCGGTCGCGGGCTGGGTGTCGACGGCGGGATCACCGACGTCGATGACCATGACGTCGTGGTCGTCGAGCCGGTCGCGGAGACCGGCGGTGGTGAGCGCGGCGATCGGGGCGGCGTCGGCGAGCATGAAGCCGATCCGCTCGGCCGGCAGCGCCGGATCGATCGGCAGGTAGGCCGCGCCGGTCTTCAGCACGGCCAGAATGGCGACGATCGCCTCGGTCGAGCGCGAGAACAGCAGCGCCACGGCCTGTCCCGGTCGCGCCCCGCGGCCGGCCAGCAGGTGCGCCAGCCGGTTCGACGCCTCGTCGAGCTCGCGGTAGGTCGTCGCGCGGCCCTCGCATACCAGCGCGACGGTGTCCGGGGCGCGAACCGCCTGGGCGGCGAACAGCTCCGGGATCGAGCCGGTCTCGGTGGCCCGCCCGGTGAGCGACGCGCGGTTGCCCAACTCGTCCAGGCGGGCGTGCTCGGTGTCGTCGAGCAGGTCCACCGCCGACACCGCCCCCGCGGGGTCGGCGGTCATCGCTACCAGCACGCGCTGCAACCGGCCGATGAGCGCCGCGATGCTGGCCGCGTCGAACACGTCGGTGCGGAATTCCACGGTGCCGCCGATCCCGGCGGGCTCACCCGCGTCACTCCAGCGCTCACCCATCGAGAACGTCAAATCCATTCGGGCGGTGTGGGTGTCCACCGGGATGGGCGTGACGTCGACATCGCCGAGGGACAGCCCGGCGGCGGGGCCGCTCTCCTGGCCGGCGAAGTTCTGCCAGGCCAGCATCACCTGGACCAGCGGGTGATGGGTCAGGCTGCGGGCGGGGTTGAGCCGCTCGACCAGCACCTCGAAAGGCACGTCCTGGTGCTCGTAGGCGGCCAGGCTGCGGTGGCGCACCTGGGAGAGCAGCTCGGCGAAGGTGGGATCGCCGGCCGCATCGACCCGCAGCACCAGGGTGTTGACGAAGAACCCGACCAGTTCGTCGAGCGCGGGGTCGCGCCGCCCGGCGATCGGGAAGCCCACCGCCACATCGGAACTCGCACTGACCTTCGACAGCAGCACCATCAGGGCGGTCTGGATCACCATGAAGCTGGTGGCATTGTGTTGGCGCGCCACGTCGGCGACCCGCTGTTGCAGTTCGGCGGGCCAGTCGATCTCGACCGTGGCGCCGCGCTGGTCGGCCACCAGCGGATAGGGCCGGTCGGTGGGCAGCGGCAACCGCTCCGGCATCCCGGCCAGGGCCTCTTCCCAGTACGCGAGTTGCGCGGCGATGCGGCTGTTTCCGTCGTCGAGATCGCCGAATTGCGCACGCTGCCAGAGCGTGTAGTCGACGTATTGCACCGGCAGCGGCGGCCAGCCGGGGCCGCGCCCGTCGCACCTGCCGGCATACGCCATCCCCAGGTCATGGACCAGCGGGGTGAGGGACATGCCGTCGGCGGCGATATGGTGCACCACGGCCACCAGCACGTGCCGGTCGTCGCGGATGCGGAAAAGCTCCGCCCGCAACGGGATTTGGGCCGACAGGTCGAAGGTGTAGCGGGCGGTGGCGCCGATCGCCTCGTCCAGCTGGTCGGCCGACCAGGCGCCGGCGTCGACGACCTCCCACCCGAAGTCGGCCTTGTCGGCGGGGATCACCACCTGCTGCGGCAGCCCCTCGGGTGCGACGAACACCGTCCGCAGGCTCTCGTGGCGGGACACCACATCACCGAGCGCGGCGCCCAGGGCGTCGGCATCGAGCGGCCCGTCCAACCGCAGCGCCGCCGCCATGTTGTACACCGGTGAGGGCCCTTGCAATTGATCTAGGAACCACAATCGGTTCTGCGCGAACGACAACGGCACCACCGCCGGCCGCTCGGCGGCCGTCAACGGCTCGAGCCCGCTGCCGCCCTCGCCGATGCGGGGCGCCAGCTGCGCGATGGTGGGCGCCTCGAACACGGCGCGCACGGCGAGGCCGGTGTCCAGGCTGGCATTGATCGCGGCGACCAGACGCATCGCGGAGATGCTGTCGCCGCCCAGGTCGAAGAAGGAGTCGTCGACCCCGACCCGCTCGACGCCGAGGACCCCAGCGTAGACGCCGGCCAGGATTTCCTCGGTGGGCGTTTCGGGGGCGCGGTACTCGCCGGCCGTGTATTCCGGTGTGGGCAGGGCGCGCGCGTCGAGTTTGCCGTTGGGCGTCAACGGAATCGCGTCGAGTCGCACCACCGCGGCGGGCACCATGAAGGCGGG
Source organism: Mycobacterium marseillense (assembly GCF_010731675.1). Classification (NCBI taxonomy): domain Bacteria; kingdom Bacillati; phylum Actinomycetota; class Actinomycetes; order Mycobacteriales; family Mycobacteriaceae; genus Mycobacterium; species Mycobacterium marseillense. Next base: position 1,209,700 of record NZ_AP022584.1, read on the forward strand.
CAGCCGTTCGGCCAGCGCGGCGCGCAGCTGGGCGGGGTCGGCGCTGCCGGTGACGTAGCCGACGAGTCGCTTGTCCGAAGGGCGGTCCTCGCGGGCGACGACGACGGCCTGGTCGACGCCGTCGAATCCGGCCAGGGCGGACTGGATTTCGCCGAGCTCGATGCGGTAGCCGCGGATCTTGACCTGCTCGTCGGCGCGGCCGAGGCACTGCAGTTGGCCTTCACCGGGTCCCGAGTCGTCCCAGCGGACGAGGTCGCCGGTGCTGTACATGCGGGTTCCGACCCCGCCGAACGGGCAGGCGACGAACCGCGACGCCGTGAGGCCGGGCCGGCCGACATATCCGGCGGCGACACCGGATCCGGCGACGTACAGCTCACCGACGACCCCGGGCGGCACCGGCCGCAACGAGTCGTCGAGCACGAACAGCGCCGCGCCGGGGACCGGGGAGCCGATGGGAACCGGCCCCATCCCGGCCGCCAGGGGCGCGCTGATGGTCACGCACATCGTGGTCTCGGTCGGGCCGTAGGCGTTGATCATGACCCGCCCGGGTGCCCACTGGTCGACGACCTCGGCGGGGCAGGCCTCACCGGCCATCACCAGCGACACCGAGTCGAGCCCCTCCAGCGAGAGCATGGCCACCGCCGACGGGGTCTGGGTCAACACGCTGACGTGCTGGGCAACCAGGACGTCATGCAGGTCTTGCGGCGAAGCCGTCACGGCCTCGGGGACGATCACCAGTCGCCCGCCGCGCAGCAGCGCGCCGAAGATCTCCCACACCGAGACGTCGAACGCCAGCGAGTGACATTGCGACCACACCCCGGCGGCCGGCAGGCCGGCGTCCAGGGATCCCAGCAGCTGAGTGACGTTGCGATGCGTGATCGCAACGCCTTTGGGGACACCGGTGGTGCCGGAGGTGTAGATCAGGTAGGCGAGGTTGTCCGGCCCGGGTGCCGGCAGGGGCGTCTCGGGCAGGGTGTCGATGCGGGAATCGTTGACGTCGATGACCGTCACGCCGCGACCGTTGAACCGCTCGGCCAGGTCGGCGGTGGTCACCGCGGCGACCGGTTTGGCGTCGCCGAGCATGAAGTCGATGCGCGTGTCCGGCGAGGACGGGTCGATCGGCAGGTAGGCCGCGCCCGTTTTGAGCACGGCGAGGATCGACGCGACGGCCTCGGCCGACCGCGAAAACAGCAGCGCCACAGTCCGTCCCGGTCCCGCACCCGCGGAGGCCAGGCAATGCGCCAACCGGTTGGAGGCCTCGTCCAGTTCCCGGTAGGTCACCGACAGGCCGTCGCACACCAGCGCCACGGAATCCGGGGTGCGGGCGACGTGCGTGGCGAACAGTTCCGGCACCGACGTCGGCGCCGGTGCCGGCCGGGTCAGAACCGCGTTGTTGCCAAGCTCTTTGAGGCGATCGTGCTCGGCCTGGTCGAGCAGATCGATCGACGACAGCGGGTGGGTGGGGTCGGCGGTCATCGCGGTCAGGACCCGCCGCAGGCGGCCGATCAGCGTCTCGATGGTCGCGGCGTCGAACACGTCGGTGCGGAATTCCACCCGCCCGCCGATACCGGCGGTTTGCCCGTTCTCGGTCCAGCGTTCGGCGAGGGAGAACACCAGGTCCATGCGGGCCGACTGGTCCTCGACGGGAACGGACGTCACGTCGAGGTCGCCCAACGCCAAGCCGGCGGCGGGGTCGTCGTGCCCGGCGAAGTTCTGCCAGGCCAGCATCACCTGCACCAGCGGGTGATGAGTCAGGCTCCGGGTCGGGTTGACCCGCTCGACCAGCACCTCGAACGGTACGTCCTGGTGCTCGAAGGCGGCCAGGCTCTGCGCCTGAACCCGTTCCAGCAGTTCGGCGAAGCTGGGGTCGCCGGCCAGGTCGACGCGCAGCACCAGCGTGTTGACGAAGAAGCCCACCAGTTGATCGAGCGCGGGGTCGCGCCGCCCGGCGATCGGGAAGCCCACCGCCACATCGGAACTCGCGCTGACCTTCGACAGCAGCACCGCCAAGGCGGCCTGGACCACCATGAAGCTGGTCGCGTTGTGCTCGCGGGCCACCCTGCGCACCTGCTGCTGCAGCTCGGCCGGCCAGTCCAGCACCACGCTGTCGCCACGCTGGTCGGCCACGGGCGGGTAGGGGCGGTCGGTGGGCAGCTCGAGGCGTTCGGGCATGCCGGCCAGGGCATGCTCCCAGTACGCCAGTTGGGCGCCGATGCGGCTGTCGCGGTCGTCGAGGTCGCCGAACTGGGCGCGCTGCCAGAGCGTGTAATCGATGTACTGCACCGGCAAGTCGGCCCAGCCGGGGGCCCGACCAGCGGCCCGGTTGGTGTAGGCCAGGCTCAGATCGGCGCCCAGCGGCGTCAGCGACATGCCGTCCGCGGCGATGTGGTGCACGACGATCACCAGCAGGTGCTCGTCCCCGGCGACCGTGAAAAGCCGGGCCCGAATGGGGATCTCGGCTGCCAGGTCAAAGGTGTGGCGCGTCGCCTCCTTGACGGCGTCGTCCAGCCGGCTCGCCGGCCATGCGGTGGCATCGACGACGTCCCAGCCGAATTCGGCGCGCTCGACGGGCACGACCTCCTGTCGGGGCGTGCCTTCGTGCGACGGGAACAGGGTGCGCAGGCTCTCATGGCGGCCCACCACGTCGGCCAGCGCCGCCCCGAGCGCCTCGGTGTCGAGCCGCCCGCGCAGCCGCAAGGCGGCGGCCATGTTGTACAGCGGTGAGGGACCCTGGAATTGGTCGATGAACCACAACCGGTTCTGCGCGAACGACAACGGGACCGCCGCGGGCCGCTCCCCCGCCACCAGCGGTTCCAGCCGGCCCGAGCTCTCCGCGATGCGGGGTGCCAGCTGGGCGACCGTGCGTGCCTCGAAGACGACGCGCACCGCGAGGTCGGTCTCCAGCGCGGTGTTGATCGCGGTGATCAGGCGCATGGTGGACAGCGAGTCGCCGCCGAGGTCGAAGAACGAGTCGTCGACGCCCACCCGTTCGACGCCGAGGACCTGGGCGTAGATGCCGGCCAGGATCTCTTCGACGGCGGTGCTCGGCGCGCGGTAGTGATCGGCGTTGCGATATTCGGGTGCGGGCAGGGCGCGGGTGTCGAGTTTGCCGTTGACCGTCATGGGCAGCGTGTCGAGCGCCACGACCGCGGCCGGGACCATGTAGGCCGGGAGGCGCTCGGCCACCGCGGCGCGCGCCCGGGCGGGTTCCGCGGTCCCGGTGATGTAGCCCACCAGGCGCTTGTCGCCGGGCCGGTCTTCGCGGGCGACGACGACCGCCTGCTCGACCCCGTCGAGCGCGGACAGGGCGGCCTGGATTTCGCCGAGTTCGATGCGGTAGCCGCGGACCTTGACCTGTTCGTCGGCGCGCCCCAGATACTGCAGCTGGCCCTCCCCGGATCCGGAGTGGCCCCAGCAGACGAGGTCGCCGGTGCGGTACATGCGGGCACCGGGTGCCCCGAAGGGGCAGGCCATGAACCGCGACGCCGTGAGCCCGGGGCGGCGCCAATAGCCCACGCCCAGACCCTCGCCGGCCAAATACAGCTCGCCGACCACACCGGCAGGCACCGGGCGCAACCACTCGTCGAGCACGAAAAACGCCGCCCGCCTCACCGGCGAGCCAATCGGCGGGAACCCCGACCCAGCCCTCAACGGCGCGCTCTTACACGCCCACATCGTGGTCTCGGTCGGGCCATAGACGTTGACCATCACCCGATCCGGCGCCCACCGATCCACCAACTCGGGCGGGCACGGCTCGGCACCGATCACCAACGCCGTCCCATCCAACCCCTGCGGCGACAGCATGCCCACCGCCGAGGGGGTCTGGGTCAACACCGTGACGCCCTCGTCGACCAGCAGCGCGTGGAACTCCTCGGGCGAGCGCGCCACCGCATCAGGCACCACGACCAGGCGCCCGCCATGCAGCAACGCACCCCAAATCTCCCACACCGAAAAGTCGAACGCATACGAATGAAACTGCGTCCACACCTGCTCAGCGGACAACGCGACACCGATCCGCAGGTCATCGAACAACTGCGCGACGTTATGCTGGGTCACCGCCACCCCTTTGGGCACCCCCGTGGTACCCGAGGTGTAGATCACATGCGCCACATCGCCCGGATCCGGCAACGGCGGCGGCGAACCGGGCTGGGCGACGATCGCGGGATCGGCGATGTCAATGACCGTCAGGTCGAACCCCTCCAGCCTGCCCGCCAACTCCGCGGTGGTGATCACCGCCACCGGGGCCGCATCGGTGAGCATGAACTGCACGCGAGCCGCCGGCAGCGCCGGATCGATCGGCAGATAGGCCGCCCCGGACTTGAGCACCCCCACAATGCCCACGATCGCCTCAACCGAGCGCGAAAACACCAGCGCCACAAACGCACCCGGACCCACACCCCGCCCCGCCAGCACGTGAGCCAGCCGATTAGCAGCCTCATCGAGCTCCCGATACGTCATCGACCCATCCCCGAACGTCACCGCCACCGCATCCGGAGTACGCGCCACCTGCGCGGCGAACAGTCCCGCGACCGTTACGGGCTCCATGCGCTCGGTCAGCACCGCGTGGTTGCCCCACCGCGCCAGTCGGGTGTGCTCGGTGGTGTCGAGCAGCTCCACCGACGACAAGCGGCGTTCCGGCTCGGCGGTGACCGCGGTCAGCAGCCGCTGCAGTCGCTCGATCATCGCCTCGACAGTGTCCGCGTTGAAGACGTCGGTGCGGTATTCCGCCGTCACGGCGATCCCGGCGCGCTGGCCGGACTCGGTGAAGCGTTCGGCCAGCGAGAACGTCAAGTCCATGCGGGCGGTATTGGTGTGCAACGGTATTGGGGCGACCCGCAGGTCTCCCAGCGCCAGGCCGGCGGCGGGGGCGGTGACCTCCCCGGGGAAGTTCTCCCAGCCCAGCAGGACCTGGATGAGCGGATGATGGGCCATACTGCGGGTGGGGTTGAGCCGCTCCACCAGCAGTTCGAAGGGCACGTCCTGATGCTCGAACGCGGCCAGGCTGCGCCGGCGCACCTGGGCCAGCAACTCGGCGAAGCTCGGGTCCCCGCCCAGCTCGCCGAGGTCGACCCGTAGCACCAAGGTGTTGACGAAGAAGCCGATCAGCTCGTCGAGGGCGGGTTCGGGACGCCCGGCGATCGGGAAGCCCACGGCCACATCGGTACTCGCGCTGATCTTGGCGAGCAGCGCGGCGAAGGCGGCCTGGATCACCATGAAGCTGGTGGCGTTGTGCTCGCGCGCTACTCGGCGGACCTGTTGCTGTAGCTCGGCCGGCCAATCCACCGCGAGCCGGGCGCCGCGGTGGTCCGCGACCTGCGGATAGGGCCGATCGGTGGGCAGCTGCAGGCGTTCGGGAAGCCCGGCCAGCGCGTCCGCCCAGTAGTCCAGCTGGGCGGCGATGCGGCTGTCGCGGTCGTCCACGTCACCGAGATGTGCGCGCTGCCAAAGCGTGTAGTCGACGTACTGCACCGCCAGCGGTGCCCAGTCGGGGGCCTGTCCCGCGCAGCGGCTCGCGTAGGCGATTCCGAGGTCACGCGCGAACGGGGTGATCGACCAACCGTCGGCGGCGATGTGGTGCACGGCGACCACCAGCATGTGTTCGTCGTCGCTGACGGTGAAAAGCTCGGTGTGCAGGGGGCTTTCGTTCGACAGGTCGAAGGTATGGCGGGCGGCCGTCTCCATGCCCTCTTGCAGCCGGTCCTCCGGCCACCCGCGCGCGTCGATGACGTCGCAGGCGAACCCGATTCGCTCGGCGGGAACCACCACCTGCTGCGGGACGCCGTCGGCCGAAGCGAACACCGTGCGCAGACTTTCGTGGCGGCCCACGACGTCGGCCAGCGCCGCGGCCAACGCGTCGGTGTCGAGGTGCCCGCGCAACCGCAGCGCCACGGTGATGTTGTACATCGGTGAGGCGCCCTGGAACTGGTCGATGAACCACAGCCGGGTCTGCGCGAAGGACAGCGGAATGACCGCCGGGCGCTCCCCCGCCACCAGCGGTTCCGGGCGGTCGGCGTCTCCACTGCTGAGAAGGGCCAACTCGGCGACGGTGGGCGCCTCGAAGACGGCCCGCACCCCGAGGTCGGAGTTGAAACTGTTGTTGACCGCGGCGATCAGGCGCATCGCCGACAGCGAGTCCCCACCCAGGTCGAAGAACGAGTCGTCGACGCCCACGCGTTCCAGGCCGAGCACCTGGGCGTAGATGCCGACCAGGATCTCCTCGACGGCGGTGACCGGGGCGCGGTACCGGTCGGCATCTTGGTAGTCGGGGGCCGGCAGGGCCTTGCGGTCGAGCTTGCCCGAGGTCGTCATCGGGAATTCTTCAAGCGCCACAATGTGTGTCGGCACCATGTACTCGGGCAGCCAGGCGCTCAGCCGCTCGCGCACCTCGCCGACCTTGGTGTTGGTGCGGGGATCGTTGGCGTGGATGGTGCGGCGCCGGGCCTCGTCGGGCGCCAGGTAGAGATCGGTCAGCGCCGGGGCGGGCCGGTCGCCGGAGGCGATGAAAACCGCACTGAGAGTGCCGGGTCGGGCGCCCCACGTGACGGCGACGTCATATCCGACGCTCTCACCGAGGCGGTGCAGTTCTTCGGCGACGGTGGCATCGGGGCCGGCGTCGGCCTGGGCCAGCGCGTCGGCCAGGGGCAGCCCCTCGGCCAGTGCGGCCTCGACGCCGACATCGGTGATCAGTCCTGCGCGCGGGATGTCGGTGATGCGGACGGCGGCGGGACGCTGCGAGGTCAAATTCTCGCGCAGGCCGCTCAGGCCGTCGCACTGCGCCCACGTCAGCGCGCGCTCGTCGGCCACCGACCGCACGGCCGCGGGGGCCTTGTGGATGGCGACGTCGTAGCGGTGCTGGTTCAGTTCGTTGTCGGCCATGCCGCGTTTGACGCGGATATCCAGGCCGACGGCCTCCGGGCGCGAGCCGGCCCAGGAGGTGAAAAATTCCGGCGCCAAGAGCAATTCGGTCTCGCCGAGCATGGCGTGGCGGACGCGCTGGCGGATCTCGGCCGCGTCGGCGGCGTCGCCGCGCGCCAGCGCAATCGCGGTTTGGAACGCGCCCTGCAGGGTGTGGTTACGGATGTCACCGATGAAGACCGCGCCGCCGGGGGCCAACAGCTCCATGGCCTTGTCGATGACCTGGGCCAGGTAACCCGCATTGGGGAAGTACTGGACGACCGAGTTGAGAATGATGGTGTCGAAGTGGCCCTGCGGCAGCCCGTCGGTGACGTGGGCGGGTTGGGTCAGCAGCTCGACGCGGTCGCGCCACGGCAGTTGCAGCTGTTCCATCGAGCGGGCCAGGTTGTCGATCGCGACGGGCGAGAAGTCGGTGGCGACGTACTGATCGCAGTGCGGGGCGATCTGTGAGAGCAGCAATCCGGAGCCGGCGCCGATCTCCAGCACCCGTTGCGGCCGCAGCGACATGATGCGATCGACTGTGGCGGAACGCCATTCGGCCATTTCCTCGAGCGGAATCGGTTCGCCGGTATAGCTGCTGTTCCAGCCGCGGAAGTCCTCGCCGAAGTTGGCCGCGAGCTCGGCGCCGTACAGGTCGTCGTAGAGGTGCTGCCACTCCTGGACATCGTCGGCGTCCTGCTGGACGTCCCGGTCGGGGCTGGCGGCGTGATCGAGCGTCACGTAGGCGACCAGGTGCGAGCCGGTCGGGGTGTCCGCGACGGTTACCGCGGCCTGGGTCACCTGCGGGCAGGCCAGCAGCGTGTTTTCGATCTCGCCGAGTTCGATGCGCTGCCCGCGCAGTTTGATCTGGCTGTCGGCGCGGCCCAGATAGTCCAGTGTCCCGTCGGGCATCCAGCGCACCAGGTCGCCGGTGCGATACATCCTTGTTCCGGGCGCGCCAAAGGGGTTGGCGACGAACCGTTCTGCGGTCAACTCCACCCGGCCCAGATAGCCGTGCCCCAGGGCGGGCCCGCTCAGGTACAGCTCGCCCACCACACCGACCGGAACGGGGTTCAGCCAGGCGTCGAGGACGCGCGCGCACACGCCGGAGATGGGGGCGCCGATGCGGACCGGCTCGTCTGCCGACAGCCGCGCGCAGGTGACCCAGATGGTGGTCTCGCTCGGACCGTAGCCGTTGAACATCTGGCGGCCAGGAGCCCAGGCGTCCACCAGCTCGGGCAGGCAGGCCTCGCCGACGGCGACCAGCGTGTCCAGGCAAGAGAGCCGCGCGCGGTCCAGCGTCGAGATCACGGTGGGCGTCAGGATGGCCGCGCTGACGCGCTGGTTGTGCAGCAGCGCGGTCAGCGCCTCACCGGCATACACCTGCGGTGGCGCCACCACCAGGGCGGCGCCAGATCCCGCGGCCAGCAACAGTTCTCCGACCGAGGCGTCGAAGGTCGGCGAGGCGACCATGAGCACGCGTGCGTCCGAGCCCAGACCGAACAGCTCGCGTTGGGCGGCGGTCCAGCCCAGCATGCCGCTGTGGCCCACCGCGACGCCCTTGGGGACGCCGGTCGATCCCGAGGTGAAGATCAGGTACGCGGTGTCGCCGGCCTGCAGTGGCGAGAGCCGGTCCGCGTCGGTGATCTCCCGCTCCGAGTACGCGGACAGGTCGAGACCGTCGAGACGCACGATCGGGCGCGTCGCGGCGCCGGCGACGTCGTCGGTGCCGCACGTCAACACGCACACCGCGTCGACGGCGTCGAGCACCGAGGCGATGCGCTCCACCGGGTGGTCCAGATCCACCGGTGCGTAGATGCCGCCGGCCTTGACCACGGCCCACCAGGCCACCACCAGCTCGGCGCAGCGGTCGATCGCCACACCGACGGCGCGCTCCGGGCCGACGCCCTTCTCGATCAGCTTGCGCGCCAGCCGCGTTGACCACTCGTCGAGTTCGCGATACGACAGCTGCCGGTCGCCGTCGACCACGGCGGGCGCGTCCGGGTCGGCCGCCACCGCCGCGGACAGCAGCTCCGGGGCCACGCCCACCGGCGCCCCCACACCGGCGCCGGACATCGTCGACAGCACCAGTTCGCGCTCGTCGCGGTCGAGCAGGTCGATCGATGACAGCCGCCGGGCGGGGTCGGCTGTCATCGCGACCAACACCCGCTGCAGCCGTTCGGTGAGCGACGCGATACCGGCGGCGTCGAACACGTCGGCGTCGAATTCGATGTGCAGGCCGAGTTCACGGCCGGGCAGGGCCTCCACCGTCAGCGGATAGTGGTTGTACTCGCGGTTGGTGAACGCCGCGATGGCCAGCCCGTCGTCACCCAGCGTCATGCCGCTGTCGATCGGGTAGTTCTCGTAGACGAACAGTGTGTCGAAAAGTTGGTCGTGGCCGGTGACGCGGTGGATCTCGCTGAGCGCCAGGTGCTGGTGCTCGAGCGCGTCGTTGTGGCTGCTCTGCAACTGCGCCAGCAGATCCGCGGTGGTGGTCGTCGCGGTGATGTTCGCGCGCACCGGCACCGTGTTGATCAGCAGCCCGACCATCGATTCCGCGTCGTCGACCTCCAGCTGGCCGACCCGCGATCGCGGGGTGCCGAAGACGACGTCGTGCTGACCGGTCAGCGAGGTCAGCACCAGCGCCCACGCGGCCTGCAGCACGGTGCTGAGCGTGGTGTGGTGCGAGCGCGCCAGCTCGCCGAGGGCCCGGGTGGTCTCCGCGGACACGCGAGACTTGTCGAAGCCGCGGCGCCCCTGCCCCAACCGGTCCTCGGGCGCGACCAGAGTGGGAGTTTCGAAGCCGGACAACAGCGCTCCCCAGGCCTCACGGGAGGCGTCGAGGTCGCGATCGGCCAGCCAGGTGAGGAAGGCGCGATAGGAGCCGGCGGCGGGCAGGCGCTGCCCGTAGTAGCCGGCGAAGATTTCG